>CAJXRR010000037.1 GCA_913060575.1 uncultured Flavobacterium sp.
GATCTAGTACGGTCTCGTGGGCTCGGAGATGTGTATAAGAGACAGCACTAATAGCAGCTATGCATGTTACCACATTAGTAAGACATTTTTATACGGTTAACTTATTTCTATTTCTCCCTTTTATTTTTTTTATAGAATATATTTATCAAAAAGAGAATAAGGAAAAAAAGAATTGGTTACTTATAGGAACATGTATTTTTGTTTTAATCAGCTTTATAAGAGTTTTCTTCTCTACAATTTCTTATTGGGGAAGAAACTTTGACAACTTGTTTCTCTACAAAGAAGAACTTTTATTGTTTTTTATAGCCAACATACCTTTAATCCTCATTCTTTTCTTTTTTAGAGCTTATAGGAAACAATGAAAAAAAGACGATTAACGGTTAGTGAATTGTAAATCAGTATTTTATTTGTTTATATTTGAATACAAACCAAAACTTTATTATCATGGAAACAAATTTTTTAATTTTTGCATTAGCAGCATTAATCCCTTTAATCATGGGATTTATTTGGTACGGACCATTGTTATTTCAAAACGCTTGGATGAAACAATTAGGATTTACAGAAGAATCTTTAAAAGGAGGAAATATGGCATTGATTTTTATCCTTTGTTATGTTTTTAGTTTTTTAATGGCATTCTTTTTACAATTTATAGTTATACATCAAACAGGAGTTTATTCTAGTTTAATGGAATCTGGAGCAACGGAGCTTTCAGGTGATGCCTTAACGTATTTCAACGATTTTATGGCGAAATATGGAACAAACTACAGGACGTTTAAACATGGGGCACTTCATGGAACTTTAAGTGGAATATTTTTTATATTACCAGTTTTAGCAACACAAGCAATGTTTGAAAGAAAAACAGTAAAATATGTTGCAATTAATGCGGGTTATTGGATCGTTACTCTTGCTTTAATGGGCGGTATAATTTGTCAATGGATATAAAAATTTATAGTAATTAAAAAAAGCTTCACATGTGTGAAGCTTTTTTTTAATATCCAATTTTAGATCGTACCCTTTGCAATACCTCACTAGCAACTTTTCTAGCTTTTTCTGCACCAACTTCTAGAGCTTTATCAATTTCATTTTTGTTATCCATAAAATAAGAATAACGCTCTCTTATAATGGCAAACTTATCTATTATAAGCTCGTACAATTCTTGTTTTGCATGCCCGTAACCATAATTTCCGCCTTCATACTTAATTCTCATTTCAGCAATCTGACCTTCAGAAGCTAATAATTTATACAAAGCAAATACATTATCGGTATCTGGGTTTTTTGGGTCTTCTAAAGATCTACTATCGGTAGTAATAGACATTACTTGTTTTCTTAATTTTTTATCAGATAAAAAAATGTTAATCACATTATTTCTTGATTTACTCATTTTTTCACCATCGGTGCCAGGAACTAACTTTGTGTGTTCTTGGATTTTTGCAGTAGGTGGAATTAAAGTGTCTCCAACTACATTATTAAATCGGTTAGCTACATCTCTAGACATTTCTAAATGTTGCAATTGATCTTTTCCTACAGGAACAATCTCTGCATCATACAATAAAATATCTGCAGCCATTAACATTGGATAGGTAAATAGTCCAGAATTAACATCGGCAAGGCGATCAGATTTGTCTTTAAAACTATGCGCTAATGTTAACCTTTGATATGGAAAAAAACAACTTAAATACCAGGTAAGTTCTGTTACTTCAGGAATATCACTTTGTCTGTAAAAAACAGTTTTATTAATGTCTAGTCCGCATGCCAACCAAGTTGCTGCAGTACTATAAGTATTTTCTCTTAACTCATTTCCATCTTTTATTTGAGTAAGCGAATGCATATCAGCAATAAATAAAAACGCATCATTTTTTGGATCATTAGACATTTCTATAGCAGGCAAAATTGCCCCTAAAAGATTTCCTAAATGTGGAGTTCCTGTACTTTGAACTCCAGTTAATATTCTAGACATTGTTGTGATTTTATGAGAACAAAAATACAGTTTTCAATATAAAATGAATCAAACAAAAGAATATTACTACATTCGCTTTTATGAAATTTATAAAAATTCCTTTTTTGCTAATTTGGAGGTTGTGGTTTTACATTCTAATGTTTTGTACTATTCTATTGATGGCTCCTTTTCTTTTAGTTCTTACTGCAAAAGACAGTTATTATCCGGCTTTTTGGAAGCTAGTTAGAGCTTGGTCTTATGTGCTCGTTTATGGAATGGGTTTTAGAATTAAAAAGCAAATCGATCAAGAGCTTGATAGAAATCAGAGTTATATGTTTTGCCCAAATCATGCTTCTTTTATGGATCCGTTTGTGCTAATTGTATTGAGTAAAAACCCCATTGTTTTTGTTGGTAAAAAAGAATTAGTTAAAATTCCTGTTTTTGGATTTTTCTATAAGAGAGTGGTTATTATGGTAGATAGAAGCAGCCCAGCAAGTAGAAAAAGAGTTTTTGACATGGCAAAAAAACGATTGCATGGTGGTACTAGTATTGGAATTTTTCCTGAAGGACTGGTGCCAACTGAAGATGTGATTTTAGCACCCTTTAAAAAAGGAGCTTTTAGTCTGGCGATACAACACCAAATTCCAATTGTTCCACAAACCTATTATGATTGTAAACGATTTTTTTCCTGGGATTTTTTAAAAGGAGGGATGGGTACTTTTAGAGTTCGTCAACATCAATTTATTGAGACAAAAGGATTAACACTTGAGAACTTAGAAGATGTCAAAGAAAAAACATTTGAAATCTTATACAATGAATTATCTTCGGATGAGTTATACATGAAAGATACCAATAAAACTAAATGAAGAAAGAATTAAATCACGAGTATTCTAAGAGCGAAGAAACATTAAATATTTTAACTCATGCATTCGGACTCTTATTAAGTATAATTGCATTGCCTTTTTTAGTTATCAAATCTTTTAATTATACTGGTTTTTGGAAACCAGCGAGTTTACTTATCTATGGATTAAGTTTAATTGTTTTATATGCAGCATCTACTTTTTATCATGCAGCTAAAGAACCTATTCTGAGAAGAAAGTTAAATATTTTTGATCATGCTGCAATTTATATTTTAATTGCGGGTACTTATACGCCTTATACGATCATTGTTTTAGAAGGAACGTTAGGATGGGTTATTTTTGGATTTACTTGGACCTTTGCTCTTATTGGTGTAATTCTAAAACTCTTTTTTACAGGTAGATTTGATAAAATTTCTACTATTATGTATGTTTTAATGGGTTGGCAAATTGTTTTTGCAATTAAACCGTTAATGACTAGCTTTTCAACAGAAGGATTACAATTATTATTTGCTGGAGGTGTTTTTTATACGATAGGAGCTGTACTTTATTCCATAAAAAAACTTCAATTTAATCATGCAATTTTTCATGTTTTTGTAGTTTTAGGAAGTTTGTGCCATTTTTTTAGTGTTTTTTATTACGCTTAATTCAAAATAAGCGACATATCACTAAACATATGTTAATTACATTGTTCTTTTATTGAGAAATAAATAAATATAAAGAACTAGTCTTCTTCGCTTTATAAATTTAACATAAACACTTGTGAAACAATAAAAAAAAATTATATTTGTATGCCTTAAGAAATGATAGTAGCAATACTATTACAATTAAGGTATTATAAATCTTATTTTAGGGGGTAGGTTTATTAAATTTCCTCGAGCTTTCAGTTCGAGGTTTTTTTATGTCCAATTTTTAAAAGGCACTTTACTTAAATTAGAGTTATAATATTTTTCGTCACCAGTGACTTCTTTTCCAAGATAGCTAGGTTTTATAAAAACCTCATTTTTGTTTTTTAATTCTACTTCTGCAATTATTAATCCTTCATTGTCTCCTAGAAATTCATCAATTTCAAAAACATGGTTTTCTAGTTTATGAAAATATCGATATTTTTCAATGACTTCTTTCTCACAAAGTTTCATTAACGCTTTTGCTTCTTGTAAAGAAATTTCTTTTTCCCATTCAAATCGAGAAGTGCCACTTTTATCCGAAACTCCTTTGATCGTTAAATAAGCTTTCTCTTCAATAATTCTGACTCTTACAACTCTATTTTTATCTGAGTTTAGAAAACCTTGCTGAATATATTTCTTTTGATAACTTTGTTTTTTGAAATTAGTGTTAGTGATCAAAAATTTCCGTTCAATTTCTAAATTCATTTTCAATGATTGTTTGTACTAATGTAAAGGATTTATCGTTATTGTTAGAAGAAATAAATATATTTGATTTCAATTTACATTTATGAGAAAAACACTTTTACTTCTCTTTATTTTTTCAACATCATTTTTAACTGCTCAGATAGATTTTAGTGATTCTTGGGAGGATTTTTTTTCATATAATAATGTGAAAGATTTTGTAAAAGTGGACAATACTTTATATGCATTATCAGATAATGCCATTTTCACGTACGATTTAGTCAGTCAAGAAACTCAAAAACTATCTTCAGTTCAAGGATTGTCTGGAGAAACAACTACAGCTATTCATTTTAGTACCGCTACAAATAGGTTAGTTATTGGATACGAAAATGGGTTAATTGAGGTAGTAGATGCAGATGGTTCCATTACGATTTCTGCAGATATTGTAAGTTTTAATCAATCTGGAGAAAAAAGTGTAAACGATATTTTTGAATATCAAGGAAAAATTTATTTATCAACTTCCTTTGCAATCGTTGAGTATGATATTAATGAGTTAGAATTTGGAGACACTTTTTTTATCGGAAATAATTCTTCGGATGTAAAAGTTAATGAAATAACAGTTTTAAATAATCAGATTTATGCTGCTACAGATAGTGGTATTTTTTATGCTGATGTCAATAACCCTAATTTAATTGATTTTAATAATTGGAGTCAAATTTCATCGAGTAATAATGAATTTAAAAAAATTACAGTTTTTAATAATAATCTTTATACAATTTTAAATACGCAACTCTATGAAGTCACTGATGCAAACACATTACGATTTATAGTTAATTTTTCTCAAACTGTTGAAGGGGTAAAAGAGTCTTTAACCAATCTTACAATAGCTTTTAATAACTCTTTAATTGTATTTGATACAAGCTTAAACCAAGTCTTACAAAACACTGCTGATACTAATTTTGAGTACACTTTAAATACTGCCTTTGCTGAAGATAATACCTTGTTTTTAGGAACCAATCAGTTTGGTATTTTAACTTCAGTATTTAGTAGTGCAACCAGTTTTACAGAAATTCATCCAGAAGGTCCAATCTCTAATGATATTTTTTCTGTAAGTGCACAAAATAATCAGCTTTGGATTGTTTATGGTGGGTATACGAACACTTTTGCCCCTGTCCAAAGAGATTTAGGATTTACTCATTTTAATGGCGAAACTTGGTTTACAGCTCCTAATGATCCGAACAATAGATTTCCAGGATTAGTAGATATTACAATAGATCCAAACAATGTAAATAGAGCTTATATCGCTGGTTTTGGATCCACAAACCAACTTAATACGATACGAACTGGAGGGGTTTTCGAAATATCTGATAATGAAATTGTGAACTTTTATAACAATTTAAATAGTCCTTTAGAAGACGTCATCCCTTTAAACCCAAGTTCTGTTTCAATTCGACTTAGTGCCACTGAATTAGATTCTAGAGGTGGGCTGTGGGTAACAAATATTGGAGGAACAACTGAGCTGAAAAAATTATCAAATGGGTCTTGGTCATTATTTGATATCAGTTCTGTTGCAACATCATTTGGATTAACAGATATGGCTATAGACAGAAATAATACTGTTTGGGTTGGAAGTCGAGGAGATGGGCTTATTGCTTTTAATGAAAACGGAAATAGATTAAGAGCACTTTCTAGTATTCCTACCCAGGGTAGTTTGCCAAATTCAAGAGTGTCAACAGTAGCAGTTGATAAAGATAATAGAATATGGATTGGAACTCCAGTAGGTATGGTGGTTTTTAATAATGCATCCGGTATTTTTGATGCTGATATTATAGATGCCCAACCCGTTATTATTTTAGATGACGGAATTCCAAGAAGATTATTGGGAGACGAAAATGTTACTACTATAGAAGTAGACGGAGCCAATAATAAATGGTTCGGAACAGATAATGCGGGTGTTACGTATACAAATCCAAACGGACAAACAACATTGGCTAATTTTAGTTCTCAAAATTCACCTTTACCATCCGATAGAATTGTAAAGATTGCCGTTGATGAAGAAACAGGAAAAGTGTATTTCGCTACCGATAAAGGAATTGTAGCATATAATAGTAATGTAGCGCCCTTTGGAGATACATTAGGAGAAGTTTATGCGTATCCAAATCCAGTTCGTAAATTTCATAATACAGTAACCATCGATGGTAGAAACGGAACCAATTTACCCAAAGGAACCAATGTGAAAATTATTGATGTTGCTGGAAATTTAGTTTTTGAAACCAACGTAATAGAAGGGCAACAATTACAAGGAGGTAAAGTAGTTTGGGATAAAACAAACTTGGCGGGTAATAAAGTAGCCTCGGGAATCTATATTGTTCTTTTAGCAAGTGAAGATGCCACTGAAACATCTACAACCAAAATTGCAATCATCAATTAATGGCAGATGTAACTACAAAAGCCATCGTTATTAGTGCTATAAAATATAGCGATACTAGTTTAATTGTAAAGTTATATACCAAAGAAATTGGATTGGTTTCTTATCTCTTAAAAGGAATTTTAAAATCAAAAAAAGGGAAATTAAAAACAGCCTACTTTCAACCTTTAACACAACTTAATATTGTTGCAAGTCATCAAAAAAATAGAAACTTGCAGATTTTAAAGGAAGCACAAGTAATTCATGTCTACAATTCATTACACACAACTATTGTTAAGCAGTCTATTGTAATGTTTGTCTCAGAAATATTATCTAGTGCAATTCAGGAAGAAGAAAATAATTCGTTGTTATATGATTATTTAGAACGCTCTTTTATTTGGTTTGATTCTCATGAGCAGATTTCTAATTTTCACTTACTTTTTTTATTAAATCTAACTAAGTTTTTAGGTTTCTACCCAGATACTTTTGATTCTCATTTAAATGGGTTTCATCTAGAGGAAGGATTATTTACAGAAAACATGAATGAAAAAGAAATTATTAAAGCAGATGAATTAATTCAGTTCAAAAAGCTATTAGGCATAAATTTTGATAGTGTAGAGAACATAAACTTTACAAAAATCCAAAGACAAAAGCTATTGCAGACTTTAATTCGATATTTTGAATTACATTTGGGCGGATTTAGAAAACCCAAATCTTTAGCAGTTTTGGAAACAGTATTTAGTAGATGAGGACGATAGGATATTTTATACTTTTTTTAATGACCATTTCATCTTTTGCTCAAGAAGTAAAAGTAGTAGATAAAGAAACTGGGAAACCCATAGATAATGTGACTGTTTTTACTGAAAAACAAACATTTAACTCTTCTACCAACGAAAAAGGAATTGTTGATATTACTTCTGTAAAAGATACAGAAACTTTAGTTTTTTCTCACATTTCTTACGCTTTAAAAAGTAAACTAAAAAGCGATTTAAAAGGTAAAAATTATACAGTCTATTTAACTAGACAATCAGAACAATTAGATGAAGTTGTACTTTCTGTATTTAAAGGACAAGCTAAAACCAAAAGAGTTGCTGAACAAGTCGCAGTTATTACTTCCAAAGAAATTCAACAATTATCCCCACAAACAACCGCAGATTTATTAGCTTCTGTACCAGGAATAAAAGTTCAGAAATCTCAAATGGGAGGTGGAAGTCCTGTGATTCGTGGAATGGAATCAAACAGAGTCCTTTTGGTTGTTGATGGTGTTAGAATGAATAATGCGATTTATAGAAAAGGACATTTGCAAAATGCAATTACAGTTTCACCAAATCAGTTAGATAGAACAGAAATTGTTTTTGGACCATCTTCAGTAATCTACGGATCAGATGCATTAGGAGGAGTTATTCATTATTATACCAAAATTCCTAAACTATCAGAGAAACTGAAAGTTTGTACTAGTTTATTTAATAGATTTTCTTCGGTAAATAATGAAATCACAACAAATGCATCCGTTGAAATAAGTACAAAAAAATGGGGGTCTTTTACAAGTGTTTCCTTTAGTGATTTTGGTGATTTAAAAATGGGAAAAAATAGATCCCATGGTTTTGATGATTGGGGAAAAGTTTTTGAATATTCAGAAAATACAAATGATTATTTTGCGGCAACCGCCAACGTAAATTCAGATCCAAACGTTCAAAGAAATACTGGCTACAATCAAACCGATTTATTACAGAAATTCTTTATTCCTTTATCAGAGAAAACCGATTTAAAACTAAATTTTCAATATTCAACATCTTCAGATATTCCAAGATTTGATCGTTTAGATGAACAATCTGGCGGGACTTTAAAATTTGCAGAATGGTATTATGGTCCGCAAGAAAGAATTTTAATTTCTCCACAATTAGATATTAACCCAGGAAAAGGATGGATAGATCAAGGAACATTTACATTGGCGTATCAGAATATTCAAGAATCTAGAATCCAAAGAAGATTTGGAAGCTTAGATCGTTCTTATAGAGAAGAAAATGTAGATATTTTTAGTATCAATGGAGATTTTAGTGCACCATTAACGAAGAGTGAAAATAGAAGTATAAGTTATGGTTTTGAGTTTTCTCATAATGATGTTTCTTCAAATTCCTTTGGAAGAACATTAGACGTTTCTGGTAATCAAATCAATGGATTTTCAAACGAATTTCTAGTACAATCTAGATATCCAGATGGAGGAAGTAGTTATATGAGTTCTGCTGCTTATGTGGGTTACAGACAAGATTTAAATTCAAAATCTACCTTAAATACTGGAGTCAGATTTACGAGAACACATCTAGAAGCAACTTGGATCGATCAAACTTTTATTATGTTGCCAGAAACCGCTGTTGCCTTAGATAATTCTGCCTTTACTGCAACTCTAGGATATGTTTATAAACCCAATAAAAATTGGCAAATAAACTCTGTTATTTCTTCAGGATTTAGATCACCAAATATTGATGATGTTGGAAGAGTTAGAGAAAAAGCAGGTGATGTAACAGTGCCTAATATACACGTTAACCCAGAATTTGCTTACAGTGCTGAAATTGGAATACAAAAGTATTTTAATGATAGAAAATTTCGAATAGGATTTAATACTTATTACACCTTGTTAGATCATTATATCATCAGAGATCAATTTACAATGAATGGAAATTCACAGGTTTTGTTTGATGGTGAATTAGGAAATGTTGTTGCAAACCAAAATAGAGGAACCGCTTATATCTTTGGATATACAGCAAATTATCAGGGAAAATTATCAGATAAAATAACAACTTCTGGATTTGTTACCTATACGAAAGGAAGAACCTACGATACAGATGAACCGCTATCATCTATACCACCATTATTTGGTCAGTTTGATGTAAACTATACCAATGAAAAATTACAACTTGGTGCCACATTAAGGTTTAATAGCAAAAAAGATATTTCTGATTTTAATTTTAGAGAAGGAATAGATAATCACGAATTAACACCTATAGTTGATCCATCAGCAACAGAAGACATTGATATTTACTTTGGATCTCCAAGTTGGATTACTTTAGGTTTTAATAGTAGTTATGCTTTTAATGAAAACTGGAAACTACAAGGAATGGTAAGTAATTTATTTGATGAACACTTTAGAGAATTTGCCTCAGGCATTTCAGCACCGGGAAGAAACTTCTCATTCTCTTTAATTACTACTTTTTAGTTTTTCTATTACCTTCTTCGTCAAAATTTTCATTCAATGCTTTTTCTGTACTGATAATAGAAATAAGTAGCGTAAAAATCATAAAAGCCATCGGAAACCAAGAATTCATTAATGATGGATTCACAAAAGTCAGTAAAAGAGCAGCTATAAAACTTATACCCGTGTACTTTAATAATGTTATACTAAATAAACTATTTGCAAAATCCCATATATCTTTATTTTGCATAGTTCTATGCGTTCTATAGCCATAGATACTATTAACTTTCTTTGGAGGGATGAAATAAAAGATGATACTTAGTAAAAAAATCAAACCATTTACACTTAAAACATATACAAAAGCATCCATATTTATTTGTTTTTTATTGGTCTCATTAGCCCTTCTTGAGCTACCGTTGCTATTAATTTTCCGTCTCTAGTAAAAATATTTCCAGTTGCTAAACCTCTTGCTCCAGATGTACTTGGGGAAACAGCAGAAAACAACATCCAATCATCTAAATCAAAATCTCTAAAAAACCACATTGAGTGATCTAAACTTGCCATTTGCGTATTTCCATGATTGGCTTTACTAGCATTAGGTTTTAAGGCAGCATTTAGAATATTATAATCAGAAATATAAGTCAAAATTTGATGTTTTAATGAGAGTTTTAAATCTTTAGAATTACCTTTTAGCTTAAACCAAACATCTTCTACAGCTGGTAAATCTTTTGGGTCTAGAGGATTTGTAATTTCTACGGGTTTAAAATCCATAGGTCTTTCTATACTCAAGAAATTTTTCATTTTAGTGGGTAAAAAATCACCAAACTGAGCTAACATGTCACTCCAGCTTAACAATTCTTCAGGTTGTTTTATGTCCTTTTTAATTGTTTCTTGATGTTCATAACCTTCTTCTTTTTTATGAAACGAAGCCGCCAAAATAAAAATAGTTTTCCCATTTTGTAAAGCTGTGACTCTTCGAGTAGAAAAACTTCCACCATTCCTCATTTCGGTTACTTTGTATGTAATAGGCACAGTTAAATCACCAGGCAATAAAAAATAAGAGTGAAGCGAGTGAACAAAACGATCTTCTGGGATGGTTTCATATGCTGCATGCAAAGCTTGTGCTAATACTTGACCACCAAAAACAATTGGACTCCCAATAGTTTTACTGACACCAGAATAGGTGTGAGAATCTTCTTTCTTTAGTGTTAGAATATGTATTAAATCATCAATTGTTTTCATGAATTTTTTTTGTCAATTTTAAACGGAAATTTTTGATGGAATTCGGTAGGCTGAATCTTTAGCAAAAATAATTTTAAAAATTTGTTTGTGATCGTTTTTTTATGACGAATATAAACGGTTAAATGTTCTGGAATCGCACCAACAGAACTTTTAATCTCACTGGCAGTTCTTCCAAAATTTATAGTGGTTAGTTTTTGTTTGATAGCTATATTTATATAATCATATAGCATTCTTTGATAAATAGCATGCGATTTATTTAAAGTATAATCAATACCTACAAAATGTGCATCTAATTCAGACCCATGAATCATTCCAGATAAAAATCCAACCATTTTATTTTGTAGCCAATAAGTCTTTAAAATATAATCATCTCCTAAATTTTCTTTCAAGTCTTTGTAAGTAGCTAATTTGAATTCTCCCAGATTAAAATCAGCTTTTGAAGCAACTCTTTTATACAGTTCTGTCATTTTTTGAAGTTGATTGTCAATATTTTCAGAATGAACATCTTCAATTAAAAGAGCGCTACTTAGTTCCATTGCTTTTTTTGCTTTCACTCTAAATTTTGTTTTTAAAGCAGCCAAATAATGATTAAAATTTTGCCAATTTTTATCAATTTCTAACTTCATATTTGGCTCTACATTAAAAGAATAATACCCTAAGCTAATTAATTCATTACTAATTGTTAATGAGTCGGATACAAAATCTTTCATAATAAAAATATCAATCGGGTTTTGTTGATATTTGTCTTCAGTATACTGTAAAATAGCTTTGGATAATTTTCTTAAAACGAGTCTTTTGTCTTCACTATTTTTAATATATAGGCCATGTTCACCACTAACAAAAGAATTACCACAAGTTAAAATCTGTAAGGGTTTTTCATTAGGAATAATTTTAAATTTCCTTGCAAGAGAAGTCACTCTTTTTAAAATTGTACTTAAATCATTTTCTATAGAATTTAACTGAAAACTAATGATTTGAACACAAGCAAAAGCAATTGCTTTTTGTTGCTGGTCTTTTAAAACAATATAAAAAAAAGAGAGGTGAGAGTTGTTTTTTTCAATTGCCTCTAAATATGTAGGTGAAAAATATAAATAGGGGCAATTTAATTCCTCCCAAATAGTTTTTGGAATTTCATCTATTTTAGAATAAATAATTGTTTTATTAGATTGATTATTAGAATTCAAATGATGATAGTTGTATACTATAAAGATAAAAAACGAAACTTCAATTAATGGTTTTTAACAAATAAAAAAAGAGGTATATTATTTTTATTTATTCTAAATAAGATTTATATTTGTATCATATTTAGAATATATGATTATTTTTTATACTTCTGAGAAACCAACAATAACACTTTCAACTTCATCTGTTTGTGATAGTATTTGCTCTTCTAATTGTATAAAGCCTAAAAATAAATGTTGTTTTAAGTACAAAAAAAAGGGCATCAACTGTAAGCGATGCCCTAATATTTTATTACAAGAAGCCTCTTAGTTTCTACTTAAAAGCGTTTAAACCAGTAATATCAAAGCCAGTTATCAATAAGTGAATGTCGTGTGTTCCTTCATAGGTAATTACACTTTCTAAATTCATAGAGTGGCGCATGATTGAATATTCTCCACTAATTCCCATTCCTCCTAAAATTTGTCTTGCCTCTCTAGCAATTGTAATTGCCATGTCAACATTATTCCTTTTAGCCATTGAAATTTGAGCAGAAGTTGCCTTGTCTTCATTGCGTAAAACTCCCAAACGCCAAGTTAAAACCTGCGCTTTGGTAATTTCAGTAATCATCTCAGCTAATTTCTTTTGTTGTAATTGAAATTGTCCTATTGGCTTTCCAAACTGAATACGTTCTTTGCTATATCTTAAAGCCGTATCATAACAATCCATAGCAGCACCGATGGCACCCCAAGCAATTCCATATCGAGCAGAATCTAAACATCCTAAAGGTGCTCCTAATCCAGATTTATTTGGCAATAAATTTTCTTTAGGAACTTTTACATTGTCAAAAATTAATTCACCCGTAGAAGAAGCACGTAAAGACCATTTGTTATGAGTCTCTGGTGTAGAAAACCCTTCCATTCCACGTTCTACAATTAATCCATGAATTCTTCCTTCTTCACTTTTTGCCCAAACGACAGCGACTTGTGCTAGAGGAGCATTTGAAATCCACATTTTTGCTCCATTTAAAAGATAATGATCTCCCATATCTTTAAAATTGGTTGTCATTCCTCCAGGATTAGATCCATGATCAGGCTCTGTCAATCCAAAACAACCCATCCATTCTCCAGAAGCTAATTTTGGTAAATACTTTTGACGTTGTTCTTCATTTCCATATTTCCAAATAGGATACATTACTAAAGAAGACTGAACAGATGCGGTTGATCTCACGCCAGAATCTCCTCGTTCAATTTCTTGCATGATTAAACCATAAGAAATTTGGTCTAATCCGGCACCACCATATTCTTCTGGTATATAAGGCCCGAATGCACCAATTTCAGCTAATCCTTTTATAATTTGAGTTGGAAATTCTGCTTTTTGAGCATACTCTTCAATTATTGGAGAAACATCTCTTTTCACCCATTCTCTTGCAGCATCTCGTACTAGTTTATGCTCTTCAGATAATAAATCATCTAATTGATAATAATCTGGAGCTTGAAATAAATCTGGCTTCATTTTTTTTGATTTGTTACATCAAAAATAACAATAAAATTGATTAGAAAGTACTACTTTTTGTAAGTTTGTAAGTAATGAAACATACATTAGGAAAACAAGAAAGATTAAAAAGCCGAAAGATGATAGGGAAACTTTTTGAAGAAGGAGCATCTATCAAAAAATTCCCTTTTAGGTTGGTCTATCTTAAAACAACTCATACTTCAAAGTTTCCAGTCCAAGCTTCTTTTTCAGTTCCTAAAAGAAATTTTAAAAAAGCGGTAGATAGAAATCGAGTAAAAAGATTGTTAAGAGAAGCGTATCGTTTAGAGAAAGATATGCTGTACAATGATTTAGAATCGTCTTACATTTTTATGATTACCTTTATTGGAAAGAAAGAACCTATATTTTCTGATGTTCAAGAAAAGATTCGAGAACTTTTAACGTTATTTATTCAGAAACAAATACAAAAAGAAGATGCACAATCATAAAATAAAGAAATATGGACTCGTTATTTTATTAACTGGAACTATTTTTTTCTCTTTTTCGTTTAAATCAAATTTTTTTGAAGTTGCTAAACAGTTAGAAATTTATACAACACTATTTAAAGAGTTGAATCTTTATTATGTAAATGAAATTAATCCTGCAGAATTCACAAACAAAGCAATTAAAAATACCTTAGAAAATTTAGACCCTTATACTAATTACTACGATGAACAACAGGTAGAAGAAGCTAGAATTAGAAGAGAGGGTGAGTATGCAGGAATAGGAGTTTCTGTTAATTATGGTGATAAAGGAATTACATTGATTGAAGTTTACAAAGGCTTTGAAGCAGATAAGAAGGGCTTAAAGGCAGGAGATATTATTATCAAAGTTGGAAACCAATCTTTAGAAAATATGGAAAGAGAGCAACTATCAGAAATGTTGAAGGGTGCTCCAAATTCTTCTTTAAATATTGAAGTTCTCAGACAAGGTGAAATTAAAAAGATAACTGTAGTTACAGAGAAAATAACTGTAAATCCAGTTCCTTTTTTCGACTTAATAGATGATGAAACAGGCTATATTATCTTAAGTAGATTTAGTGATAAAGCTTCTTCAGAAGTTAAAAAGGCATTTAAAGATTTAAAAGCTAGAGGGATGAAAAATCTTGTTTTTGATTTAAGAAGTAATCCAGGAGGTTCTTTAGGGGAAGCGATTAATATTTCAAATTTTTTCCTTCCTAAAGGAAGTACAATTGTATCAACTAGAGCTAAAGTAAAAAAATGGAGTAATACATATAGGGCTTCAAATAAGCCTTTAGATTTAGAAATGCCAGTTACAGTTTTGTTAAATGGAACATCAGCATCAGCTTCAGAAGTAGTTGCTGGAGCATTGCAAGATTATGATAGAGCTGTAATTTTAGGAGAACGCTCTTTTGGAAAAGGATTAGTACAACGTTATAGACAATTGTCCTATGGGACACAACTAAAAGTTACGATTGCTAAATATTATACGCCTAGCGGAAGGTGTATTCAAGAATTAGATTATGCCAACAGAGATAAAAACGGAGAAGTTCCCAAGTTTTCTGACGGAACAGTAACTTCTTTTAAAACCAAAAACGGAAGAGTTGTATACGATGGAGGAGGCGTTCAGCCAGATGTTTTTGTAGGATTCTCTAAAAGAAATGAAACAACTGAAAAACTACTGCAATCCCAAGCGATATTTAATTTTACAACAGATTATTTTTATAAAAACCCGTCTGTAAAATCGCCAACAGATTTTTCTTTTTCTTCAACAGATTTTAAAAACTTTCAAAATTATATTTTACAATCCGATTCGACTTTTAAAACCAAACAAGAACAATTATTTTTAGATGCGTATCAATCTATTGAAAATGATAAAATCATTTTAAAAGAATATCAACAAATACTAAAGAAATTATCACAAGAAAAAGTGTCTGAAATTTCAAAAAATAAAGACTTTATTTCTGACTTGATAAAAGATGAAATTCTAAAGAGATATTATTACAATGAAGGAGCATATCAACATAAATTAAAGAATGATAAAGTTGTTTTAGAGGCAGTGAAGATTCTTAAAAACAAAAACCAGTACGCTAAAATCTTAAAAGGAGCCTAACTTTAGGCTATTTTCTTATCTTTACCCCTTAAAACAGTATGCTACAAACCAAACATCAAGAAAGAACTAGAGCGCAAGAATCTACAAATGCCATAGAAAGGTTATATATTTCTATGCGTCATTTATTTAGTAGAGGCTTTTATAAGCCCATGGGAATTTCTGGTGAAACTTTACGTAAATCTTTATTATTGCTTAGACCAGAGATTTATGGCTCTATAGCTGAAGAAAGAGTAGAGTTAAATGGTTTAGTTTATGTAATTGAACGTTTACCTGAAGGAATTGAAGAATGTCAATTTATCAATTTAACGGCAGACGAAGGCTATGGGAAATCACATTTTAAAGTAATTATTCCACCAAAGAGAAGAAGAAATTGTTATCGAATTGATAGAGATCAAATGAATATTGAGATTACCAGAGGAAGATCTGAAATCTATGATATCTTAACACACCTTACCTTTTTATTTATTGAATCTCACAAAATAAAAGACCGTGTGCTTCTTAATTTAGACGAAGACGTAACAAGAGAATGGAGAAATTTAGAAGATGTTGTTCTTAATAATAAAACTCTCTCTGATGAAGAAAGAGAAATTACCAAAGTTCATTTGGCTAATGTTTTAGGGAGAACATATGACGAGGTTGTTACAGCTTATAAAGCTTTTACCTCAAAAGAAAATCCCGATCGTTTTTTTCAAATTATTTATTGGCTAGGTAAATTAGCTATTAGTGAAAGTTGTCATCAAAAGAAAAGAACCGTTAATTTTAGTTCTGTTTTAAGCGATAGTATTGGGCATCACATTTATGGTGAGATTTGGGCAGATAATATCAAAAAAGAATTAAAAGCAAATGGACTCTTAGAAAGACCTATTCACATAATAAGTGCTAATATGCATAGTGTTCTTAACACTTTGTATGCGCCAAATGCATTGCCGAAAGAAGCAAAAAACTCTAAGCAGTTTGAGCTGTATCAATTATTGAGTAATGAAAATAGTAAACCATTACAGAAAAAAACAAAACAGTTCGCTTCTAAAAATGGACTCATTTATATAAAAGACACTTCAGGAACAAATATCAATGTTCAGATCATTGATACTCAAAAAATAGACCTTAGTAAAACACAATTTCAGAAGCTACATTCTAAAGGAAAAGATCCTGTTATTATTGTAATGGATTATGCTTTTGGAGAGCAGGCTTATGAAACAATGGATGAGTTGCTAAAACCTTATAAAGAGAATGGAAATTCAACGCATTTAGATGTAGAATCCATTTCTATAATGGGTAAAGCTGGTATTTTAGAAGGAGGTAAAGGAGATATTATGATTCCGACTGCACATATCTTTGAAGGAACAGCAGATAATTATCCGTTTACAAATGAATTGTCTAAAGAAGATTTAGAAGGGTTTGGAGTAAAATCTTTTGACGGAGCAATGGTAACTGTATTAGGAACATCATTGCAAAACAGAGATTTATTAAAGTTTTTCCATGATTCTACTTGGAATGTGATCGGCTTAGAAATGGAAGGAGCTCATTATCAAAAAGCAATTCAATCTGCTTCTAGAATTAGAGGAAATATTTCAGAAAATGTAAAAGTAAGGTATGCTTATTATGCTTCCGATAATCCATTAGAAACCGGAGCGACATTAGCCTCAGGCGGTTTAGGAATGACAGGAGTTATTCCTACTTACGCAATTACTCAAAAAATATTAGAACAAATTTTTTAAAAAACTAACTACAAAAACAATGTCAACAAAACAGAACAACGAAGAAGAGGTAGATTTAGGCTCTTTGTTTATCATCATTGGAAACGGTTTTAAAAAGCTTTTCAATTTCATTGGAAGTATTTTTAAAGGGCTTTTTCATTTTTTCATTTTAATTCTTTTATTTCTAAGAAAACATGCGATAAAGTTTATTATAGCAGTTGCTGTAGGAGCTGTAGCTGGCTATTTTATAGAGAAAAATAAAGAGAAAAGATTTGGATCTGATTTGCTGGTTCAACCAAATTTTAAAAGTACCAAACAATTGTATAACAATGTTAATTATTACAATGATCTTGTTAAACAAAATAATATTTCGGCTCTTGTTGGTACATTTAATATTGATTCAGCTAAAGCCGTGAGTTTAAGAAGCTTTAAAATCAGCCCGGTTATAAATAGTAATGATGTAATAAACTCTTATAATCAGTTCATCTTATCTGTAGATACATTAACCTGTCTCTTATACACATCTGACGCTGCCGACGATCTACTCTGTGTAGA
>CAJXRR010000038.1 GCA_913060575.1 uncultured Flavobacterium sp.
CTCCAGTTGTAGTTTCTTCAGACAATCCGTTAATTCCATCTACTAATTCTGGATATTTATCTAAAACCATATTAGTTAAATCTCCACCATCATCTAAGATCATGTTCAATGGTTTTTTATCTTCACCAAAGAATAAAGTTTGTTCTATACACCATTCAAATTCTTCTTCATTCATTCCTTTCCATGCATACACTTCTATTCCTGCGTCTGCAATTGCTGCAGCTGCTTGATCTTGTGTCGAGAAAATATTACAAGAACTCCAAGTAACTTCTGCTCCTAAAGCAATTAAAGTTTCAATTAACACAGCCGTTTGAATGGTCATATGCAAACATCCTGCAATTCTAGCTCCTTTTAAAGGTTGTTCGTCTTTGTATTCTTCTCTTAAAGACATTAAACCCGGCATTTCTGCTTCAGCTAATTCTATTTCTTTTCTTCCCCAAGAAGCTAAAGAAATATCTTTAACTTTGTAAGGCACGTAAGTAGATGTATTTGTACTCATCTTTGTTATTTTTTTATCTATTTTTAAGACTGCAAAGTTACATAATAACTTTTTAAAATATGCCGCTTTATAAGACGATCCATGTTAACGATTTTACAAATGTTCTAATTTGGAGGATTGAAGAGCCTTTAGGTGATTTAATGACTGATATTCAGCTTACTGAAAATAGTCAAAATCGTTTGAATTCTATGAAATCCGAATTACATCAAAGGGGTTTTATGAGCATTCGACATTTACTAAAAGTTGCCGGTTATACTGATGCCGATTTACAATATGATGAATTTGGGAAGCCACATTTAAAAGATGGCAATTCAATTTCAATCACACATTCGTTTACATTTACGGCAATTATTGTCTCCACCAAAGATATAGTTGGAATTGACATAGAAATGCAGCGAGATAAAATTGTAAAAATTGCACATAAGTTTACACCTTTTGAAGAATACAAAACTATTGCGAATCATAGTGCTTTAGTTAGTAAATTAACCATTGTTTGGGGCGCTAAAGAATCTTTGTATAAAATTTACGGAAAGAAAAAACTATTATTCTTACATCACATTTATATTGAAGACTTTGTATTTGACAACCTGAAAACTACTGGTCAAATTAGATATGAAGGAACGACAACAAACCATAGCATTCACTTTTTAGAGTTTGAAGGTTTTACCTGTGTTTATGCTTTTTAAATAGTTTTAGAGATGCAAAGGTCCGAAACTATGTCAGTTCGAGTGTCACGCTTTTTGCGTGATGTATCGAGAACTAATTTGTATTTTCGCCATTGTGAGTATTTACCAAAATATACTATTAGCAAGAAAGAACAGTCAAAAATTACTGGCCGTCTTAATAGATCCTGAAAAAATTAAGATTGGTACTGTTCAAAACTTTATCAAGCTAGTCAATCAATCAATTGCTACGCATATTTTTGTTGGTGGAAGTACCGATCAAAATAATGACCTAAAAGCTGTTGTTATAGAAATTAAAAAGCACACAACACTACCTGTAATTCTTTTTCCAGGTGATTTTTCACAGGTAACTCCACAAGCAGACGGAATTCTTTTTTTGAGTTTAATTTCTGGCAGAAATCCAGAATATTTAATTGAACAACAAGTTCAAGCTGCTTTAGCAATTAAAGAATCTAAATTAGAAGTTATTCCTACGGGTTATATTTTAATTGATGGAGGTAAAGAAACTGCGGTAGCAAGAGTTAGTAAAACAGCACCCATTTCTCAATTAGATTTTGAATTAATTTTAAAAACAGCTTTGGCTGGAGAATTCTCTGGTAAAAAAGTGATTTATCTAGAAGCTGGAAGTGGAGCCACAGTGCCTGTGGAGTCAAATATTATCGCTCTTGTGAAAAGCAACTTAACAATTCCTTTAATTGTGGGAGGTGGAATTAAAAATATTTCTCAAATAAATGATGCTTATGATGGGGGTGCTGATATGGTAGTTATTGGAACCGCTTTTGAAAAAAATCCGTCATTTTTTAATGAACTAAAAAAATAATTTAAAAATATTCCTACTTACGCAGAAACTAAAGATGAAAATATCCGTTGAACTTACTTTAATGCCGCTTCAAAATGATTTTGAACCGCCAATTATTAACTTCATCAAAAAATTAAGAGCTTCTAAATTTACAGTATTGGAAAATCCATTAAGTACACAGATTTATGGAGACTATGATGAACTAATGCCCTTTTTAACTAATGAAATTAAATCCTCATTTGAAACTCAAGAAAATGTAGTCTTGAATTTAAAAATGGTAAAATCTGATCGTAGCGACTATGAACCACATTTTTGATTTCTTTTTTGGACAGTATGCTGACTATTCGACTACCGATATAGTTTTAGAAATAACTGCCGTTATATTTGGTTTTCTATCTGTTTGGTTTTCTAAACAAAATAAGATTTGGGTATTTCCAACCGGAATGATCAGTACAGCTATTTTTGTTTATTTATTGCTAAAATGGGAATTGTTAGGTGACATGATGATTAATGGATACTATTTTATTATGAGTGTATACGGATGGTACATTTGGACTAGAAAAGTAGATGATACGCATGTAACCCCTATTTCTAGAATAAACCAGCAAGAAAAAAGAATTTCAATTGTCATTTTTATAGCTACTCTTGTATTTGTGTATGTTGTCTACAAAACGTTCGACAAATGGACAAGTTGGGTTGCTTATGCTGATACTATTACAACTGCAATTTTCTTTGTAGGAATGTGGTTGATGGCAAAAAGAAAAATAGAAAACTGGCTATTTTGGATTGCAGGAAATATTATTTCAGTTCCTTTATATTTTTACAAAGGATTCACTTTTACTAGTTTTCAATATTTAGGATTTACATTTATAGCAATATTTGGATATTACGCATGGAAAAAAACCTTAGACAAGAAGATATTAACCTTGTAAAGATTGTTTTGTTTGGACCAGAAAGCACTGGTAAAACAACACTTTCAATTCAATTAGCCAAACATTATAATACCGTTTGGGTAGAAGAATATGCGCGTCCGTATTTACAAAAAGTGTGGAATCAAGAGAGAAGAACTTGTGAACCAAAAGATATTTTACCAATTGCTTACGGGCAAATGGCTCTAGAAAATAGGTTGGCAAAAAGAGCTGACAAAGTCTTAATATGTGATACCGATTTACTAGAAACAAAAGTATATTCTGAAGAATATTATGGAGGTTTTGTTGATCCTTTATTAGAAAAAGGCGCCAATGAAAGTCAATATGATTTGTATTTACTGACGTACATAGACACTCCATGGGAAGAAGATGATTTGCGTGACCGCCCAGAACTTAGATTAGAAATGTTTACTGCTTTTGAAAAAGCATTACAAGACAATAAAAGACCGTATCTTTTATTAAAAGGCGATAAAGAAACTAGACTTAATGATGCCGTAAATGCTATTGATAAAATCATCTCCAAAAAGGCAAATTTATATTCGTATTCAGATACCTTATAAAACATGGTGTCAACTCCAACAATGTGTTGTCGAAGTTTGATGTGAGAACCATTTAATAATTTTAGATTCCCGCTTTTGCGAGAATGACATAAATATTATGAATAAAGAAACTATTTACAAAGAACTCCAATTTAAAGCGGTCCGAAGCTCGGGAGCTGGAGGGCAGCATGTAAACAAAGTTTCCTCAAAAGTTGAACTCTATTTTGATCTTACAAACTCTCCATCATTTTCTGAAGAAGAAAAAGAATTGTTATTCAAAAATCTAGCTACAAGATTAACAAAAGAAGGTGTTTTACAGTTATCATCGGGAGAAAGTCGAAGTCAACACACCAACAAAGAAAAAGTAGTCAAACGTCTTTTTGAAGTTTTAGCAAAAGCATTAATTATTCCTAAAAAGAGAAAGCCAACTAAAATGTCTAAAACTCAAAAATTAAAACGTTTAGATAACAAGCAAAAACTTGCCACCAAAAAGAGTCTTCGTAAAAAACCTGATTTGGATTAATATTTCTTTTGTAATTCAAATATCCAAACTACTTTTGTGTCGTTCTCATAAAGGGGTGCTTTTTTGAGTTTTTAGTGATTAGTTAAGAGTTCTTAGTAACTTAAAACCCAACATTAATAACTCATAATTATAAAGGCTGAGATCATACCCATTGAACCTAGAACAGGTAATGCTGTTTAGGAAAGTGAAACCGTCATTGCGAAGAATTTATATTCTGAAGCAATCTTTATCATGAGATTACCACGTCGTAAACTCCTCGTAATGACAAAACTAATTATTCATTAATCACAAGAATAATTACCTCTTTTTATTCGTTTTAAAAATTTTTTAAAATGAAAAAAATTATCTTTTTTTTATTCTTGTTTGTAAGTACACTTACAAACGCCCAAAAGTTTACGATTTTAGGAAAAGTCGTCGACAAAAATCAAGAAGCTTTAGCAGGAGCAACGATTCAAATTAAAGAAACCAAACAAGGAACTTCATCTGATGTAGATGGAAAATTTAGACTTGGTTTAAAAGAAGGAACCTATACTTTACAAGTTTCTTTTGTCGGTTACAAAACTGTAAATCGTATTGTACGATTAACAGAAAGCATGGAGGTTGTCATAGAACTTTCTAGTGATGAAAATGTTTTAGACGAAGTATTAGTTTCTGCAGTAAGAGCAAATTCTGATATTCCTGTGACATTTTCTAACCTAAGTAAAAAGGAAATCGCTAAACGTAATTTAGGTCAAGATATTCCTGTATTATTAAATTATCTTCCTTCAGTAATTTCTTCTTCTGATGCTGGTGCCGGAGTTGGTTATACCTATTTAAATGTTAGAGGTTCTAACAGTGAACGCATCAATGTAACCATCAATGGAATTCCATATAATGACGCCGAAAGTCATGGAACTTTTTGGGTGAATTTAGGAGATTTTGCTTCTTCAACAGAGAATCTTCAATTACAGCGTGGAGTAGGAACATCAACCAATGGTTCTGGTGCTTTTGGTGCGAGTTTAAATATTTTGACAGATGCTGTTTCCGAAAAAGCTGGTGGTGAAATATCAAATTCTTTTGGTTCTTTTGGAACTAGAAAACATACGGTAAAATTTACTACTGGTAAATTGCAGGACACTGAGCGTAGTCGAAGTGTTGAAGTATCAGGAAGATTGTCAAACATCTATTCTGATGGATATGTTGACCGAGCTTTTGCTGATTTAAAATCTTATTTTTTGCAAGGTTCATACAAAGATGAAAACACCTTAATTAAAGCAATAACTTTTGGTGGATCAGAAAAAACGTATCAAGCTTGGTTTGGATTAACACCTGATCAACTAGCGCAAGATAGAAGACAAAATCCATATACCTATGACAATGAAGTTGACGATTATGGACAGAACCACTATCAATTGCACTGGAATGAAAAGTTAAACAACAATTGGTCTACAAATGTTGGATTAAACTATACAAAAGGGTCTGGATTTTTTGAACAGTTTAAAGAAAATGAAGATGCTGCAGATTTTAATAATTTAATTGCTGACGGTAGTGATGTTATAGTAAGAAGATGGTTAGACAATGATTTTTATGTAGTTAATTTTAATGCCAATTATAAAAAAGAAGGATTGAATATTATCTCGGGAATTTCTTATAGTAATTATACTGGTGATCATTTCGGAGAAGTGATTTGGGGAAGTAATTTAGCTGCTGGTGCAAATATTAGAGATCGTTATTATTTTAGTGACGCTAAGAAAACCGACTTTAGTGTTTTCTCTAAAGCTACTTTTAAAGTAAGTGAAAAAGTATCTGCATACATCGATTTACAAGGTCGTTTTGTTAACTATCAAACAGCAGGAATTACTGCTGATATTGTTTCGATTGATGTCAATTCAACGTTTAATTTCTTCAATCCAAAGGCAGGATTTATCTACAATATTGCAGATGAAAATAGCTTGTATCTTTCATATGCCAGAGCCAATAGAGAAGCCAATAGAAATGATTTTGAAAATGGTGTTTCTACTCCAGAATCTTTGGATGATGTTGAGTTTGGATGGCGATATAAAAGCGATAACATAAAGTTAAATACCAACTTGTATTATATGAATTATCAAAATCAATTGGTATTAACTGGTGCAATTGATGGCGTTGGCGCTCCGATTAGAGCAACCAGTGGAAAAAGTTATCGTTTAGGGTTAGAAATAGATGCTGATATTACTGTTAACGAAAAATTCTCAATCAGACCCAATGCTGCATTTAGCACGAATAGAAATCAAGATTTTACGGCTTCTATCAATGGTAGTTTAGAAAATTTAGGAAACACTCCTTTGTCATTTTCACCGAATGTGATTGTTGGAAATATGTTTATTTATCAGCCAACTGATCATTTTCAAATTTCCTTTTTATCAAAATATGTGGGAGAACAGTTTATGAGTAATTTAAATAGTACAGTTTCTCGTTTAGATGTCTTGGATAGCTATTTCACCAGCGATATCAACTTTGTCTATGAGATAGAAACTAAAAAGGTTTTTGATGCTATTATTATCTCAGGGATTATCAATAATATCTTTAACACAGAATTTGTAGACAGAGGATACTATTTTACGTTTGATGATACTTGGAGCAATCCTGGAACGATAACTACAGTTGATGGAGCAGGATATTATCCGCAAGCAACCGCAAACTTTTTAGTGGGAGTTACTTTAAAATTTTAACTAAAAAAAACCGAGATAAATCCCTCGGTTTTTTTTAATTTTCTAATCTTCCTACAGCACAACTGACAAATGATTTTGCTTTGTGTACTATGGTGTTTTTATCTCCAGATTCTGGATACCCGAGACTCGATAATTTGTCTTTAATCTTATCAACTACATTCTCTAAATGAGAAACTATTACTTCTGATGTATCAACATCAACTTCTATACTCTCAACGGAATCAATTGCTAAAATCCCTTTTTTAATAGTAGCCGCACAACCGCCACATTTTAAATTTTCTATACTAATTGTTGTTGTCATTATTCTTGATTTTTTTTCCATTGATTATAGCCTCCCTGAAGGTAATAGATTTCAGTGAATGATCTATCAATAATCAATTTAGACGAAGCTTTAACACTTCTTCCTGAAGAAGCACAATAGATATAGATTGGTTTATTTGAATCAAATTGATTGTTAACTTTTTTAAAAAATTCATCGTCATAAAAATTGATAGAGATTGCTCCTTCTATAAATCCTTCATTAAATTCTTCAGGAGTTCTAACATCTAATAACTGAATGTTTTTAGTCTCTAATTTAGAAAATTCTTCTTGAGTTATTTGATTCACAGAATATGAATTTTTTTTACATGAAGCAATTGAAGTAAATAAGACAAGTATGACTATTGTTTTTTTCATTGGTTTTATTTTGAAGATGAACATGAAGTAACAGCTGTTCTTTTAATTCCTGTTTCTCTAATTGCAGCATATCCTCCAGCCACATCAATCACTTTATTAAAACCTCTTGCTTTTAAGATTGATGAAGCAATTACAGAACGATATCCACCGGCACAATGCACATAAAAATCTTTGTTTGTAGGGAATTCTGAAATATGATCATTTAAAAAATCTAAAGGTGTGCTTGATACATTTTCTATATGCTCAGCAGCATATTCTCCTGGTTTTCTTACATCAAAAACTAAGGCCTCTTCATTGATTTTTTGTTCTAAAACATCTGCAGAAACAGAAGTTAATGTGTCTATATCTTTTCCTGAAGCTTTCCAAGCATCAAAACCACCTTCTAAATATCCTAAGACATTATCAAAACCAACACGAGATAAACGCGTAATTGTTTCTTCTGCTTTTCCTACTGGAACGACCAATAAAATTGGCTGTTTGATGTCTTTTACTAAAGCACCTACCCAAGGGGCAAATGTTCCTCCTAATCCGATAAAAATAGATTGCGGAATAAATCCTTTGATAAATTTAGATTGATGACGAACATCTAAAATTAACGCATCAGTTTCGTTTGCTATTAATTCAAAATCTTTAACTGATAGTGCTCTTGTACCTGTTTCAATGACATCATCTATCGATTGGTATCCTTCTTTGTTTAACATTACATTTAAAGGAAAATATGCAGGCGGAGGTAATAATCCGTCGGTTACTTCTTTTACAAACTCTTCTTTGGTCATATCTGGACGTAAAGCATAATTCGTTGCTTTTTGTTCTCCTAAAGTTCCAATCGTTTCTTTACTTAAATTTTTTCCACAAGCAGAACCAGCTCCGTGTGCAGGATAAACTACTACATCATCCGCTAAAGTCATTATTTTATTACGAAGACTGTCAAATAAAATAGCAGCTAAATCATCTTGTGTTACGTCACTTTTTTGAGCTAAATCTGGTCTTCCGACATCGCCTAAAAACAAAGTATCACCTGTAAAAATTGCATGATCTTTTCCGTTTTCATCTTTTAACAAATACGTTGTGCTTTCCATGGTGTGACCAGGCGTATGAAGTACCGTAATGGTAATATTTCCTAATTTAAAAACCTCCCCATCTTTTGCAATATGTGAATCAAATTTTGTTTTTGCATTCGGTCCAAATACAATTTTACCTCCAGTTTTTTCTGCTAGTGTAACATGTCCGCTCACAAAATCTGCATGAAAATGAGTTTCAAAAATGTATTTAATCTTTGCATTTTTCTTTGCTGCTCTGTCTAGATAATCTTGTACTTCACGTAACGGATCTATAATGGCAACTTCTCCATTACTTTCAATATAATAAGCTCCTTGAGCTAAACAACCTGTATAAATTTGTTCTATAATCATGATCTTTTCTTTATGCTATTCGTATGCTTGATGTATGTAATTTGCGTATTTATTCTGATATTCTTTTTCTCCAGTTTTATAATAGTTAACGGCTCCGTTTACTCTCATATAAAAATGATCTAGCGTAATTAAATCTAGTATTTTTCCTCTAAATAAATGATCTCTCACAGGTCCTTTCACTCCTGCGAAATAAAATAAAATCCCTCTTTTTTGATAGTATCGAATTCTTTCTTTTAGCATTTCAACTCCTGTGCTATCGACTCTATTGATACTTTCTGCATCTAAAACTATTAGTTTTAGTTTATCACCTCTTTTTTCTGCCATTAATTCTAAGGTCTCTATAAAATAACTTGAATTTGCATAAAATAATTGCGCATCAAATCTAAAAACAAGCACTTCTTCATCAATAATGACCTCAGAAAATCGTTCTCTGTTTCTGTAAAAGTCTGAATCTGGAACTTTTCCTAATTCGGCTACATAGGGTCTAGAAGTTCTATAAATTAGGATGATTAATGATAATCCTACTCCAATCATTATTCCGTATTCTATTCCAAATAATAAGGTGGAAAAGAATGTAGCAATCATCAACCAAAAATCTAAGTTATTAGCTTTCCAGAGAAACACGGCTTCTTTAATATTGACCAATCCAAAAACAGCAACAATAATAATAGCTGCTAAAACTGTTTTAGGTAAATGATAAAATAATGGTGTAAGAAACAGCAAAGTAATAATTACCATTACAACAGAAACTAAGGATGACATTCCTGTGGTAGCACCAGATTCTTGGTTAATGGCAGATCTTGAAAAACTTGATGTTGATGGATAGGCTTTAAACCAAGATCCTATCATATTACTTAATCCTAAAGCAACCAATTCTTGATTAGGCCTTATTTTGTATTCGTCTTGTTTAGCTTCTAGTGATTTTCCAATAGAAATGGTTTCTAAATATCCAACCATTACTAATGTTAAGGCGATTGGAAGTAATTCTCTAATTTGACTAATATCAAACTCTGGAAATGAAAAAGAGGGCAAGCCTGATGGTATCTCTTTTACAATAGAAACATCATTAAAATCTTTACCGAAATAACGCATCACTAAAATTCCAAATACAACGACAATTAATGCATTTGGTATTTTTTTATTGACTTTTCTTAAGATGATAATTACAACCACAGATATGATTCCAATGATGGCTGTATGTGGATTATAATCAATGATATTATACCACATATCTTCCAATACGTATTGAATTTGATCACTTTGCATAAAATCAACACCCAGTAAATTTCTAAACTGATTCATTCCAATGGTTAAAGCCACGGCAGAAGTAAATCCGGTGATAACTGGTTTTGATAAAAAGTTAACCACAAAACCTAATCTAAAAACTCCTAAGAGAAATTGAATTCCACCCACCATAAATGCCAAAAGAATTGCTATGGCAATATAACTGTCTGAACCCGCCAATGCTAAAGTTGAAACACCTGTTGCTACTATTAAAGAGTCCATAGCTACGGGACCTATTGCTACTTGTCTAGAAGACCCAAAAATTGCATACACAATCTGAGGAATTAAAGCACAATACAAACCATAGATTGGTGGCAAACCCGCAATTAACGCATACGCAATTCCTTGTGGAATTAAGATAATTGCTACCGTGATACCCGCAACAAAATCACCTCGGAATCGAGATTTATTATAGTTGGGTAACCATTCTAAAATTGGTATGAGTCTTTTTAGGTTTTTCATTAAAATAATTCTCCTTGACTTCTTCCTTTTGTTCTGTTTAAATGTGTGTATGCTAATTCTGTCACTTCTCTTCCTCTTGGAGTTCGCATAATAAACCCTTCCTGAATAAGAAATGGCTCATATACTTCTTCTATGGTTTCTCCATTTTCCCCAACTGCTGTAGCTAAGGTGCTTATTCCAACTGGACCACCTTTAAACTTATCGATGATCGTTGTTAAAATTTTATTATCCATTTCATCCAAACCGTACGCATCTACATTTAACGCTTTTAAGGCATATTGAGCAATCTCTATGGTAATATTACCATTTCCTTTAATCTGTGCAAAATCTCTTACCCTACGCAATAATGCGTTCGCAATTCTAGGTGTTCCTCTACTTCTACCGGCAATTTCAATTGCTGCTTCCATAGAAATCGGTACTTGTAAAATTTGCGCACTTCTTTGTATGATGGTTGTTAATAGTTCTTTCTTATAATAATTTAATCGACTGCTAATTCCAAAACGTGCTCTCATTGGAGCGGTAAGCAATCCTGAACGCGTAGTAGCGCCAATTAAAGTAAAAGGTTCTAAATTGATTTGAACAGTTCTGGCATTAGGGCCAGATTCTATCATAATATCAATTTTGTAGTCTTCCATTGCCGAGTATAAATACTCTTCTACAATGGGACTTAAACGATGAATCTCATCAATAAACAAGACATCTCTTTCGTCTAAGTTAGTTAAAAGTCCAGCTAAATCACCTGGCTTGTCTAAAACGGGTCCTGATGTAACTTTTATTCCGACTTGCAACTCATTTGCTAAAATGTGAGCTAAGGTTGTTTTTCCTAAACCTGGAGGTCCGTGAAATAAGGTATGATCTAAGGCTTCATCTCTTTGATTAGCGGCTTCAACAAAGATTTTTAAATTCTCAATTGCTTGCTCTTGTCCTGTAAAATCATCAAATGAAAGCGGTCTCAACTTTTTTTCTACATCGAGCTCTTCATTTGTGTAATGTTCGTTTTCAGGATTTAGATTTTCGTTCATCCTACAAATATACTAGAATTTGAAGATTGATTTACGTACTAGAAGAAAACAAAAAACCTTTCCAAAATGGAAAGGTTTTAATTGTGTATGTATCAGTTTAAGATTCTTCTTCTCCTGGTAAAAGTGGTGTTGTTTGCGAAACCCAATCTTGACCGTGTAAGTAGTCACTTTCATCATCTTCTGCATCAACTCTCTTACTATAATCATAAGCCCATCTGTGAACTTCAGGTATTTTTCCTGGCCAGTTTCCGTGAATATGTTCTACTGGTGTAGTCCATTCGATGGTATTTGAATTCCAAGGGTTTTGTGAGGCTTTTTGACCTCTATAAATAGAGATAAAGAAGTTTGCTAAGAAAATGATTTGTGCAATTCCACCAACTAATGCAAAAATTGTGATCACAACATTGGTATCCGCTACGTCATCAAACATTGGGAATGCTGTGTTTGAATAATATCTTCTTGGTAAACCTGCTAATCCAATAAAGTGCATTGGGAAGAAAACTCCGTAGGCACATATAATTGTAATCCAGAAATGCCAGTATCCCATGACTTTGTTCATCATTCTACCATACATTTTAGGAAACCAATGATAGATTCCTGCGTACATTCCGAAGATTGCAGAAACCCCCATCACAAGGTGAAAATGCGCTACTACGAAATAAGTATCATGAATGTTGATATCTAATGCTGAATCTCCTAACACTAATCCGGTTAAACCTCCTGTTACGAATGTAGAAACTAATCCAATAGAGAATAACATGGCTGGATTGAGTTGTAAGTTCCCTTTCCATAGTGTAGTGATATAGTTAAATGCTTTTACCGCTGAAGGAATCGCAATTAATACAGTTGTAAATGTAAATACAGATCCTAAGAATGGGTTCATTCCTGAGATAAACATGTGGTGACCCCAAACAATTGTAGATAAGAATGCAATTGCCATGATAGATCCCACCATTGCTCTATATCCAAAAATTGGTTTACGAGAATGCGTAGATATAATTTCTGAGGTAATACCTAATGCAGGTAATAATACAATATATACTTCTGGGTGACCTAAGAACCAAAATAAGTGTTCAAATAGCACTGGTGATCCACCTTGGTAGTGTAATACTTCTCCACTGATAAAAATATCTGAAAGGTAAAATGAGGTTCCGAAGCTTCTATCAAAAATTAACAACAATGCTGCTGATAATAATACTGGGAAAGAAACAACACCAATAATTGCTGTGATAAAGAAAGCCCACATTGTTAATGGCAATCTTGTCATTTTCATTCCTTTTGTACGAAGGTTTAAAACAGTTACGATATAATTCAACGATCCTATTAAAGAAGACGCAATAAAAATTGCCATTGAAACCAACCATAAAGTCATTCCTAATCCAGAACCTGGAATTGCTTGTGGCAATGCACTTAAAGGTGGGTAGATTGTCCAACCTGCAGATGCTGGTCCAGCTTCTACAAATAAAGAAATTACCATCACTATACTAGAGATAAAGAACAACCAATAAGAAATCATGTTTAAGAAACCTGATGCCATATCACGTGCTCCAATCTGTAATGGAATTAATAGGTTTGAGAATGTTCCACTTAAACCTGCTGTTAGTACAAAGAATACCATGATGGTACCATGAATGGTAACTAGAGCCAAATAGATATCTGGACTCATTATACCATCTGTTTGGTGTGGTCCAAGAAAAGCTTCAATAATTGTGAACGATTTTTCTGGCCATGCTAATTGCAAACGGAATAACATTGACATGAAGATTCCAATAACCCCCATAATCATTCCTGTTATCAAGAATTGCTTCGAGATCATTTTATGATCCGTACTGAAAATATATTTTGTTACAAATGTTTCTTTATGATGATGCTCTGACATAATCTAAATTTTTTTTGTATTCTATTTATTGTTTTGATGTTTCTGCAAGTGTTGGCTGTTCTGCTAACCACTTTTTGTAATCTTCTTCTTCTTCTACTACTATTTTCATTTGCATGCTATAATGTGATGCTCCACATATTTTGTTACAAAGTAAAACGTAATCAAACTCATATAGATCTTCACCTTTTTCTGAGCGAATTTTATTGATTCCTTGTGTTTTTGCAATCACTTCTGATTGTTGTCTCATTTCCTCTGTAGTATACTTTGGTGTAAAACCAAATTGAGTTACCATTCCAGGAACACAGTTCATTTGCGCTCTAAAGTGAGGCATATAAGCTGAGTGTAAAACGTCTTGAGATCTAAATTTAAATAATACTTTTTTTCCTTTTGGTAAGTGTAACTCTGTTACTTGCTTATCATCTTGAGAAGCAGTATCAGACATATCTACACCCATAGGGTTAGTACTTTCGTCAATAAAATTAACATTTCCTAAACCTAAAGTATTGTCTGCACCAGCGTAACGAGCTTGCCAAGCAAATTGTTTTGCATACACTTCGATAACGATTGTTTCTTCGTTTTCATCAATGTTCATGACTTCTGTCCATTGGAAAATTCCAAAACCGATTAATACAATAATTACAATCCCTGGAATTACTGTCCAAATCAATTCTAATTTATGACTATCTGCGTAGAATTTAGCTTTTTTCTCTTTTTTTCCTCTGTATTTGTAAGTGAAAAAGAAGATTAAAAATTGCATGATAAATTGAACAATACCGATCATCCAGAATGAAATATCGAATAATAGATCATCATTCTCACCTTCAAAAGAGGCTGATTCTGGAAGCATTAAAACATTCATTCCGATAAGGCAATAAATCATCAATGCATAAATAAATACTCCAAAAAGGATAAAATATTTACCTTGTCTGTCATTGTCTTTATCAGTAGCAATTACACCTCTTAAATTCATGATTCTGGTAATCTGCCAGAAACTTACTCCGATTGCAACACCTATAAAAATATAAAATAGAGCTAGCATAGTATTTTGTCTTTATTAATTGTATTGATTAATGTTGATTGTCTTCTTCTGAGTGATGTTCTATATTGAAGTAGTGAAAATGCTCACTTTCATGTAAGAAAGGATTTCCTTTCGGTACAGGATCTGCTTTTGCAAACGCACTAAATACTGTATAGATAAATATCCCTAAGAATAAAAATGTTGCACTTATTTCTGGAATTCCGAAACTCCAACTTGCTCCAACTGTTCCTGGCATAATCATGATGAATAAATCAACATAATGTCCTGCTAAGATTACCAAACCTCCTATAACAACAAACCAAGGTCTGCTCTTAAAATCACTGTTAATTAATAACAAGATTGGGAATACGAAGTTCATTACTAACATTGATAAAAACAATGTTTTATATTCTGTAAATCTCATTACAAAATAAGTTGTTTCTTCTGGAATATCTGCATACCATATTAACATGAATTGAGAAAACCATAGATACGTCCAGAATACTGAAAAACCGAACATGAATTTTGCTAAATCGTGAATATGACTATCGTTTACTTTTGGCAAATATCCTTTAGAACGTAGGTAGATAGTTACAAATGCAATTACTGTTAAAGCACTTACTAATAACGTTGCTAATACATACCATCCAAATAATGTAGAGAACCAGTGCGGATCTAATCCCATAATCCAATCCCAAACAGCCATCGATTCTGTTAACATAAATAAGAACAAGAATCCTACTGAAACATTATAATTTCTCTTGTATGTTTTATAACCGTCATTAGCTGTATCTTCTTTGATAGAGTTTCTTCTAATAAACCATCTATAAGCATTCCATACTAATAGGTAGAATATACTTCTCATAACCCATCCAGGAACGTTAAGCCACATTTTCTTTCCGTAAACAATTGGATCGAAGTTTTCACTAGTTTTATCAAAAACACCTTCACCCATCCAAGCAAATAAGTGGTTAGAATGCATTGCTGTTAACACAACTAATACTAACATAATGATTGATGTTGGTACTAAATTAGCTGTAATTGCTTCCATCACTCTAAAAAGAACAATAGACCAACCGGCTTGCGCAACTCTTTGAGCAGCATAAAAAGCTAATACTAATAATGATATCCCTAAGAAAAACAGCAATGAAACGTAGACTGCAGACCAAGGTCTGTTTTGCATTTGATGTAGAACATGTTCTGCGTGAGCAGCATCATGTCCTGTATCATGAGCATCTACTGCTACAGTTGAATGTGTTTCTGTTTTATGATCATCTTTAGAAGCTTCATCTTTATGATGAGCTTCTTTAGTTGAATGGTCGTCTTTTTTAACAGTATCATGAGAAGTTCCATGACCATCGCCGTGATCATTACTTGATACTAATGCCATAGCTTCTTCTGCAGTTGATGGTGCATTATAAAAACTAAGACCAATACCCAATGCTCCTAAAATAATTAGTGCTATTGAGAACATTTTTAATTTACCTGAGAATTGATACATATCTTTCGGATTCTTCTTTTGTACTTATTTCAATAAATCGTTACGCAACTGTCCAACATATTGTACAATTTGCCAACGTTCTTTATTTGTGAGTTGTGATGAATGAGATCCCATTAAGTTTTTACCGTACATAATTACATGATAAATACTTCCTTCAGTTATATCTCTGTCTTTGTAACTTGGAATACCTGCAAACTTATCAGCTTGTGATAAATATCCATTACCATCTCCTTTTTTACCGTGACAAGAAACACAGTAAATCGTATACATTTTTTTTCCTTGTTCTAAATTCGCTTCATCTTGAACTAATGGAGATTTTAAGTCAGTTTTTGCTTTCTCATAATCTGCATTTGTATCTGCATATTCATAAGGAACATTTCCTCTTGCTATTGTTCCAGCAACTGGTTTCATGTTAGAAGAAGCTCCTGTATTACCTTTTTCTGCGTCAGCTTCATAAGGAACCGCTACATACATGTCTGGCATGTATTGTAATTGTCTTTCTCTTTTGTCTGAACAAGAAACGATTGTTGCTAAGACAAGAAGTGCTATACTAAATTTTATATACTTTCTCATGAATTAGTGCTTATCTACTACGTTAATTTCTACCGCTCCAGTTTCATTTAATAAAGAAGTTAATTCTTCTTCATTATCATGAACTTCAATTTCCATTAAAAAATGATCATCAGTTGTTCTTGGATCTGGGTTTTCAGCTTTTTTAAATGGCCAAATTCTACTTCTCATGTAAAATGTAATTACCATTAAATGCGCTGCAAAAAACACCGTCAATTCAAACATAATTGGCACAAATGCTGGCATGTTTTCTGCCCAGCTAAAACTTGGTTTTCCACCAATATCTTGTGGCCAATCTGCAATCATTGTATAATACGTTAACCAGATAGCAACACCTAATCCAGTAATACCAAACATAAAAGATGCAATGGCTATTCTGGTAGGAGCTAATCCCATGGCTTTGTCTAATCCATGAACTGGAAATGGACAAAATACTTCTTCGATATGATGATTTGCTGCTTTTACTTTCTTAACAGCTTCTAGTACAACTTCATCATCATTGTAAAATGCGTGAATTACTTTACTACTACTCATGATTATCGTCTCTTAATTTTTTATAACTCTCACCTGAAGATTTCAAGATTGTTTTTACTTCTGCTTGTGCAATAACAGGGAATGTTCTTGCATACAATAAGAATAAAACAAAGAAGAATCCTATGGTTCCTATAAATATTCCTACATCCACAAATGTTGGCTCAAAACGCCACCATGTTGATGGTAAATGTCCTTTACTTAATACTATGGCAATGATATCAAAACGCTCAAACCACATACCAATATTAATGGCAATTGAAATTAAGAATGAAATAATAAAACTTCTTCTAAATTTCTTAATCCATAATAATTGAGGTGTAATGATATTGAAGATAATCAATGACCAAAATGCCCATGCATATGGACCTGTTGCAGACCCTATAGATAAGTATGTGTAATCTTCATATTGAGAACCTGTATACCAAGCGATAAAGAATTCTGTTGCATAAGCGACAGCTACTATTCCACCTGTTAAAATGATTACAATATTCATATACTCTACGTGTAAACGTGTAATATATGCTTCAAGATTTGTCACTTTACGCATAATTCCTAATAAGGTTTGTACCATTGCAAATCCTGAAAAGATTGCTCCAGCTACGAAATAAGGAGGGA
>CAJXRR010000039.1 GCA_913060575.1 uncultured Flavobacterium sp.
ATCGTCGGCAGCGTCAGATGTGTATAAGAGACAGCAGAAAATCCTTTAAAGGATAGCCCTAATGCTATTGAAAAAACAGATTTTACTTCTGAAATTGAATTTAAAAATATTTCTTTCAAATATGAAGATGATTATGTTTTAGAAAATTTCTCATTAAAAGTACCTAAAGGAAAAACTGTTGCATTGGTAGGGCAATCTGGAAGTGGAAAATCTACCCTTGCGAATCTAGTCACTCGTTTTTATGATGTAAATGAAGGAAGCATTACCATCGATGGCAAAAATGTAAAAGATATTTCTAAAAAATCTTTATTAGGTCTCATGGGAATTGTTGCTCAAGATTCGATTTTATTTAACGATTCAGTTGCCGAAAACATAAAACTAAGTAAGCAAGATGCAACAATTGAAGAAGTGCAAAAAGCTTCTGTAATTGCACATGCTCATGAATTTGTCAAAGATTTACCTCAACAATATGATACTAATATTGGTGATAGTGGAAATAAACTTTCTGGAGGTCAAAAGCAACGATTATCTATTGCAAGAGCCGTGCTGAAAAATCCGCCAATTATGATTCTAGATGAGGCCATGTCTGCGCTAGATACAGAATCTGAACAAATAGTTCAGGTTGCTTTAGAAAACATGATGGTAAACAGAACTTCGTTGGTTATAGCACATAGATTGTCTACCATTCAAAATGCAGATAATATTGTTGTTTTGAAAAAAGGGAAAATAGTAGAACAAGGAAAACATGAAGAATTACTGACTAAAAAAGGAGAATACTTTAAGTTAGTAACCATGCAAACATTGCAATAGTTTTGAAAGAAAAAATCATCTTTACTCTTTTATATAAATGGAAATATTTGATTGCTATTTTGCAATCAAAATTCATAAAAAAAGAAAAAAAATCTGATTTTAAAACAATTACCTATGTTGCTAGAGAAGCTGATAAAGATTGGATTTTTGGTGCAAAAGTAAATCGACTTGCCAGCTTTTCTGGTTTAGATTCAATTCCATATTTTCATGATCGTCTTCGAGATTTACCAGATTCTGATGGATACTTTTTTGTCTTTCATCAATATTTCTATAGAGCCATTCGTCACAATCCAAAAATTCTGAACAAAAAGAATATTGTGATGTTTACACACCCAAATTTTACTTTTTCTTTTTCTCAAACTCATGTGATTTGGTGTTTGAACAAAGCTGATAAAGTAATTTGCTTAAATTCTTCTGTTCAAGAAGAATTAATTAAAGCTGGTTTACAAGCAGACAAAACGGAACTGATACCTATTGCATCCAATCCAGATTTCTTTTATCCTCATAAACGTAAAACTGGTTCTGTTGGATTCTGTAGCGCTTTTGGAGATCGGAAAAACCCTGAGATGGTTTACAATTTGGTAAAACATATGCCTGAAAGACAATTTTATATGATTGGTCGTTATTGGGATCAATATGAAAAATATGAAGAACTCATCTCATTTCCTAATTTCACTTATTTCGAAAATGAGGAATATGAAAAATATCCAGATTTATACAATAAAATCGACATCTTTATATCTCCATCTATTTTAGAAGGCGGACCAGTCCCTGTGTTAGAGGCGATGCTTTCAAATTGTTTTCCAATTACATCAAAAACAGGATTTTGCCCAGACATCATTAATCATGGAGAAAACGGGTTCTTATTTGAGATAGATGCAGATTTTACTGAAGTGATGAAATTAATTAATCTTGCAGATTCAAAAACAATAAATATTAGAGAAACGGCATTAGAACATTCTTGGGAAAACTGTTCTAAGAAAATTGATAAATTGTTCCTAGCCTAAGAATTAGTATTCAATCCTAGCTCCTCACCTTTCTCAATCATAAAATCGAAAGAAGCCTGATATTCATTCGGAATTTTCCCATCTAAAATCGCTTCTTTAATCGCTTCTTTAAGTTGACCAATTTCACGACAAGGTTTTAAATTAAACGTTTTCATAATTTCTTCTCCACTAATTGGTGGCTGAAAATTACGAACATGGTCTCGCTCTTCAACTTCTTTTATTTTATCTCTAACAACTTCGAAGTTTTTGTGATAACGTTCAAATTTCCTTGGATTCTTTGTGGTTATGTCTGCTTCACATAAAGTCATTAAAGCATCGATATCTTCTCCTGTATCAAAGATTAATCTTCGTACAGCAGAATCTGTCACATCGGAGGCTAAGACAATAGGTCTAGAACTTAATAAGACCATTTTCTGAACAAACTTCATCTTATTATTCAAAGGCATTTTTAATCGTTTGAATAATTTATAGACCATTTTAGAACCAACAAATTCATGAGAATGAAACGTCCATCCTACTTTTTTACTAAATCGTTTGGTAGGTGCTTTTCCAATATCGTGTAATAATGCTGCCCAACGCAACCAAACATCTTGAGTATTCTGTGCGATATTATCTACCACTTCTAAAGTGTGGTAAAAATTATCTTTATGTTTTTGTCCTTCAACCTCTTCAACTCCTTTTAAGTCGATTAATTCTGGAAGAATTCGTCCTAATAAACTCGTTTCCTCTAATAGTAAAAACCCAATTGATGGAACAGGAGCTTCAATTATTTTATTCAATTCAACTACAATACGCTCTTTTGTGATAATGTCTAAACGAGTGGCATTATTAGTTATTGATTCTAAGGATTCCTTTTCAATTTCAAAATTAAGTTGCGTAGCAAAACGAATCGCACGCATCATTCTTAACGGATCATCAGAATACGTAATATCAGGATTTAAAGGTGTTTTAATGATTCCTTTTTCTAAATCTTCTATTCCGTTAAATGGATCTAATAAACTCCCGTAATTCTCTTTATTTAAACTAATTGCTAACGCATTAATTGTAAAATCTCTTCTGTTTTGATCATCTTCTAGCGATCCTTCACTAACTTCTGGATTTCTACTGTCTTCTGAGTAAGATTCTTTTCTGGCTCCAACAAACTCTAGTTCGATGTCTTTATAGCGCAACATTGCTGTTCCGTAGGTCTTAAAAACTTGTACTTTAGGTTTGTTTGGTAATAATGAAGCAACTTTTTGAGCCAAAGCGATTCCGCTTCCTACAGCTACTATATCAATATCTTTTGCGGTTCCTCTTTGTAAAATAAAATCACGCACAAAGCCACCTATTACATAACTTTTAACATCTAACTCAGTAGATGCTTGAGAAATAATTGAAAAAATATCTTCAGCTATTGCTTTCTGGTAGTTTTTGTTCTGCATTAATTAAGCTCTTATCACCTGAATTTCATCACCATTTAATTTTAAAATAGTCGATGATTTATCAGAGATTTTATTACGCTCCAAATTTACTATATAATCTACGCCCTCCAAAATTGGTTGACTTATTTCTGAAAATGATTTTGGGGTGATTTCTCCACTAACATTTGCAGAAGTAGATACAATAGGTTTTCCAAATTGATTAATTAAGTTGATACAGAACTCATGTTTTGGAATTCTAATAGCAATAGTATTGTCTGATGCAATGGTATTAAAAGCAAACCCTGTTGGATTTTGATAAATAATCGTAGTCGGTTTATTGGAGTTTTGAATTATGTCTAGTGCTTTTTTTGGAATATCTTTTATAAATAAATTTAGCATCTCTAAAGAACTAACTAAGACGACCAAACTCTTACTTTCTGCTCTATTTTTTAACTCGAAAATTTTAGAAACTGATTCTGGATTCGTTGCATCACATCCTAAACCCCAAACGGTATCAGTTGGATATAAAATGGTTTTTCCAGTAATTAAATTCGTGATTGCTTTGGTTACTTCGGCTTCCATAAATTATTTTTTCTTTTTAGCAACAGTAGCATACTGCATATAAAAGATATCTAGTTGACTCAATAAAAACAGGATGTTAAATAGTACAGCAAATGGAAAAAAAGCAAAGGATTTGGTCATATTTACTCCTTTCATTTTTTGTACAGAATATCCGTTTTCTTCAAATAATCTTCGGATACTTTTTTTTGTAAAAAAGCGAAAATGTGTACTATCTAAAATTCTATCATCTGTGTATTTCCAATCTCTGTGAAAAAGAACTTTGAATAAATTTTTAGCATATCTAACATTGGGAATTGAGGATACAAAAACACCTTCGTCTTTTAATTTACTTTTCAATTTTTGAATATCATCCCACGGTTCTAATAAATGTTCTATGACATCATTCATGATAATGACATCAAAATAATTATCAGGAAGTTCACCAACTTTTTCATCAATAGTGCCTTTTAATACTTTAAACAATTTTTCTGTAGCACTTTTTGCTGAAATATCATTGGGTTCTATTGCCCAAGTCTCTACTCCTTCTTTAATTAATTGTGCAGAGAATTTTCCTTCTCCACATCCAACTTCCAAAATTTTTGAAGCATTTGCTGGAATAAACTGCAACATTTCAGGTCTTATATTACCGTAATAAGCTCTATTCTTAGTCATTTTGTTATTTATTAAAATTCATAGAATTTTTACTGAGCCATGTCATGTTTTTTAAACAATGACTATAATAGCTTATAATTCTTGTAAACAAATATACATTTAATCGCATTTTAGGAATGAAAAATAACAGAACCCCTAAAATGGCCAATAGTAATTTAAAAAAGACGTTGACTTTAAATAAAATAAAATGGGATAAAATTCTTTCTACTCCTTTAAAATGATTTTGAATGTAAATATGCTTTGATATTTGGACCTCAGTTTTTGTAATTGCTGACGTTTTTATGTTTAATCGTGAAGCACCTCCATGATTGTGAATGATTTCAACAGATTTTAAAACAGCTACTTTACCATTAGATTTTTGAACTTTTTTACTCAGATCCATGTCTTCATAATACATCCAGTAATCTTCATTCCAACCATTAATTTGTGCAAACCACTCTTTACTTATAAAAACCAGAGAACCCGACACCCAATCTGTATACAAAACTTGATTATTTGATTCGGGTGGTTTTTTACTAAATAGTTTATAAATGGCGCGAGTAAGTCCGAAAAGCGTTACCAAATTTGGAAAAATTCTGTTACTTTTTTCATAAGCTCCTGTTTTTTTCTTTTGAAGACAAGAAGTGATTCCTACATTTCTATTAAGTTTAGCAAAACTTAATATTTCCTCTAAAGCTTTATCATTAACTAAGGTATCTGGATTTAAGAATAAAAAATAATCTCCTGTTGCTTTGGAAGCCCCAAAATTACATCCATTAGCAAATCCGTTATTTCCAGAATTTAAAACAAATTGAACACTTGAAAACTCTTTGGTAAATTTCTCAAAATTACCATCCTCAGAATAATTATCAACCACAATTGTTTCATAAACAAAAGGGAAATCATTCAAATTCTTGAGAGAATTCAAACAATTACTGAGATGTTTCCAACTTTTATAATTGACAATAATGATGGAAATATCGATCTTATTTGTCGAGCTTATCATTTCGTTTATGCTTCTGTTTCAGATTCCAAAGTTTTATATACCTTACTAGAACTCCGTAGGAGAGTGCAAATGAAATAATAAAACCATAGAACCCATCAAGTATGCCTAGTTTAATAAAATAGTGTTTTATAAAACGTGCCATCGGTTTAATGATGATATGAAATGGTGTAATGATCATTCCTCTATCAAATAATTCTTGTGCTTTTAATTCTGAGTGTTGATTCAGTTTTTCAATATATCTATCAAAACTGATATAAGAATAATGCAAGATTCTATTTTTGAGAACACCTAATTTACCATTAGCTTTAATTTTCTCATGAACCATCCCTTCATATTTGCAATATTTTCGATTGAACACCCTGATTAATTTATCATTTTGTGTTCCAGTATATCGCATTTTCTTTCCTTTGAAGAAAAAGGTTCTGTAAATATAAAATCCAACAAAATCATTCGGATTTTCTACTGCTTCTTTTATTTCTTGTTGAAGCTCTTTGGTAAGGACCTCATCAGCATCAATCCAAACTATCCAATCATTGGATGCCTGATCTATTGCATAGTTTTTTTGTTTAGAAAAATCATCAAATTTTCTTTGAAGTAAGATTGCATTTGACTGTTTTACTATCTTAACAGTATCATCAGAGCTAAAGGAATCAATAACAATAACTTCATCAGCAAACTCAGCTGATTTTAGTGAGTTTTTAATGCGCTCTTGCTCATTAAGAGTAGGTATAATTGCAGTAATCTTCTTCATAGAACTATTTAAACAGCTACATCATACTCACGTAAGGCATCGTTTAAAGAGGTTTTTTTATTCGTACTTTCTTTTCTTTTTCCAATAATTAATGCACAAGGCACATTGTATTCCCCTGCACTAAACTTCTTAGTATAACTTCCAGGTATTACCACACTTCTTTCAGGAACACTCCCTTTCATTTCAATAGGTACTTCTCCCGTAACATCAATAATTTTGGTACTCATTGTTAACACAACATTTGCACCTAAAACGGCTTCCTTACCTATTCTTACACCTTCTACAACAATACAACGAGAACCAATAAAAGCTCCATCTTCTATAATTACTGGTGATGCTTGTAATGGTTCTAAAACTCCACCAATTCCAACCCCTCCAGATAAATGAACGTTTTTTCCAATTTGAGCACAGCTTCCAACAGTAGCCCATGTATCTACCATGGTTCCTTCATCTACATATGCACCAATATTGACATAACTTGGCATTAAAATAGTTCCTGAAGAAATATAAGATCCGTGTCTTGCAACAGCATTCGGAACAACTCTGATTCCTCTTTCTTTAAAATTTCTTTTTAATGGAATTTTATCATGATACTCAAAAATACCAGCTTCTAAAGTTTCCATTTTTTGAATAGGAAAATATAACACTACCGCTTTTTTAACCCATTCATTTACTTGCCAATCACCATCTTTAGGTTCTGCAACACGTAAAGTACCATCATCTAATAAATCAATAACTTTTCTTATTGAATTAATTGTTTTCTCTTCCTTCAAAAGCGCTCTGTCTTCCCAGGCATTTTCTATAATTTCTTGTAAAGAATTCATAAATTAATTATTTCTAATATGGTTAAATTTCTTAGTTTAAAACAACTAGCAAAGATACCATACAAATCACTTTCTATTGCGAAGATACATTTTTTAAACAGATAATTTTGTCCTGTTTAAAATCCTTATTTTTGTACAAAATAAATTAAGAATGGCAAGGATTTTAGCAATTGATTTTGGTGAAAAAAGAACAGGAATTGCAGTCACTGATGAATTGCAAATTATTGCATCTGGATTAACAACAGTAGAGACCAAAGAATTATTACAATTCTTAAAAGAGTACACTTCTAAACAATCAGTTGAATTATTTATCATAGGAGAACCCAAACAGATGAATAATACTGTTAGCGAAAGTGAGAAGCATATTCTTCCTTTTTTAAAATCACTAGAAAAACAGATTCCAACCATTCCAATACTACGAGTAGATGAACGCTTTACTTCAAAAATGGCTTTTCAAACTATGATCGACAGTGGTTTGAAAAAGAAACAACGTAGAAACAAAGCGTTGGTTGATGAAATAAGTGCCACTATAATTTTGCAATCTTATTTATACAGTAAATAAGTTTTCTAAATATGCCTTTCTTCGTACTTTTGCGAAAATTATTAGAATTTTAAAGTATTTATGATTTTACCAGTTGTAGCCTACGGAGATCCTGTTTTAAGAAAAGTAGCCAAAGAAATTGGCCCAGACTATCCAAAACTAGAAGAGTTAATTGCGAACATGAAACAAACCATGTACAATGCTAATGGTGTTGGAATCGCCGCTCCACAAATAGGAAAATCTGTTCGAATTTTTGTGATTGATGCAACACCTTTTGCTGAAGATGAAGATTTAACAGAACTAGAAAGAGAGCAATTAAAAGATTTTAATAAAGTATTTATCAACCCTAAAATTTTAAGTGAAGAAGGTGATGAATGGGCTTTTAATGAAGGATGTTTAAGTATTCCTGATATTAGAGAAGATGTCTTTAGACAAGAAGAAGTTACTTTTGAATATTTAGATGAAAATTTTGAAAAACATACAAATACATTAAACGGTGTTGCTGCAAGAGTTTTTCAGCACGAATATGATCATTTAGAAGGAATTTTGTTTACAGATAAATTATCTTCTTTGAAAAAAAGAATCCTAAAAAAGAAATTAGAAAAAATATCACTTGGAAAAATTGAAGCAGATTATAGAATGCGTTTTCCGAAAATAAAAAATAAATAAATGGAGTTTAGTAAAATTATTTCAGTTGCTGGTAAACCAGGTTTATTTCAAGCAATTTCTCAAACAAAATCTGGGTTTATTGTAGAGTCTTTAATCGATAAAAAAAGATTCCCAATTCCTTCAACTAACAATGTTAGTTTATTAGAAAATATTGCCATTTACACCTATGAAGAAGAAATTCCATTATTGGTTGTCTTTAAATCAATGTATGAGAAATCTGAAGGTAAAGAGGCAATTAGCCATAAAGAAAGTGGCAACAAATTAACTGAATATTTCTCTGAGGTTTTACCTGATTACGATGAAGAACGTGTCTATACTTCTAACATTAAAAAAGTGATTCAGTGGTACAATTTACTTGTAAATTCTGGACTAGATTTTTCTACTATAGAAGCTTCTCAAGAAAACGCAGAAGAAGTTTAATTAGTTGTTAGTTGTTAGTTGTTAGTTGTTAAAATTTATATATTTCGGTTTTACACTCAACTTTGTATATTACTAACTTACAAACCAACTATAGAAGTTAAAGTATATTTGAATCTTAAAATTTAAAAAAATTGAATAGCCGAGGACTGCAACTAGAAGCTTTTAATCGTTTGTTAGATATTATGGACGAACTTCGAGAGAAGTGTCCTTGGGATAAAAAACAAACTTTAGAATCTTTACGTCATCTTACCATTGAAGAAACGTATGAACTTGCTGACGCTATTCTAGATAATGATCTTAATGAAATAAAAAAAGAGCTAGGCGATGTGTTATTACACATCGTTTTTTATGCAAAAATAGGTGCTGAAAAAAATGCTTTTGATATTGGTGATGTTGCCAATTCTATCTCTGATAAATTAATCGATCGCCATCCACACATTTATGGAGATGTTGTTGTAAATAACGAAGAAGAGGTAAAACAAAACTGGGAACTACTTAAACTTAAAGAAGGTAAAGAATCTGTTTTAGAAGGTGTTCCAAAAAGTTTACCTGCTGTTGTAAAAGCGAATAGAATTCAAGATAAAGTTGCAGGTGTTGGTTTTGATTGGGAAGAACCTCAACAAGTTTGGGAGAAAGTTCAGGAAGAACTAACCGAACTAAATGAAGAAATAAAAAAAGGAAACAAAGAGAATATTGAATCTGAATTTGGAGATGTATTATTTTCTATGATTAATTATGCTCGATTTATCGATGTTAATCCTGAAAACGCTTTAGAAAAAACCAATAAAAAATTCATTAATAGATTTCAATATCTTGAAAAAGCGGCTAAAAAAGAAGGGAAGCAGCTAAAAGACATGTCATTAGCTGAAATGGATGTTTTTTGGAATGAATCTAAGAAACTTTACAACTAATGAATATTCTATTTGTCATTAAAGGAAATGAGCCTTATGTGTCTCAACAAGCACAGATAGAATTAGTCGCTGGTCTTCAAAGAAAAGGGGTATCCATTCTTTTAGCAGGGAATTTTTCTTCAGAAGTTGAAGCCTTTTTAAGAGCACTAAAAATAAACTTCACTAAGATTTTTCCTAAAAAGAAAATTGACAGAAAATACATAAAGGATTTTAAAGAACTAATCCACAAACAACAAATAGATTTAGTTCATTTTGTAGATGGTAAGTCTGCCAGAAGTGGTTTAATCGCCATAAAAAACACACCTGCAAAATCAGTCATCTATTTTGGGTCTGGAAGCTTGCATTGGTATGATCCAAGTTCTTATTTAACATATCTTCATCCTAGCATAGATGCTATTATTTGTAATAGTAATTTTGTTTATAAACATGTTAGAAATCAACTTTTTGGAAAACAAAAAGACAGGGCTGTTCAGATTTATAAAGGATATAACCCTTCTTGGTTTGATAATATTCCTCCTAAAGATTTAGCAGAATTAGGAATTCCTAAGGATGCAATTACAGTTTGTTTAGTTGGTAATCACAGAAAAATAAAAGGAACCAAGTATTTTCTTCAATCTTCTTATCATTTAGAAAGTAAAAAAAATATTCATTATTTATTAATTGGTGAAAATACCGGAAATTCATTCTTCCAAAATATCAGAAAAAACAGTCCAATTGCAGAAAAAATTCACATTTTAGGTCATAGAACCGATGTAATTTCAATTTTAAAAAGTGTCAATATTTATTCTCAAACTTCTTTAGAAGAAGGTTTTGGTAGAGCCATTAGTGAAGCCATGTCTGTCGGAAAACCCATTGTAATGACCAATGCTGGTGGTTGCACTGAATTGATAGATGAAAATAGCGGAATTATTACACCGATTAAAAACCCAAAAGCAATTGGAAAAGCAATTTCATCTTTAGTTAATAATGATGAGCTAAGAAAGCAAATGGGAGAAAATGCAAAAAACCGAATTGAAAATGTATATCATATTAACGAAACTGTTAATGATACATTAAAGCTTTACAAGCGATTATTAAATGAATAATTATTATTCTTATATTTAGGATTCTCAAAACATACTCATGAAAAATTTAAAATCATTTTGTTTTGTTTTCTTATTATTGATTGGAATTACTTTCACTTCCTGTAATTTAGAAACACAAAAAACAACCGATAAAAAAATCACTTGGAATCTAGAAGATGAAAAATTAGTAACAACAGCAATTTTAGATTATGTTGAAGGTTTGTATTTAGCAGATTCTACAAGAATTGAGAAAAGTGTAGATAGTACCTTACGAAAAATTGGGTATTGGTATCATCCTGATGAAAAAGCGTATCGAGATAATTTACCGATGACCTACACTCAACTAGTGAATTTGTCAGCGAGTTGGAATAAATTTGGAAATAGAACTTCAGAAACATCTCCAAAAGAGATTGAAATTTACGATGTAAATACTAAAACTGCCTCAGCAAAATTAACTGCTGAATGGGGAGTAGATTATTTTCATTTATCGAAAGTAAATGACCAATGGAAAATAGTAAATGTAATCTGGCAGAGCATGCCGAAAATAGATAAATAGTATATGAATTCAGAGCAAATTATTGAAAAACTAACGAATCTAGCAATCACCTATGGTCCAAAATTAATTGGAGCCATCTTATTATTAATTATAGGATCTTGGATCGTAAAATTAGTTAGCAAAAGTTTTGGTAAATTTTTAGACAATAAAAATATCGACCCTTCTCTTAAACCTTTTTTAAAGAGCATTTTTAACGTCATTTTAAGAGCCATGCTTTTTATTAGTGTGCTTGGTTTAGTCGGAATTCCAATGACCTCTTTTGTTGCAATTCTAGGAGCCGCTGGTTTGGCTGTTGGTTTGGCATTGTCAGGTACTTTACAAAACTTTGCTGGTGGCGTAATGATATTATTATTCAAACCTTTTAAAGTAGGTGACTTTATAAATGCTCAAGGATTTTCTGGAACGGTAAAAGAAATACAAATTTTTAATACTATTTTAAAAACTCCAGACAATGTAACTATTATTATTCCTAATGGAGGTTTATCAACTTCATCTATGACAAACTATTCAGTTGAAGAGAAACGAAGAGTAGATTGGACCATTGGAGTTGGTTATGGAGACGATTTAGATAAAGCACGTTCCGTAATTAAAAGATTAGCAAATGCAGATGATCGAATTTTAAAAGACCCTGAAGTCTTTATCGCTGTTTCTGCTTTGGCTGATAGTTCTGTAAATTTCACCGTTAGAGCTTGGGTAAAAGCAGCAGATTATTGGGGAGTATTCTTTGATATGAATGAAAACGTTTACAAGACATTTGATAAAGAAGGTTTGAACATCCCTTTCCCTCAAATGGATGTACATGTGCATAAAAATAAGTAAGAAAGTAACAAAATAAGGCTAAATTAGTCTTAATGCTAAGTAAACTAATAAACCAATGAAAGCGTTACGACTAATTATTTTAGCCTTATTGATAGGCACATCTGTATTTTTCAGTTATCAGATTTATCAACAAGAGAAATTACACCAAGTTCAAAAAGCAGATTTAGTCGAACTATCAGACATTAAATACGGATTATTTAATGTAGATGAATGGAAAGATCTTTTCGCAGAAGTAATTGCTGAAAAGATGGTCGACTTCAATCTTGAAAATACTGATGAAGCAGCGCTAAAAAAAGATATTGCATTATTTTTAGAAAAAGCGGTTGATGATTTTGAAAAACGCTATAACGAAGAAAACAAAAGCAGCGGTTTTGCAGGTTTATTAAAGAAAAGCATCTCTTCATTTGCTGGAATCTTTGAACAAGTAAAAAAAGATATTCCTATATTTACAGATGAAATTTACACATTCTTAACAGGTAGCGGAAGTAAAGACCTTATTAAAGAATATTTATCTAACGAATTAGATAAATACACAAAAGACACTTTTTTAGCAACAGATTACACGGTGATGAATAAGATCATCTCCAAATATGAAGGCACTACAAAAGTTGATACCATCACTATTATTAAGTCAAAAATTGAAGAAAACACAAGTAATAAAAATAGCTATCAAACTATATTATTATCAATTTACACACTTACTTTATTACTACTTATCTTTTTAAAGAAAACTACCAAAGCAGAATTCTTACTCTTTATTTCTTATAGCTTATTATTACTCTTCTTAGGAGTATTCTTACCAATGATAGCTATTGATGCTAGAATTTCTGAACTAAATTTTCCTTTTTTAGGTGAAACAATTCAGTTTAAAGATCAAGTATTGTTCTTTAAAAGTAAAAGTATCATGGAGGTAGTAGATTTAATGATTTCTCAAGATAGAATCGACTTGCTATTTGTAGGTGGGCTGGTATTTTTATTTAGTGTTCTTTTTCCATTATCGAAATTAATTTCAAGTATTTTCTATCTATTTAGCAAGAAATTAAGCAATACTAAATTGATTAAATTCTTAGTATTTAAAACTGGAAAATGGTCGATGGCAGACGTTTTTGTAATTGCAATCTTTATGGCCTATTTAGGTTTTGATGGACTTATTACTGAGCAATTAAATCAACTTGGTAAGTTTACAGGATCAACAGCCGTTTTAACCACCAATAATTCTGGATTATTATTTGGATTTTTTGCTTTTACAGGATTTGTAATTTTTAGCTTGTTTATCTCTCAAAAAATAAAGAAATCAGTTTAAAATTAATCTTTAGAATATTCTAACAGATCTCCAGGCTGACAATCTAAAGCATCACAAATTAATTGTAGTGTACTAAACCGAATTGCTTTCGCTTTTCCTGTTTTTAGTTTGGATAAGTTTGCTAGCGTAAGTCCTACTTTTTCGGAAAGTTCATTCAATGACATTTTCCGTTTTGCCATCATTACATCTAAGTTTACAATAATTGTCATTATTAAACTGTTAGGTCATTTTCAGATTGCATTTCTATTCCTCTTTTAAAAATTAAAGAGATAATGAAAATGATTCCTGCAAAAAACAAAAACTCAGAACTACCGCTAATATGCCTTGGTAAAGAATATAGTAACATCCCTTTTTTATACAACCAACCATAATAACTTACTGCAATCACAGAAGACATTCCTATCGATAAAGCAACTAGGCTAATATTACTTAGTAGTAATCTAATGGCAGAACTAAACGGATGTTTCAGATTTATTGTTGAAAACACTTTGATCAATAAAAAAAATAAGTACGCTTTTAGTATAGGAGAAATAATCACTAAAATGAACATGTTAACATAATGCAATTTGCTAAAATTGAATAACTCAGAAAGGTTTAAACCTAAATATAGGTCTTTAGCTGCTTCAGGATTTACAAATAAACTTACAAAAAAAGAAAAAAGCATAGCTCCAACTTTAATACACAAGCCAATGAACACGATCCAAGTGAGTGCTTTCATCACTTGTAATACTGATTTAGTTTTTGTTTCCATGAGAATACTATTTTATAATTAAGATACAAACTTAGATAAATATTTATCAATAAACAATAAATTTTAGTTGTTTTGTGATAATATAAAATATTTTAAATTATAAAGAGTAAAAAAAAGAGTAAAAAAAGCCTCTCAAATTGAGAGGCTTTAATAATTAGATTAATTTCTTGGCATTTTTTACTTTCTGTTTGGTGAGCGCAATGTCTATGACTTCGCTCATGTCTGAAACATAGTAGAATGTTAATCCTTTTAAGTAGCTTTCTTTAATTTCTGCAATATCTTTTTCATTTTCTTTACATAAAATGATTTCTTTGATATTAGCTCTTTTGGCAGCTAGGATTTTTTCTTTAATTCCGCCTACAGGCAACACTTTTCCTCGTAAAGTAATTTCACCAGTCATTGCTAATTTGTTTTTCACTTTGCGTTGTGTAAAAACAGAAACTAAAGAGGTTAGCATCGTAACTCCTGCACTTGGACCATCTTTTGGAGTTGCTCCTTCCGGTACGTGAATATGCACATTGTATTTCTCTAAAACCTCTGGATTGATACCAAAAGTATCTGCATTTGCTTTGATATACTCCATTGCAATCGTAGCAGATTCTTTCATTACTTTTCCTAAATTTCCAGTAATAGATAAGGTGCCTTTTCCTTTAGAAAGAATAGATTCTATAAATAAAATATCACCACCAACACTAGTCCAAGCTAAACCTGTAACGACTCCGGCAACGTCATTATTTTCATATTTATCACGTTCTAATCTTGGGGAACCTAAAATTTTCTCAATATCTTCATTGGTAATTGTAATATTATATTCTTCTTCTAAAGCGATTGATTTTGCAGCAAAACGAACCACTTTGGCAATTTGTTTTTCTAAACCACGAACACCAGATTCTCTCGTATATCCTTCAACAATTTTTTCTAATTGAGCTTTTCCTACCTTAATTTCTTTACCAGTTAAACCGTGTTCTTTAACTTGTTTTGGTAATAAATGTCTTTTCGCTATTTCAATTTTTTCTTCAATCGTATAACCTGTTACATTGATAATTTCCATACGATCTCTCAATGCCCAAGGAATTTGACCTAGATTATTAGCAGTAGCAATGAAAAGTACTTTAGACAAATCGTATCCAACTTCTAAATAGTTATCATAGAACTCCGTATTTTGTTCAGGATCTAACACTTCTAACATTGCAGAAGATGGATCACCTTGATGACTTTGCCCTAACTTATCAATCTCATCTAACACAAAAACTGGATTAGAAGTACCTGCTTTTTTTAGATTTTGAATCAATCGACCTGGCATCGCACCAATATATGTTTTTCTATGACCTCTAATTTCAGCTTCATCACGCAAACCACCAAGAGACATTCTAACATATTTACGTCCTAAAGATTCTGCAACAGATTTTCCTAAAGATGTTTTCCCTACACCTGGAGGTCCATATAAACAGATTATTGGAGATTTCATATCACCACGTAATTTTAAAACAGCCAAATGTTCTATGATACGTTCTTTTACTTTTTCTAAACCAAAGTGATCTCTATCTAATATTTTTACTGCACGTTTTAAATCAAATTTATCGTCAGAAAATTCTCCCCAAGGCAATTCTAGCATCAACTCTAAATAATTACGTTGCACACCATATTCTGCCATTTGCGGATTCATTCTTCGCAATCTCGCCAATTCTTTATCAAAAGTCTCTCCTACTTCTTTCGTCCATTTTTTAGATTTAGCCTGAATTCGCATTTCATCTAACTCAGCATCATTATTTACGCCACCTAATTCTTCTTGAATGGTTTTTAATTGCTGATTTAAATAATATTCTCTTTGTTGTTGATCTAAATCTGAACGAGTCTTAGACTGAATATCATTACGTAATTGAAGTTTTTGTAACTCTTTGTTTAAGTTTTTTAGCGTTAATAAAGCACGTTCTTTTAAGTTATCTTTTTCTAAAACAACTTGCTTTTGCATCACAGATAGCTCCATATTAGATGAAATAAAATTCACTAAGAATGAGTCACTTTGTATATTTTTAATAGCAAAAGAAGCTTCTGAAGGCAGCATTGGGTTTTCCTTAATAACTTCTAAAGCCTGCTCTTTTACAGAATCTATGATGGCTTTAAATTCTTTTGGGTCTTCAATAGTTTTGTCTTCAAGTGCTTCTTGAACCTTTGCTTTTAAATACGGCTTTTCTTGAATCATCTCGTTAATCTCGAAACGTTTCTTACCTTGTATGATCACGGTTGTGTTACCATCAGGCATTTTTAAAACTCGTAAAATTTGTGCTACAACTCCTGTTTTATAAATATCATCAGAAGTAGGCTCTTCAATATCTTCATCCTTTTGCGCTACAACACCAATTACTTTACTTCCTTTGTTTGCATCATTAATCAACTGAATAGATTTATCTCTACCAGCTGTAATTGGAATGACAACCCCTGGAAATAATACCGTATTTCTTAAAGGTAAAATTGGAAGGATTTCAGGAACATCTTCTCTATTGATGATTTCCTCATCTTCTGGAGTCATCAATGGAATTAATTCCGAATCTTCATTTAGCATATTCGATAGCGACAAACTGTCTAAGGTTACTATTTTTGATTTACTCATACGTCTTTTATCTGTCATTCTGACATTGCATTCTAAACAACGAAAGCAATATTCTTTTCTGTTTCTTTTTAAAATTTTGAAAATCAATCACTTAAAATAAAAACTGCAACTAACTTCAACTTATAAAGTCAATTGTTGTGCCATAACATTCTTAAAATACTTCTTATTATCTTAATTTAACATTCCTTTTTTGTGATTATATATACACTTGTATTCATCAGTAATTTAAATCAAAAGAGTTTTTATCTTCAATTAAAAAAAATCTAACTTTATTTGCTAGAACTGTCACAAATTAAAAAGTAGTTTGTCTATACTATAGAACTGTTTCATTGGAGACCAACAACCAACATATTAACCAACTGTTAGAACGCTGTAAGAATTCTGATCAAAATGCTCAGATGCAAGTGTACAAGGGCTATTATAAAGCCATGTATAATGTTGCTTTTAGAATTTTGAGAGATGAGTTTGAGGCAGAAGACATCATGCAAGAAGCATTTTTAACAGCATTTACAAAGCTAGATACTTTTAAAGCGGAAGTAACATTTGGAGCATGGCTAAAAAGAATCGTCATTAATAAGAGTTTGACACAATTAAAAAAGAACAGTAGATACGAGGAAGTAAAAATGGATGTGATTCCTAATTATGAAATTGTAGAAGAGAAAGTTGATTATTCTTCTTTGAAAGCTAGTTCTGTAGTAGATAAAATCAACTCATTAAAACAAAATTATCAGTTGATCTTAACCTGTCTCTTATACACATCTGACGCTGCCGACGATCTACTCTGTGTAGA
>CAJXRR010000040.1 GCA_913060575.1 uncultured Flavobacterium sp.
TCTACACAGAGTAGATCGTCGGCAGCGTCAGATGTGTATAAGAGACAGGCACTACCGTTAGCACTTGCTTTTGGTGTCTCTTCAGGACTAGGACCTGATGCAGGTCTGTATGGTGCTATTTTTATTAGTTTCTTTGCTGCGCTTTTTGGTGGAACTCCAACACAAATTTCTGGCCCTACGGCACCAATGACAGCTGTAAGTATGGTTGTTATTGCAGGAATTATAGCCTCTAATAATGGAGATGTTAGTAAAGCATTGCCTATTATTTTAACCGTTTTCTTATTATCTGGTCTTATGCAAATTGGCTTAGGTTTAGCTGGTTTAGGGAAATATATTCGATATATTCCGTACCCAGTTGTTTCAGGTTTTATGACAGCTATTGGAGTTATTATATTAGTTACTCAAATTTTACCTTCTGTAGGGTACAATGCTAAAGAAGATGCTGAGTTTGTAAAGCAGTTTGAATCTCAAGTTGAAGAGGTGGTTTTAAATAGATATCTAAAAGATAGTAAAAGCAAAAAAACCGATAAAATTCTTACACTGCAAGATTATAAAAATGCAACAGCTGAAGGTGAGAGTATTGTACAGGCAGATATTGTAAAGGAAAGCAAAACATTAGCAGGAAGAGAGGCTTCTGGTGTTTTAGGTACGTTTAAAGTACTCCCTAGAGCTTTAAAAAATCTTAATTGGCTAGAACTAATCTTAGCTCTAGGCACAATTTTTATCATCTATGGGTTTAAACGAATAACAACTGTTGTACCTAGTACCTTGGTTGCGTTAATGGTTATGACGGGAATTTCTGTTGGTTTTAACCTAGACTACAAACCTATAGAAGAAATTCCAAGTGGATTTCCAATCCCAAATATGGAAATTTTTACCAGTTTTAATTTAGCGAGTATCACTCCTTATATTTTTACAGCCTTAACATTAGCGCTGCTAGGAGCTATTGATTCTCTGTTAACATCGGTTGTTGCAGATAATATGACCAAAACTAAACACAAACCAAATAAAGAACTTATTGGTCAAGGAATAGGAAACAGTATTGCTTCTATTTTTGGTGGAATTCCTGGTGCAGGTGCTACCATTAGAACGGTTGTAAACATTAATTCAGGAGGAAAAACAAAACTATCAGGAATGGTCGCTGGTCTAATGCTATTAGTTATTTTATTAGGATTAGGACCCGTTGCTTCTAAAATCCCTGCAGCGGTCTTAGCAGGAATATTAGTTACGGTTGGTATTGGAGTAATGGATTACAAAGGATTAAAAGCCATCCCTTCTTTGCCAAGAGATATTAAAATAGCGGGCATCAAATTAAGCTCAGAAGTAATTATCATGATTGTTGTATTATTACTTTCTACATTCTGGAATTTAGTATATGCCGTTGGTATTGGATTGGTCATCGCTTCTTTAATGTTTATGAAGAAAATTGGAGATTTAACAGCGCAACAATCTAACGTAACTTCTTTAAAGGAAGAATCTTGGGCTGATGAAATTGGAATGACAAAAAAATTACGTGAGGAGGTTTTTATCAAACATATTAAAGGTCCTTTATTTTTTGGTTCTACAAGTGATTTTCAACAACTTATAAAGCAAATACCATCGTCTGCATCTACCATTATTATTCGGATGGATAGAATGGAATATATAGATCAATCTGGATTGTATGCGCTAGAAGATAGTATCGTAGAACTTACAAAAGATGGTAAAATTGTATTAGTCGTAGACTTACAAAAACAACCTAAATACATGATGGAACGTATTGATATTATTCCAGATTTAATTGCAAAGGAATGTATTTTTACAGATTTTAAAACCTGCTTGCAGTGGGTAAAAGATCATAAAGACTCCTAAGAAATTATTGAGACTATCTTCTTCGGTATATGCTAATATAGAAGATCTGTTGCAAACGCTATAGCTTATTACTAAAGTAATAAGCTATAGCGTTTATTTTTTTTTATAATAACGAACATCCTTATTGAAGTTCATTTTTCTTTTCATCAATCTCCTTAATGATTGCAGGAAATATAGTGGGAACAATTTCTTTTACAGGAGCGTATAAGATAGACGCATCTAAGGTCTGTTTTTCTATAAAAGGAATAGTGCTATTTACTCTGGCAAAAAAAACAAAAATTACGCTTAAAATTACTACACTCTTTAGGAGGGCAAAAACACCTCCTAATATTTTATTAATAAGTCCAAGCGCTACAAAATCTGCCATTTTTGTGAAGACCTTTCCTAGAGAAGATACCGCAATTACAATGGCTATAAAAGTAACTGCAAATGCCGTTAACGCAATATAATTTTCGCTCCACGCTACATACTTTTTTAAAATGTTTGCTGCAAAATAGGAGAAGTGAATTGCTCCATAAATACCACCAATTAGGGCAATTAAAGACGCTACTTCCACAAAAAACCCTTTCATAAAACCTCTTATAAAAGCAATAATTAAAATAACTGCTATTACAATATCGAAGATGTTCATAATACTTGTCCTTTTTTTCAAATATAAGTAACTCAATGATATTCTTTGGTACTTTCTTGTTTGTATATTTACAATCATGTATGCTTTAGTAGATTGTAATAACTTTTATGCTTCTTGTGAGCGGGTATTTAACCCCAACTTACAAAACAAACCTGTTGCTGTATTAAGTAATAATGATGGTTGTGTAATTGCTAGAAGCGATGAGGCAAAAAAATTAAATCTCCCAATGGGCGCTCCTATTTTTAAATGGGGAAACTTCTGCAAGCATCATAAAGTTACCGTTTTATCCTCTAATTATCCGTTATATGGCGATATGAGCACTAGAGTTATGACAATTCTAGAGCAGTTTTCACCTAATGTTGAAGTGTATAGTATTGATGAAGCTTTTATAGACCTTACAGGATTTGATCATCATAATTTTAATGACTACGGAACAAGCATTCGAAATAGAATTTTAAAATGGACCGGAATACCAACCTGTGTAGGAATTGCGCCCACAAAAGCGCTCTGTAAAGTAGCTAACAAGATTGCAAGAAAGTTTCCAAAAGAAACCGGTGGCGTTTATGTGATTGATTCTGAAGAAAAACGCCTAAAAGCACTCAAGTGGACAGCCATTAAAAATGTGTGGGGAATTGGTCGTCGTTTAGAAAAACGTCTGATTGTAAAGGGGTGTAAAACAGCTTTTGATTTTACACAATTATCTGATGATTGGGTACGTCTAAATTTTTCAATTACAGAATGGAAATTAAAAAAAGACTTGGAAGGAATTCCAACCATTGAATTCGAAATAAAACAAACTAAGCGCTCTATTGCAACCACTAGAAGTTTTGAGCAGACCTATTCAAATATTGAAAATATTACAGAACGTGTTTCCACTTTTGCAGCATGTTGCGCAGAAAAATTACGAGCACAAAAAACTAGTTGCCATATGGTCATCGTCTTATTAAGTAGCGATCGTCATAAAAGAGATGTAGCACAGCACAACGCTTCAAAAACAATAGTTTTTCCATACCCTACAGATTCTACACTTAGCATTACAAAGGCATCTGTAGAGGCTGTGAAAACAATTTTTAAAGCAGGTATAAAATATAAGCGTGCAGGGATTATTGTTACAGGACTGGTTCCTACAGACAATCATCAATTAAATTTATTTCTTCATGAAAACCCAAAGCACAAGCCATTAATGTCTGCAATAGACCGTCTAAATAAAAAATTTAAAACAACCACCATTAAATTGGCAAATCAAGACTTACAACGAACTTGGAAAATGAAACAAGAACGTCTGTCTCCAAAATATACCACAAAGATCAATGATATTATTACCGTAAAATAAATGACAAAATCACTTCAGTTTTTCACCCCAAAAGCATCAAATAGTACTGGTGCAATTTTTATTGACACAGGAATCTCAGCTGGATTTCCTTCCCCAGCAGACGATTTTAAAGAAACTAGAATTTCTCTAGATGAAGAATTAATTACCAATAAAGAAGCTACTTTTTTTGCAAAAGTAAACGGACAATCGATGATTGGTGCCGGTTTAGATGACAACGATTTATTAGTGATTGACAGAAGTTTAGAGCCAGAAAACAATAAGATTGCGGTTTGCTTTTTAGATGGTGAATTTACTGTGAAGCGATTAAAAGTTCGCGATAATGAAGTCTGGTTACAACCAGAAAATCCTAATTATCCAATTATTAAAATTACAGAAGAAAATGATTTTGTGATTTGGGGAATTGTTACTAGCGTAATTAAAAAAGTTTAGATTAAATAATGCAGGTATGAAAAAGCAACTCTTATTTCTTTTTTCAATTTTTCTCTTAGGAACCGTTTATTCACAAAATTCTAAAATATTTCAGGATACCATTCCTTTTAGAAATGATTTAGGGTTAATTATTATTCCAATAACATTTAATGGCGTTGAAAAACAGTTTGCCTTCGATACTGGTGCTCAATATTCTGTAGCCTACTCTTGGGCGAAAGAAAAACTACAGAGAACTAGTAAAACACTAAACATCAATTCTTCTAGTGGCTTAAGAAGTAAAATGCGCTTTTATAAAAGCGGTACTATTTCGTTGGGAAGCAGAAAAATTAGAGGTCACCGTATTCTCAACGCTCCCAAAAACAGCATATTTTCTTGTTATGAGGTAGACGGAATTTTAGGTGTAGACATCATTAAAGAATTCAACTGGACGATTGATTACAAGAATAAGATTTTAATTATGCATCCAGCAAATCACTTTCCAAAAAAGGTAGAGACTATGCATCCATTAGATTTTGAGTTTCGAAATAACAGACCTATTGTTTTCTTAAAAGTTAAAAGTAATCGATTACGTTTTTTATTGGATACTGGAGCTGGAGGATCTTCTAATGTGTCGAAACGAAATTATAATTTAACCAATCTTGATGAACTTCCTCAGGCAACCTTTTACAGTGGAAGTTTCGATGTGAATGGAATCTTAACAGCTTCGCAGCCTACGGTTTTTCAGTTTCAAAATGTCACTTCAAAAAGTGTCAATTTATCTCCATTGATGTACTACAACAATCAGAAATCTTCTAAAATAGGAAATCGTTTATGGAAAGAAAAAACACTGTTTTTAAATTTAAAAAATGATCAATTGTATGTTTCTTCCTCTAAGATTAATCAATCTTATAGCAGCTTTTCTTGCTCAATAATGTATTCTAATGGTAAAATGCGAATTATGCGTATCGAAGTAGAAAGTGACGTTTGGAATATGGGAGTTCGCCAAGGAGATGAAGTTATAAGCTACGAAGGTAAAAAATTTACAGATTTTTGCTCTTTAGACCAATTCCAACGAAAAACAGTTCGTACCAAGAAATCTTTTGAACTGCAGTTAGCTAATGGTCAAACAATAACCGTTTCAAAGAGTTCCAAGCTTCATTAATCCACAAAGTAAAAACCCCTTTTTCTTGTAAAAACGTAATAAAATAATCTTAAAAAATAAGTGGTTTTTACGTAGTTTTGGGAGAATTAAAAAACAACATCATGCGCATTCAATTCAAACACTTGTTAGTTATTTCATTATTCTTTTTTTTAGCTTCTTGCTCAGAAAAAAATTCAATAGAAGAATCTGCTGTCGCTTATGAAATTTCATTTGCTAACGCAGTACATCACGAAGCAGAAATTCAAGTAATATTCTCTGATGTAAAGCCTGGTAAATTTGCCTTTAGAATGAGTAGAACTTCTCCAGGAAGATATGCTCTACATGAATTTGCAAAGAATGTATATAATGTAAAAGTAACCAATAGTCTTGGTGAAAAATTAGTAATTACAAGACCTGATCCTTATCAGTGGGTTGTTGATGGACACGATGGAACTGTGCATGTTTCATATACCTTGTTTGCAAATAGAGGTGATGGAACTTACTCTCAAGTTGATGAAACTCATGCGCATTTAAACATTCCTGCCACTTTTATGTATGCTCCTTCAAAATCAGAAAGTCCTATTGAAGTTACATTCAATACAAGAAAAGATTTAAATTGGAAAATTGCAACTCAATTAAAAAAAGAAACTGAAAACAAGTATTCGGCACCCAACTTACAATACTTTATGGACAGCCCTACAGAATTAAGTAATCATCAGATTCGTTCGTTTGAAGTAGGTTCTCAAAAAATAAACTTTGCACTTCATCACAATGGAACAGATGCAGAATTAGATGATTATTTTGAAGATGTAAAAGCAATTGTTTTACAAGAAAAAGCTGTTTTTGGCGAATTGCCAACGTTTGATTTTGGTGAATATACCTTCTTAGGATGTTACATCGCAAATGCAAGTGGTGACGGAATGGAACATAGAAATTCTACCATTTTAACCTCTACGAATAGTTTGGCTGAAGGCGGTGCTATAGGGACTGTTTCTCATGAGTTTTTCCATGCTTGGAATGTAGAACGAATTCGTCCACAGTCTTTAGAGCCTTTTAATTTTGAACAAGCTAATATGAGTGGTGAATTATGGTTTGCAGAAGGGTTTACTAGTTACTATACAGATTTAATACTATGTAGAGCAGAAGTAAAAACTGTCGAAGAATATGTAGGTGGTTTAAATAAAGCCTTCAATTATGTTTGGAACTCTCCGGGCAGAAAATTCTTCAATCCGATAGAAATGAGTTATCAAGCTCCTTTTGTTGATGCTGCTAAATCTGTAGATCCTGTCAATAGAGGTAATACGTTTATCTCCTATTATTCTTATGGAAGTGTGTTAGGTTTAGCATTAGATCTTTCATTACGAAATAACTATCAACAATTGAACTTAGATGATTATATGAAGTTGGTTTGGAAGAAGTATGGGAAGAATGAAATTCCTTATACCCTTGCTAATTTGCACGAATCATTAAACGAATATGCTGGAAAAGAATTCGCAGATAATTTCTTTAACAACTATATCTATGATAGTAAAATGCCAAAATATTTCGATTTATTGGCTGATGTAGGTCTCAATTTAAGTCGAGTTAATAAAACATCTTTTTTTGGAGCAAAAGTTACTGATGGAGTTATAGATGGCGAACCTACTATGAATAGCCCTGCTTATAAAGCAGGTTTAGATTCAGGTGATAAAATTATAGCTGTTAATGGAAAAAAACTTAATGAAAAAATCACATTTGATTCTCTTCAAGAAAAATTGACGCGAACTGATCAAATGATTTTAGTGATCAATCGTTTTGGAAATGAAAAAATCGTAAAAGTTAGCTTGGGAAAAGACCCTAAATATACTATCAAAACTTATGAAAGTAAGGGTACTGAGCTAACAGAATACATGATAAAAACAAGAAATTCTTGGCTAAATAAGAAGTAGGCAATTAATTCAAGTTCCTTTTTTCAACAAAAAAACGTTTCATCAATTGACTGCATTCATTTTGTAAAATTCCTTTCACCACTTTCGTTTTAGGGTGCAAGGTTGTGTTTAAATTTTTAAAACCTCTTTGTGGTTCTGATGCTCCGTATACAATTTTACTTATTTGGGTCCAGTAACTAGCACCTGCACACATTTGACAAGGTTCTAAGGTAACATAGAGTGTACATTCTTTTAAATACTTTCCGCCAAGAAAATCTGCTGCTGCTGTAAACGCTTGCATTTCTGCATGTGCTGTTACATCATTTAAGGTTTCTGTTAAATTATGCGCTCTTGCAATAATCCTATCTTTCATAACAATTACAGCACCCACAGGAACTTCTCCTTTATCAAAAGCAATTTCAGCTTCTTCCAAAGCTTTTTTCATAAAGTAGGTGTCGTCAAAAGGTTGAATCATTTCAGAAAATATTTATTCAATATTACAAATATCTTTTGAGTTGTAAAATCGTATTTTTGTTCAATAATGAAATCCTTACTAAATAACATAGAATATCCATCAGATCTTAGAAAATTAGCTACAGATCAGTTGCCAAAATTGGCAAAGGAGTTACGCGAATTTATTATTGATGTTGTCGCTACCAAACAAGGTCATTTAGGCGCTAGTTTGGGGGTTGTAGAGCTTACTATTGCTTTACATTATTTATTTGATACCCCAAATGATTTGTTAGTCTGGGATGTGGGTCATCAAGCATACGGACATAAAATTTTAACAGGTAGAAAGTATATTTTTCATACCAACAGACAGCTTAATGGTATCTCAGGATTTCCTAAAATTGATGAAAGCAAATACGATGCTTTTGGCGTTGGGCATTCTTCTACCTCCATCTCGGCTACCCTTGGAATGGCTATCGCTTCTTCTTTAAAAGGAGAAAAAGAAAAACATCATATTGCTGTTATTGGAGATGCTTCTATTGCTAGCGGAATGGCTTTTGAAGCCCTAAATCATGCTGGAGTTAGCGATACCAATCTACTCATAATTCTAAATGATAATGCCATCGGAATTGATCCTTCGGTTGGAGCTTTAAAGGAATATTTAACCAAAGTCAAAACAGATAAATCACTCGCAAAGAACAATATCATTCGTGCGTTAAATTTTGATTATTCTGGTCCAATTGATGGACACGATTTGAATGGTTTATTGAAAGAATTAAATCGATTAAAAAATAAAAAAGGTCCAAAGTTTTTACATGTAATTACCACTAAAGGAAAAGGATTATTAAAGGCTGAGCAAGATCAAGTAAAATATCATGCGCCGGGTAAATTTGACGCTAAAACAGGAGAATTAGCTCCTAAAAGCAATGAAATACTTCCTCCTAAATATCAAGATGTTTTTGGCGAAACGATTGTAGAATTGGCTAGAAATAATCATAAGATTATTGGTATTACCCCAGCAATGATTACTGGGAGTTCGTTAAAAATGATGATGGAAGAATTTCCTGAAAGAACTTTTGATGTAGGAATTGCAGAACAACACGCAGTGACTTTAGCTGCTGGAATGGCGACACAAGGAATGATTCCTTTTTGTAATATCTATTCTACTTTTATGCAAAGAGCTTACGATCAAGTAATACATGATGTTGCTTTACAAAACCTTGCTGTTGTTTTTTGTTTAGATAGAGCAGGGTTGGTTGGTGAAGACGGCGCTACTCATCACGGGGTTTTTGATATTGCCTATATGAGAGCAATTCCAAATATGATAGTTTGTGCCCCAAGAAATGAAATTGAATTACGAAATATTTTATATACTGCTCAATTAGGATTACAAAACCCGATCGCTATTCGTTACCCGAGGGGGAGAGGTGTTTTGGTAGATTGGAAAAACCCTTTTGAAACTATTAAAATAGGAACGGGAGTTTGTTTGCAAGAAGGTGAAAATATCGCTGTTTTATCTTTAGGAACCATTTCTGAAAATGTTACGGAAGCGATTAAAGACCTTCCTGAAATTGCACATTTTGATTTGCGATTTGCAAAACCTTTAGATGAGAAATTACTTCATCAAATTTTTAATGATTTTGAAAAGATTATCACTGTAGAAGATGGAGTTCAAAAAGGTGGTTTTGGTACTGCTATTCTAGAATTTGCTGCCAGTCATAATTATAAAAACACTATCAAAATTATTGGAATCAATGATAATTTTATAGAACATGGAACTATCGAAGAGCTTCAAAAAATCAATGGGATTGATTCAAGTTCAATACAACAACTTTTGTTGAACTATTGATAATAACCTGTGTCTGTTTTTTTAATGTTTTTGACTTTGTGAAATTTAGTAACCCCTTTTTCTAAGTAAGATAATACAGCTTCCTTTTCTTTTAAATCAAAAGGAAAATTTGTTTCTGGTATTTCGTTATTTATTTCTTTTTTTGGATCAACATCCATTACCAGATTACTATTTCCTATAGTTGAAGTACTGATATTTCCGATTAAAGTTGTTATTCCTTCTTTTTCTTTAGTTTCTAAAATCGCTTCTCTTTTATTAAAATAAACTTTCAGAAACTTTATCGTTTGTTTTGAATTTAGATTAAAAACTAAACGTATTCCACTAACACCTTCTTGTCCGCCAACCCAGTCATTATAGGTTGCACTACTAATGCTAAAAGGTGGTTTAGCATCAAACTGACTACTTTTACAATTGGTCAGAAAAATCGTTATAAAGGCTATTAGAATAACTTTAAGTTTCATGTCTTTTTAGATGTTTTTAAATAAAATCAATAGTCGTACCAAAGTCTTATTGAATGGTATCCATCGTTTTTAAAATCGTACTTTTTAATAAAAAAAAGGCTGTCTTTAATAACAGCCTTTTAGTTTCTTATTAATTTATCTGATAATAATTTTTTCAGATGATTTTCTTTTATTTTGATCTATTATATTGACAATATAAGTTCCCGATCTGAGATTAACAGATACTTGTTGGTTTTCGTTTTGACTAAAATTCAATTTAGAATTAAAAACCTGTCTTCCTGTTATATCAAAAATAAGAATTTGAGAATTCCCTAATTCATTCTTAGCAAACACCGTGAATTCACCATTCGATATGGTTGGATATACTGTAAATACTTTTTTATCTGAAAGAACATCATCTACAGAGGCCACGTCTGCAGTAAAAACAGAAGTAAACATTCCTCTACCATGAGTTGCTGCTAAAACTACATTATCACTTTCTCTATACTGCAACATATCTACTCTTACTGCTCCCATACCTGCAGATACTGGGTTCCAGGTTGGTGTTGTTGCTGTAATATCTGAAGTTCTCCAAATTCCGGCTTCCGTTGCCAGAATCACTTCATTTCTATCTAAAGGATTAAACAAACTCCATCTTACTGGCATGTCTGGCAAATTACCTTCTTTATCATCCCATGTAGTACCTCCATCAGAAGTATATATTACACTCATAACTCCAAAATTAGAATAGGTTACCAATAATTCATCATCTGAAGCACCAACTTCAACACTAGATACAGCACCAGCTACAGTCCCATTATTAATTACTGTTTCCGAACCATCTGCAGTTCTCTTTACTATGACTCCTGCGCTTGTACCTATAAATACTGCTCTATTAGATTCATTATATGGAGAAACTCTAATATGGGTAATAGCACCACCTCCTAATCCATTAACATTAACATTTTGACTAGATCCTGTAAAGACATTACCTCCTCCTGATGCTTGTGGTGTGTTATCTGCATTAAGAGTTGTTATAGACATACTAGAACCACTATTGTTAGAGTATAGAATATTGTTAACATCATCATAATCAGCTGGATTAATAAAACTCCCTGCTGATGTATTCAGTATTGAAATATTAAATCTGCTATCATTAAAATCTTGTAATCTATATGAATTTCCTGTATTTGAAACAATATAATAAGATCCATCAGTACCTGAATTTAAAATTGCAGTCTGATCAATAAAAGCAAATCCACCATCTCCTCCACTAAAATCTTGTGTGTCATCGATTCCAGGAGAGTTAAAATAAGGACTTCCATTATCTTGAGTTCCACCTACAAAAGCATTGGTATTAACTGGGTCTATTGCTGCAGAATAGAATTGAGTTACATTATAGTTTCTATTTCTTGGAAATATCCCTGTTGTGTAAGCATTTGGTCCACTGGTTGGGATTAGTGATGCATCTGGCGCATAAAAAATACCTCCATCAGTTGCATAAAGAATCGCATTGTTTCCTGGTCTATAAATAACATTATGAATGTCAGCATGAACAAAACTGACTGAATTATCCCATCCATTACTCCAACTTGAAGTTTTTTCCCAAGTAGTTCCTCCGTCTGAAGTTTTGAATGTATTCACCCCTCCAACATGTACTTCATTTTCATCCGCCGGATTTACTACTGCAATTAAATCATACCAAGCTTGTCCCCTAGTAAAATCAGTTGATGGAACAGAACCATCATTAACATCTCTAGGTTCTGATACATTTACCCAATTTGTACCACCATCAGTAGTCTTTACAATTTCTTGTAAAGCATTTCCACTTTCAACTAAAGCATAAACAACATCTGAATTTGAAGGTGCAACTGCTAATTCTACTCTTCGGTTATTGGAAGTATAAACTTCATTCCATGTAGTACCATCTGTTGAACTAAAAATATCCCCATTAGCTCCTCCTGCCCAAATAGTATTATCTGGTCCAATTTCTAGATCTCTATGAGGTAATGTGGTAACTGTTGTCCAGGTAACACCTCCATCATCTGATCTAAATGTATCTGTATCGTTTCCAATTCTTGCAGCTGCATAAATAACACCTTGACTTCCGCCTTCATCTCTAACTACTAAATCATATACATATTGAAACGAAATTGAAGAACTTAGTATTGACCAAGATGCTCCTCCATCAGAAGATTTATAAATACCTGCACCTCTTACGGCATCAATATTCCCCCAACCTTCTCCGGTACCTGCGTAAAAACTTGTTGTTACTACTGGATCAAAATCCATCGCAGAAATAGCAAAGTTTGGTAATCCAGCCTCCACTTGTACCCAAGAAATATTTTCATCAGTGATATCAGAATTCATCCAAATTCCTCCACTTACTCCGCCAGCAAAAACTTTTTTGTTTTCAACATCATTAGGGTCAAAAAAGACTCCTCTTGTTCTTCCTGAAACATCTAAAGGTCCCCTGGTCTCCCAGTTAAAATCTACTGTTTCGGCATCTCTTGACAATTGATTAAACGTTCTCATAACATCAAAAAGTCTTTCCCTTGGCACATTTCCAGTTGCAGGGTCTAATGTTCTTAAAAAATCTTGTTCAAAAGCTAAATCTGGTCTGTCTTGTTTTGGAATTTCTTTTAACTGCTCTTTAGTTAATAGTTCTCTTTTTGAGTATGGATGTTCTGCTAAAAAAGCTGCTAGTTGTTTGCTTTTATCTGTTGTTTCATTTTTATCATTTAAATAGAAAACTACTGCTGCAGTTCCAAGAATTAAACATATTACAAATAATAATTTTTTCTTCATTTTAGAGGTTTTTAATTTTTTACGAATTTAAGGATTTTGAATTGCTTATATAATACTTCCTTGTATTTTCTTATGGATTCTAATCGCATAACTATCAGACATTCTCGACACATAGGAGCATATAGACATGATTCTTTTATAGGTAGAACTTGTCTCAATCATAAATTCGTTGGGAAGTAAGTTGAGTAATAGCTTGTCATAATTAGTTGGCTTACCGGTTTGATTATTATTAAGCGCGGTTACAAAAATGTCTAATAAATCGGCTATGATTTTATATCCTGCTACTTCTTTCTCTACAACTTCTTGACTCATGTATATTTTTGAAACACTAATTTTTAGTATGTCGTTAATCTGTGCTTCATAGGTACATTTATCTAATAAAGAATTTTCAAATGTTCCTTTTAAAATTTCAGTTTCGTTGGCTAAAAATATTTCTACTGCTTCATTTATAAGTGTATTTATAGCCAAAGCACGCAAATAACTAATTCTGTCTTTTTTAAATTTAAGAGAATGATATTTAGCGGTATCAATAGAGTTTTTTACCAATTTGATTAAGTATTCTAGCGCAAATTCTTCTTCTATTAAGCCTAAGTTAATTCCGTCTTCAAAATCTATAATGGTGTAACAAATATCATCCGCAGCTTCTACTAAAAAGGTTAATGGATGTCTGTGATAACTGATATCTTTTGTTTGCGATTTATTGAGCAATCCTAAATCTTCTACAATGTCTAAAAACGCTTCTTTTTCTGATTGAAAGAATCCGTACTTTTTATCAGCTATATGAGTCGTTGGTTTCTTTGGCAGCGATTCCTTTGGATACTTCATAAAAGCCCCTAAGGTTGCGTAAGAGAGGCGTAAGCCTCCATTAATTCCTTCTCTACTCTCTGTTAGAATTTTTAATCCGTTGGCGTTTCCTTCAAAATCGATTAAATCTTGATATTCTTTTGCGGTTAATTCTTCTTTGTATTGAGCTCCGTTGCCTGATTTAAAATATTCTCCAATGGCTTTTTCTCCAGAATGACCAAAAGGCGGATTTCCAATATCATGCATTACGGAAGCTGCCGCTACAATGGCTCCAAAATCATTAAATGTATATCCTAATTCTTGTAAGTTTGGATGTCTTTCTAACAAGACTTTACCCACTCTTCTTCCAAGAGTTCTTCCTACTACAGAAACTTCTAAACTGTGCGTAAGTCTGGTATGTACAAAATCTGTTTCCGATAATGGAATGACCTGCGTTTTGTCTTGCAAACTTCTAAAAGCTTCTGAAAAAATAATTCTATCAAAATCTACTTCAAAACCTAAACGAGTTTCATCTTGTTTTGCTCTTGGACGTTTTTCTGTATCGCCAAATCGTTTTAAAGAAAGTAATTGTTCCCAGTTCATCATAGGTAATATATTTTTTAGTTTTTGATTCTTGTAAAACCTCCATAAATCAAAAAAGAATCCCAAATATATTGAGATTCTTTTTTAAACTTATATTAATTAAACAATTTCTAAGATCCACACATTAAGCAATCGTCATCTGGTGCTCCATTCTTAGAGGCATCTACCATTGCTTTAAATTCTGCTGCAGACATTGGTCCATCAGTAGAGATTGTTGCTGGTGCTTCTTCTTCTTTTGTTACTTCTTTCTTTTCTTTTGAAAGTGTAAACTGAATCGCATTTACTGCCGATTTGGTTCTTAGATAATACATTCCTGTTTTTAATCCAGATTTCCATCCGTAGAAATGCATTGATGTTAATTTTGCAAAATCTGCATCTTGCATAAATAGATTCAACGATTGAGATTGATCGATAAAATATCCTCTATGGCGAGCCATATCAATGATATCTTTCATACTCATTTCCCAAACAGTCTTGTATAAATCTTTTAAATCTTGTGGAATTTTATCAATATGTTGAATTGATCCGTTTGCACGCATGATCTCTTCTTTCATATCGTTATCCCATAAATCCATCTCTACTAAATCTTCTAGTAAGTGTTTATTTACCACGATAAACTCTCCTGATAATACACGTCTAGTATAAATGTTAGAAGTATATGGCTCAAACGCTTCATTGTTTCCAAGAATCTGAGAAGTAGAAGCAGTTGGCATTGGTGCCACTAATAAAGAGTTTCTAACTCCGTGTTTGATGACGTTTTTACGTAATTTTTTCCAATCCCAGTTTCCGCTTAAATCTTCGTCATTAATTCCCCACATGTTAAATTGCATCTCTCCTTCTGACATTGGAGAACCTTTAAATGTAGAATATGGTTCTTTTGCTTTAGCTATCTCCATAGAAGATTGTACCGATGCAAAATAAAGCGTTTCAAAAATATCTTGATTTAGTTTTTTTGCAGTATCAGAAGTAAACGGTAAACGTAGCATAATAAAAGCATCTGCTAATCCTTGCACTCCTAAACCAACAGGTCTGTGACGGAAATTAGAGTTTTCTGCTTCTTTTACTGGATAGTAATTTCTATCAATTACAGTGTCTAAGTTTCTAATCACTTTTTTAGTGACATCATATAACTTTTTGTGATTGAAATATTTTTCACCTTTTTCATTTTCACTAATAAACATTGGCAATGCAATAGAAGCTAAGTTACAAACGGCTACTTCGTCATTTGCTGTATACTCCATAATCTCTGTACACAAGTTAGAAGAACGAATAGTTCCTAAATTCTTGTGATTTGATTTACGGTTTACCGCATCTTTATAGAGCATATATGGAGTTCCCGTCTCTATTTGAGATTCTAAAATTTTCTCCCAAAGCTCTCTTGCTCTAATTGTTTTTCTTCCTTTTCCTACTTTTTCGTATCCTTCATATAATTTTTCAAACTCATCTCCATAGGTATCAAATAAATGTGGACATTCGTTTGGACACATTAATGTCCAGCTTCCATCTTCCTGAACTCTTTTCATGAATAAATCTGGCATCCACATTGCGTAAAACAAATCACGTGCTCTCATTTCTTCTTTTCCGTGATTCTTTTTTAAATCTAAGAATTCAAAAATATCTGCATGCCAAGGTTCTATGTACATTGCAAAAGATCCTTTACGTTTTCCTCCTCCTTGATCTACGTAACGAGCTGTATCGTTAAATACCTTTAGCATTGGTACAATTCCGTTAGAAGTACCGTTAGTTCCTCTAATATAAGATCCTGTAGCACGTACGTTATGAATAGACAATCCAATTCCTCCTGCTGATTGTGAAATTTTAGCAGTTTGTTTTAAGGTGTCATAGATTCCATCTATACTATCGTCTTGCATTTGTAATAAAAAACAAGAAGACATTTGTGGTTTTGGCGTACCAGCATTAAATAAAGTAGGTGTAGCATGTGTAAAGAACTTCTTACTCATTAATTCATAAGTAGCAATAGCTTCATCAATATCATTTAAATGGATTCCAATAGAAACACGCATTAGCATGTGTTGTGGTCTTTCTACAATGTTTCCATTTAATTTCAATAAATATGAACGTTCTAATGTTTTAAATCCGAAGAAATCATAATTGAAATCTCTACTGTAAATAATAGTAGAATCTAATTTCTCTGCATTATCTGCAATAATATTATAAACTTCATCAGATAATAATGGTGCTTTTTTACCAGTTCTTGGATTTACATATGTGTATAAATCCACCATGGTTTCTGAAAAAGATTTTTTGGTGTTTTTATGTAGGTTAGACACGGCGATTCTTGCAGCTAATTTTGCGTAATCTGGATGAGCAGTAGTCATCGTTGCGGCAACTTCTGCCGCTAAACTATCTAATTCTGAAGTAGTTACTCCATCATATAACCCTTCGATTACACGCATTGCTACTTTTACTGGATCAACAATTTTGTTGAGTCCATAACACATCTTTTTTACTCTCGCCGTGATTTTGTCGAACATCACTGGCTCTTTTTTGCCGTCTCTTTTTACTACATACATGCTGTTAATGGTTTTATTATTAGTTGCCAACCGCAAAAGCGGTTTCTTTGTTTTCTTTGGTTTTTACCCTGTTCAAAGCCAGGTGTTATTTTTAGAATAGCTTTCTAAAAATCTGCATCAAAACTAATGCTTCCAGTTCCTCCAGATTTTACTCCGGCTTTTTGATATTCTGATACTCTTTTTTCGAAGAAAT
>CAJXRR010000041.1 GCA_913060575.1 uncultured Flavobacterium sp.
GATCTACACAGAGTAGATCGTCGGCAGCGTCAGATGTGTATAAGAGACAGAGAAGGTACAGTTTCTGTTAGAAAGCATGGCGAAGGAGATATAGGAACTTTTAGTATTGAAGAGTTTAAATCTTTAATAAAAGAAGAAGAAAGTAAAACATTAAAGAAATTTTAATTATTTTAGAGTTTTAAAAAACAGTAGAAAACAATTAGTTAAATTTAAATTCATTAGTCATAGCAATTAGAAGAAGTAGGTCTAGAAGACCATTAAGAGTAATTAAAGAGGATCAACACAGAATTAACGATAAAATTAAATATGTTGATGAAGTTCGTGTTGTAGGAGATAACGTAGAAGTTGGTGTATATCCTTTAGATAAAGCCAAACAGATGGCCAAAGAACAAGAGTTAGATTTGGTAGAGATCTCTCCCAAAGCGAAACCTCCTGTTTGTAAAATTATTGATTACAAGAAGTTCTTGTATGAGCAAAAGAAACGAGAGAAAGCTTTAAAAGCGAAAGCAACGAAAGTTACCATAAAAGAAATTCGTTTTGGACCTCAAACTGATGAACACGATTATGAGTTTAAAAAGAAGCACGCAATTAAGTTTTTGCAAGAAGGTGCTAAATTAAAAGCTTTTGTATTCTTTAAAGGAAGATCTATTATCTTTAAAGAACAAGGACAAATCTTACTGCTAAAATTAGCACAAGAATTAGAAGAGTATGGTAAAGTAGAACAATTACCAAAGTTGGAGGGTAAACGTATGATTATGTTTATTGCTCCTAAAAAAGTAGGAAAGTAATTTCATTATTATAAACAATCTTATAAGCAAGATAAAACCGAAGGAGAAATGCCTAAAATGAAAACCAAATCTAGTGCCAAGAAACGTTTTAAGTTGACAGGTTCTGGAAAAATCAAAAGAAAGCACGCGTTTAAGAGTCATATCTTAACAAAGAAGTCGAAGAAACGTAAGCTTAAATTGACGCACGCTGCATTAGTACACAAGTCTGATGAAGCGAACATCAAACAACAATTAACTTTAAAATAGTTAATTCAGGGATTTAATTATTAACCATGGAGTTAGGCTTAAATAGAAGTGTTTGTTTACAAACCGCCTACTACAAAAAACAATTTGAATTATGCCAAGATCAGTAAATTCAGTAGCCTCAAGAAAAAGAAGAAAAAAAATCTTGAAGGCAGCAAAAGGTTACTTCGGACGTAGAAAAAACGTTTATACAGTAGCAAAAAATGCGGTTGAAAAAGCAATGACATATGCTTACAGAGACCGTAAAAACAATAAGAGAAACTTCCGTTCTTTATGGATCATGCGTATTAACGCAGGAGCACGTTTACACGGAATGTCTTACTCTCAGTTTATGGGAAAAGTAAAAGCTAATAATATCGAATTAAACCGTAAGGTTTTAGCTGATTTAGCGATGAACAACCCAGAAGCTTTTAAGGCAGTTGTTGAAAAAGTAAAATAAATTATTAATTCGCTTATAAAGAAAAACCCAAACTTAATAGTTTGGGTTTTTTTATTAAATTACACTCCCCTAAAGAAATACAATTATGAAATCATTATATCTATTAATACTTTTACTATTAATCTCTACTGTTGCTGTTTCTCAAGAAACAAAAAAAGACACGTTAACAATTGAAGAACAATTTGATAGAATTTACAGGATCTCTAGCTCATATCAAGAATATAAAGTTATAAGAAAAACTACCTATCAAGATTTAAAAACCAATGTCTTAGATTCTATTAAGATTATTGATAAAGAACTTCAACTAAAAAACATACACAATAATGTATTAAATGATAGTCTTCAAGAAGTTAAAAAAGTTCTTGAAATCCTTGAAACAGATATGAAGTTTCTAATTACAGAAAAAAATAGTATTTCATTTTTAGGAATTCAACTTAATAAATCTACCTATACAATTATTGTATGGAGTATTATTTTACTACTTATCATTGCTTTACTTTATTTTATCTATCAATATAAAAACAGCTATTCTGTTACATCTGAAGCGAAATCAAACTTATCAGAAGCTGAAGAAGAGCTAGCTATCTATAAGAAAAAATCATTAGAAAGAGAACAGAAATTGAGACGTCAATTACAAGACGAGATAAACAAACAACGAAATTCATAGTTACACAATTGTATGAGAGAATTATTTTCATTTATTTACTGCTCTAAATAAATTCTTATAAACACGAAATCGATGTATTAGATGATTATTTTTTGGGAGATTCTATTTAGCTTTAGAATTTTACTACTTTTATCAAATTCAAACCAAATTATAGACCATTAATGCAAAATCAGAAGCGTGTTGTTATTGAAAATATAACACCTCAAATAAACCAAGGAAGCATTTTTATTAAGCGTATTGTTGGCGAACTTGTCAATATTCATGCTGATGTTTTAGTAGATGGGCATGATATTATTCAATCAAGTATTTTGTTCAAACATGAAAAAGAGCGTAAATGGGTTGAGAGAAGAATGTCACTTTTAAATAACGATGAATGGTCAGCAACTTTTCAAGTTAACAAACAAGGTTTTTACACCTATAAAGTTACGGGCTGGGTAGATTATGCTCTTAATTGGCAATATGGAATTGGAAGAAAGATAGAAGATCATCAAAAAGTTACCTCAGAGTTACTTGAAGGGATTGAATACTTAAGACCTTTGTTAAAAAGTGTTGGCAAAAGTGACAAAGAATACCTCAATCACCTAATTGCTATTTTTAAAAATAATCAAGATTATGATGAAGCTATAAAAGAAGCGGTTAGTGAACGACTTGAACAAATTTTTACTGCGAACCCAGAAAAGTTTTTATTAAATGAATCTCCTCAGTTTAAGGTTTATGTAGATCGTAAAAAAGCCCGTTTTAGTACTTGGTACGAATTTTTTCCACGATCAGCTTCTGAAACAAAAGGTAAACACGGAACATTTAAAGACTGTCATCGTTTGCTCCCTAGAGTGAAAGCTATGGGATTTGATACTTTATACTTCCCTCCTGTTCATCCAATTGGAGAAGTCAATCGAAAAGGAAAAAACAACACTACAGAAGCCAAAAAAGGTGATGTAGGTTCTACTTGGGGAATTGGTTCTAAACATGGAGGTCATAAGGATATTCATCCAGAATTAGGAAGTATAGAAGATTTTAAAGAATTAGTTGTAGATGCAAAAAAAATGGGAATTGAGATTGCCATGGATTATGCTTTACAAGCCGCACCTGATCACCCATGGGTAACAGATCATCCAGATTGGTTTAAATGGAGGCCAGATGGAACTGTGCAATACGCAGAAAATCCTCCAAAAAAATACCAAGATATTTTACCTATTTATTGGGAAAGTAGCGATTACAAAAAACTATGGAAAGAATGTTTAGAAACTTTATTCTATTGGATTGATTCTGGAATAAACGTTTTTAGAGTTGACAACCCCCATACCAAACCTTATTATTTCTGGAATTGGATAATTTCTGAGGTAAAAAAGAAATATCCAAATGTTATTTTCTTAGCAGAATCTTTTACTAGACCAAAGGTCATGGATCAATTAGCTAAACAAGGCTATACACAATCCTATACCTATTTTACATGGAGAGACAACAAGCATGAATTAATTGAATACATGAATGATTTGACCAAAACAGATCGTAAAGAGTATATGCAACCTAATTTCTGGCCAAATACTCCAGACATTAATCCATTTCACTTACAAGAAGCTAATGAATCTAAATACCTTCAACGCTATGCTTTAGCAGCAACCTTGAGTTCAAGTATTGGGATATATGGACCCGTTTTTGAACAAATGATTAGTGAAGCTATTCTTGGAAAAGAAGAATATTTCATGTCAGAAAAATTCCAATTATGTCATTATGATTGGTTTAAAGAAAATAAAATCACCAAGCTAATTACTAGAATTAATAAGATTCGTCATGAGCATGAGTCATACCAACAAACAAATAACATTCAATTTTGTTGTATAGAAAACAATAATTTGTTAGCCTTCTATAAATGGAATGATGATAAAACTGATGAAACAATAACCATTGTTAGTTTAGATCAATATTATATGCAATCTGGTATGGTACAATTACCTTTAGTAGATTTATCTATTGAAGCTGGTCATCAGATTCAGGTTCATGATTTAATCACTGGAAATATTTATGATTGGCATAATGAATGGAATTATGTTGAATTACATCCTACATTACCATTCCATATTTTTAAAATCAAAAAATGATGGGCAAACAAACATCAGTAAATCACGAAGCTTCTATTTTTAGCTCTAAAAGTAACTGGGAAGATTTAATAGAAAACAAAGATTTTATTAATGTTTTTTTAGCTGATGTATTAGAAGATTATATTCAAAAGCAACGATGGTACGCAGGTAAATCTAGTAAGCTAAAGTATATAGAATTACTAGAATACTTTAGAATTCAACAAGACGGTGAAGTCTATTTCGGGTTGATATTAGAAGTAAACTTTTCGGAAGCTTTCTATCATCATTATTTTTTACCCATCGCTTTTGTTTCTGATGAATCTTTTGCTGAAAAGAATAGAATTCTACCATTAAATTTAAAGAATCAGAAAGGTTTTATTATAGATGCTATGTATCTAGAAGCTTTTAGGAAACTAGTTTTTGAAAGAATTCAAACAGCGATACCAATTGATAAAACCAAAGTTCAATACCATAAGTCTGAAGGCTTTGATTTGCCAGCATATAAATCCTCAAAATTTATGGGTGTAGAGCAAAGTAACACGTCCATAATTTACAATGATAATTTTATCTTAAAATTCTTCAGAAGAATATATTCTGATAAGAATCCAGACTATGAAATGAGTCGTTTTTTATCTGATAAAAAAGACTTTAGAAATACACCACCCTATGTAGGAAGTATAAATATTATTAATTCTGATCAAACTTATATCACGATTGGCTTGATGCAAAAAATGGTTAAAAATCAAGGTGACGCTTGGGAATATTTCTTAAAAGAGATTCATAAAGTATACAAAACCATTGATCATAAAAATATTAAGATAGCTGACTTACCAAAGGTAGAGTTGTTTAGTAGATTAAAGATCACCGATGTCTCACCAGAAGTCATAGATTGGGCAGGTTTAAATGTGCTTTCTAAAGTAAAATTATTAGCTCAAAGAACAGGTGAAATGCACGCTGCCTTAGGTTCTGAATATGATGACACTTCTTTTACACCCACACATTTTAATGGTGATTATACTGTTTGGCTAAAGAACAGATTAACATATATGTTCCAGAATCGTTTAAATATGACAGAAAATAATCTGCATAAACTAGACGGTTTTTCATTAGAACTAGCTAAGTTATTTTTAGATAGTAAAAATGACATCAGAAAAAAGCTTGTTCAATTCGACTGGACAAAACTAAAAGGTGAACGTATTAGAATTCATGGTGATTATCATTTAGGACAAGTATTAGTTCAAGAAAATGATTTTTGCATCTTAGATTTTGAAGGTGAACCAGAAAGTACCATCAGAGATCGTAAAGTAAAACAACCCCCATTAAAAGATGTTGCAGGTATTTTTAGGTCTTTTCATTATGCAATTTATGCAACCATTTTTAATCATGGTAAAGATTATAATAAGTCTCAAGAAGAGCTTTTTGAGTTTGGAGAACTGTTATATAGGTACTTAGTTGGCATCTTTATGGAATCTTATATTGTCACTATTCAAGGAGCAAATCTAAACCTTGGCTATAATCAAGAAAGAATTTTTATTCTAAAATATCACTTGCTAGAAAAAGCTATATATGAATTAGGTTATGAACTAAATTCAAGACCACGTTGGACAGTAATCCCTTTAAAAGGAATCCAAAATATTCTCAACAACTAACTAAAAAATACCATGGCATACACACAAGTATTTAGTCTTTTTACAGAATATGATATTGACTTATTTAAAGCAGGAAAACATTATAGATTGTATGAGAAGTTTGGTTCTCATATTACTGAAGTTGATGGTGTAAAAGGGACCTATTTTGCAGTTTGGGCTCCAAGCGCAAAGAATGTTTCTGTTATTGGAGATTTCAATTTTTGGCTAGAAGGAGATCATCAATTAAATGTTCGATGGGATGATAGCGGTATCTGGGAAGGCTTTATTCCTAATGTTGGAAAAGGGAATATTTACAAATATAAAATACAAAGCCACCTTAACGATATTACCTCTGAAAAAGCAGATCCTTATGCAAGAAGATCTGAACACCCTCCAAAAACAGCCTCTGTTGTATGGGAAGATTCCTATAAATGGGAAGATGAAAAATGGATGAAAAAGCGTAAGAAAAATAATGCTTTAGACGCTCCATATTCTGTATATGAAGTACATTTAGGTTCTTGGAAAAGACATGCTGAAGAAAATCGTTTTTTAAGCTATATAGAATTAGCAGACGACCTTGTAAATTATGTTTCTGAAATGAACTTTACGCACGTAGAGTTTATGCCAATTATGGAATACCCTTACGATCCAAGTTGGGGATATCAATTAACCGGTTATTTTGCACCAACTTCTCGTTTTGGTTATCCAAATGAATTTAAGTTTTTAGTTGATAAATTTCATGAAAAAGGAATTGGAGTCATTTTAGATTGGGTTCCTTCTCACTTCCCGTCAGATGATCATGGACTTGGTTTCTTTGATGGTTCTCATTTATATGAACATCCAGATCCAAGAAAAGGATATCATCAAGATTGGAAAAGTCTCATCTTTAATTATGGTAGAAATGAAGTGAAATCATTTTTAATAAGCAATGCCATTTTTTGGTTAGACCAATATCATGCTGATGGATTACGTGTAGATGCAGTAGCATCAATGCTATTTTTAGATTATTCTAGGGAAGACGGACAATGGGAGCCAAATGAATTTGGAGGAAGAGAAAATTTAGAAGCCATTTCATTTATGAAAGAAATGAATATTGCTGTTTATGAAAACTTTCCAGATGTTCAAACCATTGCAGAAGAATCGACTTCATTTCCAAAAGTTTCAAGCCCTGTTTTTGCTGATGGTTTAGGTTTTGGAATGAAATGGATGATGGGTTGGATGCATGATACTTTAGATTACTTTTCTAAAGAACCCATCTATAGAAAACACCATCAAAATGAGTTAACATTTAGTTTAAATTATGCTTTTACTGAAAATTTCATGTTACCTCTTTCCCATGATGAAGTGGTGTATGGTAAAAAATCAATCTTGGATAAAATGCCGGGAGATGAATGGCAACGATTTGCTAATTTAAGGTTGTTATATAGTTTTATGTTTACTCATCCAGGAACTAAATTGTTATTCCAAGGAAGTGAATTCGGTCAAACATCAGAATGGAATTTTCAACAAAGTTTAGATTGGCATTTGCTACAATATGATGTTCATAAAGGCGCACAAAATTTAGTGAAAGCATTAAATAAATTCTACAAAAAACAAACAGCTTTACATCAACTACAATTCTCTCAGGAAGGCTTTGAATGGATAGATCATGGAGATCACGAAAATTCGATTATTTCTTATATCAGAAAAGGCAAAAAAGAGAAAGATTCATTAATTATAATATGTAATCTTACGCCTACTCCACATGAAAACTATAGAATTGGAGTACCAAAAGTAGGAGAATTAAAGGAAATTTTTAATAGTGATTTAAAGGGATATCACGGAACAGGGAATTACACCAATAAAAAAGTTAATTCTCAAGCAACAGAATGGAACTTTAGAAAAAATTCTATCGAATTAAATCTTCCTCCTTTAGGGATGCTTGTTTTTAAATACATATAAGAAATCAACTACACCGTTATCGTTAATAAATACCTTTGAAACATTTTATTTTTTAGGTTTTTTTTGTTCTTTTACTCGTCAAAATTATAATAACAAATGATTGTTAATACTGAGCTAGAAAAGAAGGGGAATTTATTTCCTTCTATTATAACTAACTACAAAAAAGATGTAGATACACTCTATTTTTCTACAAATAACAATGTAGTTCTTCAAGTAACCGTTGTTAGAGATAGTGTACTGCGTTTTAGATATGCAACCATGGGGAAATTTGAAAATGATTTTTCTTATGGAATTACCATGTATGCAAGTAGAGGATACAATTTTTTAGAGGTAACCGAAGACGATACCCATTACAGTATTACAACTTCAAAACTAATTTGTAAAGTAGAAAAACAAAGTTTACAAACCAGTATCTACGATGCAAAAGATTTAGCCCTTATTAATGAAGATGAAATAGGTTTTCATTGGGAAGAAAGCTATGAGTTTGGTGGCGATATTGTTAAAATGAGTAAAGTTTGTCAAAAATCTGAAAGCTTTTATGGATTAGGTGATAAACCTGTGGGTGTAAATTTAAAAGGAAAAAGGTTTGAAAATTGGGTAACCGATTCTTATGCCTTTGGAAAAGACACGGATCCTATTTATAAAGCAATTCCATTTTATACAGCAATACAAGACAACAAAGCTTACGGTATTTTCTTTGACAACACGTTTAAAACTCATTTTGACTTTGCTAATGAAAGAAGAAATGTAACCAGTTTTTGGGCACAAGGAGGTGAAATGAATTACTACTTTATCTATGGTCCACAAATGGAAGACGTTGTTGTTAACTATACAGATTTAACTGGAAAACCTCATGCTTTACCTCCACTATGGGCACTTGGATTTCATCAATGTAAATGGAGTTATTACCCAGAAAGTAATGTAAAAGAGATAACCAATACATTTAGAAAACTTCAAATTCCATGCGATGCAATTTATCTAGATATTGACTATATGGATGGCTTTCGCTGTTTTACTTGGGATAAAAACTACTTCCCAGACCCAAAAAGAATGGTGAAAGAATTAGAAGAAGACGGATTTAAAACTGTTGTTATTATTGATCCAGGAATTAAAATAGATTTAGAATACGAGGTTTTTAAAGATGCTTTAGATAAAGATTACTTCTGTAAACGTGCAGATGGTCCATATATGAAAGGAAAAGTTTGGCCTGGTGAATGTTATTTTCCAGATTATACAAAACCTGAAGTTAGAGAGTGGTGGTCTGACTTGTTTAAAGAACTCATTGAAGATATTGGCGTAAAAGGTGTTTGGAACGACATGAATGAACCTGCGGTAATGGATGTTCCCAACAAATCATTTCCAGACGATGTTCGACACGATTATGATGGGAATCCATGTAGTCATAGAAAAGCTCATAATGTTTATGGAATGCAAATGGCTCGCGCCACTTATCATGGTTTAAAAAAATACTCATATCCAAAGCGTCCTTTTGTTATTACTAGAGCTGCTTATTCTGGAACACAACGTTACACCTCTACTTGGATGGGAGATAATGTTGCCACTTGGGAACATTTATGGATTGCCAATGTGCAAGCACAAAGAATGGCAATGTCTGGTTTTTCTTTTGCAGGAAGTGATATTGGTGGTTTTGCAGAACAACCTCAAGGAGAATTATTTGCTCGTTGGATTCAATTAGGAATCTTTCATGCTTTCTGTAGAGTTCATTCTTCTGGAGATCATGGTGATCAAGAACCTTGGTTTTTTGGTAATGAAATTACAGACATCGTTCGTAAATTCATCGAATTAAGGTATCAATTATTACCATATCTCTACACTGCTTTTTGGAAATATATCAACAAAGGAACACCAATTTTAAAATCATTGGTTTTATTTGATCAAGAAGATATCGCAACTCATTACAGAAGTGATGAATTTGTGTTTGGAGAAAAAATTCTTGTTTGCCCAATTATAGAGCCTAATGCAAAAGGACGAAGAATGTATATTCCCAGAGGAAAATGGTATAATTTCTGGACAGAAGAAATAGTTGATGGGGGAAGAGAATTATGGGTAGATGCAGATTTAGATAGTATGCCAATTTTTATCAAAGAAGGAGCAATCATTCCAAAGTACCCGGTACAACAATATGTTGGTGAAAAAGATTTTAAAGAAATCACTTTAGATATTTATTATAAATATGGGAAAGAGAAGTCTCAATTATATGACGATGCTCATGATGGATATGATTATAAGAAAGGACGATATAGTCTACGCAACTTTAAACTTACTGGAAAAGATAAAGAAGTAATCATACAACAACATAAAGAAGGAACTTTTGATGCTAATTATAACGACTTTAATTTAGTCTTCCATAATTTACCTTTTACAATTAGTTCTATTCAAGTAGATAATGTAGAAATTCCATTAAAGAATTTAAAAGTAAATGGTAAGAATTCAATTAATATTAATAAAGAGTTTAACGAACTCCATTTATTTGGAAAGTAATCTAAAATTATAGTTTAACAGAAATAAAAAAACCGAGCTAATTAGCTCGGTTTTTTACTTATATACTTTCACCCAATTCTTTGAGTTTTTCTGTGTTTTCAGCTAACATTAATTCGTCAATGATTTTTTGAATATCTCCATTCACAATATTTGACAAATCATACAAGGTTAATCCGATTCTATGATCAGTAACTCTTCCCTGCGGATAGTTGTAGGTTCTAATCTTTGCAGAACGATCTCCTGAAGAAACCATTGATCCACGTTTAGCTGCGTCTGCCTCATTCTTCTTTGCCAACTCCATATCATACAAACGAGAACGCAATACTTTAAATGCTTTCTCTTTGTTTTTATGCTGTGATTTTTGATCTTGACATTGAGCCACCAAACCTGTTGGAAGGTGTGTTAATCGTACAGCAGAATAGGTTGTATTTACCGATTGCCCTCCAGGCCCTGATGAACAGAAAAAGTCAATTCTTACTTCTTTAGGATTAATTTCTACATCAAATTCTTCTGCTTCTGGAAAAACCATACAAGTTGCAGCAGAAGTATGAACTCTACCTTGAGTTTCTGTTTGTGGTACTCTTTGTACACGATGCACACCGGCTTCAAACTTTAAAGTACCGTAGACGTCATCGCCATTAACTTCAAACTGAATTTCTTTAAAACCACCATTTGTTCCTTCGCTGTAATCTACGGTAGAAACTTTCCATCCTTTACTTTCACAATATTTTGTGTACATTCTAAACAAATCACCTGCAAAAATACTAGCTTCATCACCACCAGTACCAGCACGTAATTCTACCACGGCATTTTTAGAATCTTCTGGGTCTTTAGGAATTAATAAAAACTTAATTTCTTCTTCTAAAACTGGAATTCTAGCAGTTGCTTCATCCATTTCCATTTTAGCCATTTCTACCATTTCGGCATCGGATCCGTCTGCTATGATTTCTTTGGCTTCTTCTATATTATTAACTAAAACTTGATATTCATCTCCTTTTTTAACAACATCACCTAAGTCTTTATATTCTTTGCTTAATTGTGCGTAACGTTTTTGATCTGTAATGATGTCTGGCTGGATAATTAAATCCGAAACTTCATCATAACGTTGCTTAACAATTCTAATTTTTTCTATCATCTTCTACTCTTTTCTAGGAAAGCGAATTTACAATTTTTTATGATATTAAGCCATTCAAAAGTTTTGTTATACATTTATGGTAAATAATTTTTTAAATGAAAAAAACACTACTCGCTCTCTGCTGTTTGATTTTATTTTCTTGTGATAAAGATGAAATAAAAAAACCTGATTTTATGTTTGGTATTTGGAATCGATTAAATGATAGACCAGGTGAAAGAACCTATGAAGTTTGGAGAAAAGATTTTACAGGAATTGGATTTACCATGAAAAAAAGTGATACTGTTTTTAAAGAGATTTTGTCTATTATTACACTCAAAGATACTTTGTACTTACAAGTTGAAGCTGTAAATGAAGCACCTACATTGTTTAAGTTCACTAATCAAACCATCACTTCATTTACTTGTGAAAACCCGCAGAATGATTTTCCTAAGAAAATTAAATATTATTTAGAATCCGGCAACTTAAAAGCTGTAGTTTCTAATGATGAATTATCTATTGATTTTATCTTTAATAGATCTTTGTAAAGTGAATTACTATAATTTATTTCTTGGACTGATACTTATATCTTTAGGGATAATAGCTATCGATTGGCACGCTAAAATTAATCGAAAATTGAGAAGTACTGAAAAAGAACCTACAGGGTTTTATAATAAATTACAAATTGCTGGCATTTTTGGAATTATTGGCGGTCTTTATTTTATAATAAGTGAACTTGAAGATTTAATTTAATTAATACTCAAAAGTTCCATACTCACTTTTGATAGTTAACTTCTTCTTTTCTGAAGCCTCTACTCTACCAATAATTTGAGCATTTACATTATAAGATTTTGAAATAGCAATCAAGTCTTCTGCAATTTCTGGAGATACATAGAGCTCCATTCTATGTCCACAATTAAACACCTGATACATTTCTTTCCAATCGGTTTTAGATTGTTCTTGTATCAATTTAAATAAAGGCGGAATTGGAAACATATTGTCTTTCACAATATGAAGATCGTCTATAAAATGTAAGATTTTTGTTTGTGCTCCACCAGAACAATGAATCATTCCGTGAATTGAGTCTGAGTTGTATTTTGATAAGATTTCTTTAATAATTGGCGCATAAGTTCTTGTGGGTGACAAAACTAATTTACCAGCATCAATTGGCGATTTTTCTACTTTATCTGTTAGCTTTACTTGTCCGGAATACACTAATTCTTCAGGTACAGCAGCATCAAAACTTTCAGGGAATTTTTCAGCAAGGTATTTATGAAAAACATCGTGTCTGGCTGATGTTAAACCATTACTTCCCATTCCTCCGTTATACTCCTTTTCATAATTTGCTTGTCCGAATGATTCCAATCCTACAATAACATCACCTGCTTTTATGTTTGCATTATCAATCACATCAGAACGTTTCATTCTTGCTGTCACGGTAGAATCTACTATGATAGTTCTCACCAAATCACCAACATCTGCAGTTTCTCCTCCTGTAGAATGAATGGTCACTCCAAATCCTTTTAAGTCTTCGATTAATTCTTCCGTACCGTTAATAATCGCAGATAAAACCTCTCCAGGTATTTTACTTTTGTTTCTTCCTATCGTGGATGACAACATGATATTATCGGTTGCTCCTACACATAGCAAGTCGTCAATATTCATAATTAGAGCATCTTGAGCAATTCCTTTCCAAACAGAAATATCTCCAGTTTCTTTCCAATACATATAAGCCAAAGATGATTTGGTTCCAGCTCCATCTGCATGCATGATTAGACAATAGTCTTCATCATTGGTGAGGTAATCTGGAACAATTTTACAAAAGGCTTTCGGAAACAATCCTTTGTCGATATTTTTAATTGCATTGTGTACATCTTCTTTGGATGCAGAAACGCCTCGCTGTGCATATCGTTTGGAAACTTCTTGACTCATGGTATTCTGTTGTGTTGTTGTATTGTTCTCGCGAAATTAGACTAAAAACCATACATATTCAAAGTTCTTCTGTCTTTTTCGCTATTGATTGGCTTATCGCGTAAATAACAACTCTCTATACTTTGCCAACGGCCATAATTCATCATCAACCATCATTTCAAGCTTATCACAGTGGTATCGAATTTCTTCGAAATAAGGCTTCACCTTATTGCAATAGGCCTCAGCTGATTTTTGACCTTCGAGTTTGTTTGCTTTTCTGCGTTCATTGGTCATTGCTTCCACTTTAGAATTGATTCCTGCGATGTGCAGTGATATTTTCTCAATGAGATCGATTTGTTCTTTTGCGTGCTTCTTAAAGTTTTCTCCAAAAATATTTTTCAATCCGCTTACATTTTCAATCAAGGTGTTTTGATATTTCACAGCAGTTGGTATCACATGATTTCTTGAAATATCTCCCAAGACTCTTCCTTCTATTTGAATGCGTAGGATGTACTCTTCCAGCTCTATTTCATGGCGTGCCTCTACTTCTACCCGACTCATTACTCCCATTTGCTCAAATAGCGCAATGGCTTTTTCCGAAATCTTTGCTTTTAATGCCTCTGGGGTTGTTTTGTTATTGCTCAATCCTCGTTTGAACGCTTCTTTTTCCCATGCTTCTCCGTACCCATTTCCTTCGAAGCGAATTTTTTTAGAAGCTTTGATATACTCCCGCAATACATTAAAAATTGCTTCGTCTTTTTTCAGATTTTTACTAGCAATTAAATGATCCACAGCTTCTTTAAAATCACTTAGCTGTTTGGCTATAATCGTATTTAAAGTAGTCATTGGACCTGCGCAATTGGCCCAAGCACCAACCGCTCTCAGTTCAAATTTATTCCCTGTAAAAGCAAACGGAGATGTTCTATTTCTATCGGTATTGTCTAACAATATTTCTGGAATCTTTCCAACAATATTTAATTTAAGATCTGTTTTTTCTTCTGGCGATAATTTTCCTTTGGTTACATTTTCCAACTCATCTAAAACTTCTGACAATTGCGAACCAATGAATACAGAAATCACTGCAGGGGGTGCCTCATTAGCACCCAAACGATGGTCATTACTTGCACTTGCAATAGATGCTCTTATCAGTGCCTCGTAATCGTGTACAGCTTTTATGGTATTTACAAAAAAGGTTAAGAATTGCAGATTCTTCATGGGTGTTTTCCCTGGACTTAGTAGGTTTACCCCTGTATTTGTTGACAATGACCAGTTGTTATGTTTTCCCGAACCATTGATTCCCGCAAAAGGCTTCTCGTGAAATAAGACTCTGAACTGATGTCTCTGCGCTACCTTTTCCATCACGTCCATTAATAAAGAATTGTGATCTACTGCAAGATTGGCTTCTTCGAAAATTGGTGCCAATTCGTATTGATTTGGGGCGACTTCATTATGACGTGTTTTCACAGGGATTCCGAGCAACATGCACTCCTCCTCCATGTCACGCATATAACTCAACACTCTGTTGGGTATGGATCCAAAATAGTGATCATCTAGTTGTTGTCCTTTGGCTGGAGAATGCCCCAAGAGTGTTCTTCCTGTAAGGTTAATGTCTGGTCTGGATATTGCCAATGCGCTATCTATTAGAAAATATTCTTGTTCCCATCCCAAAGAAGCATTCACTTTGCTCACATTTTTATCAAAATATTTACACACTGCAGTCGCTGCATGATCTACTGCTTGAAGTGCACGCAACAGCGGCGCTTTATTATCTAGGGCTTCCCCGGTGTAGGCCACAAATACGGTTGGAATACACAAGGTAGTTCCATATATAAAAGCTGGCGACGTTGGATCCCAAGCGGTATATCCGCGCGCCTCAAATGTATTTCTAATACCTCCATTCGGAAAACTTGAGGCATCGGGTTCTTGCTGCACCAATTGATCTCCACCAAATTTTTCCATGGCCCTGCCGTTGTCTACTGTTTCAAAAAAAGCATCGTGCTTCTCTGCAGTTGAGCCGGTTAATGGCTGAAACCAATGCGTATAATGCGTGGCATTTTTTGACAATGCCCAATCTTTCATGGCCGATGCCACTTGATCTGCAATTTTACGTTCAATCTTCGTCCCAAATTCTATCGCATCCATGACACTCTTATATGCCTGACTTGTCATATGCTGACGCATCGCATCTGCATTAAATACATTGGTAGCAAAAGCATCCGATCTTCGCATGCTTTCTTTAATTTCTATGGGATTCCTATTCAACGTTTCTTTTAACGCATTAAATCTGATTGTTGACATACTGTATAAATTTACATCAAAAATAAAAAAAATATTAAGATTAATGCAAAAAACCCCCTTCAAAACTAGTGCATCATTAAAAATAACAAACATTTTCACATTTACCCCCATAAAATTATAGGGGTGTGTAAATTTTTACATACTTTTGTTTCATATTTTTTTAAAAAAGCAACACGATGGCAAAGATTAAATTAGAGTACATTTGGTTGGATGGGTATGCACCCACCCAAAACCTAAGAAGTAAAACGAAAGTAGAAGATCACGAAAACTTTCAAGGCACCCTTAACGAATTAAAAAATTGGTCTTTTGATGGATCCTCAACAAAACAGGCTTCGGGAGGCTCTTCTGATTGTATTTTAAAGCCTGTAGCGATTTACCCAGACCCTGTTCGTAACAATGGATATTTGGTGATGACAGAGGTACTGAATTCTGATGGAACACCTCACGAATCCAATGCACGTGCAACGATTAATGATGACGATAATGACTTCTGGTTTGGATTTGAACAAGAATACTTTATCATGGATACCGCAACACAACTTCCTTTAGGTTTTCCTGTTGGAGGATATCCTGGTCCACAGGGAATGTATTACTGCTCTGTTGGAGGTAAGAACACGCATGGGAGAGATTTTGTTGAAGAACATGCAGACTTATGTATTGCTGCTGGTCTGAACTTTGAAGGGATCAATCAGGAGGTTGCTTCTGGACAATGGGAGTTCCAATTATTTGCCAAAGGAGCCAAAAAAGCTGGAGATGAAATTTGGATTGGTAGGTATTTATTAGACCGATTGACAGAGAAGTATGGGTATTATATTGAATACCATCCAAAACCTGTGAAAGGAGATTGGAATGGTTCAGGTATGCACGCGAATTTTTCTAATGAAGTATTAAGAACTTGCGGATCAAAAGAAATTTACATGCAAGTTTGTGAAGCTTTTAGACCTGTAACTAAAGAACATATTGAAATCTATGGTGCTCATAACGACGAACGTTTGACAGGATTGCACGAAACTGCATCCATTACAGATTTTAGTTATGGTATTTCTGATAGAGGCGCGTCAATTCGAATTCCTATCTTAACTGTAGAGAGTGGTTGGAAAGGATACTTAGAAGACAGAAGACCTGCTTCTAATGGTGATCCTTATAAAATTGCATCAAGAATTATTCAAACCGTAAA
>CAJXRR010000042.1 GCA_913060575.1 uncultured Flavobacterium sp.
CTGGTAATTAATAAAAGAATAAATAAATATGTACTTTTACGTGCAGTTAAAATCATAGCATTGAATTACGAATTATTTGTTGCGAAACGCATTATCTCTGGTCAAGAGCATAAAAGTAGTATTTCATCTCCAATAATAAAAATTGCAATTGCTGCAATTTCATTAGGTGTTATTATTATGATGATTGCTATAGCTACAGGAGCAGGTCTGCAAGATAAAATTCGCAGTAAAATGTCTGGTTTTAAAGGACATATACAAATCACCAATTACGATAATAATAATTCCGATATTTCTATTGTTCCTGTTAATAAAAATCAAAATTTCTATCCCAACTTTTCAACGGTTGAAGGCATAAAAAACGTGCAAGTTTTTGCAAATCAAGTTGGTTTGATAAGAACAAAAACCGATTTTGAAGGCATTGTTTTTAAAGGAGTTTCTACCGATTACGATTGGTCTTTCTTTCAAGAATATTTAATTGAAGGTAAACTGCCCGATTTTAATCAAAAAAGAACGAGAGACGTCTTACTGTCTAAAACCTTGATGAATAGATTGCAACTCTCATTGAATGATACGATCAACGTGACTTTCTTTAAAAATGAACGATCTAAATTACCATCCAATAGAAAACTAGTCATTACAGGTATTTACAATACAGGTTTTTTAGAGTTTGATAAAAACATGATGATTGGTGATCTAAGACAGGTCCAAGGATTAAATAAATGGAATGAAAATCAAGTAGGAGGCTTTGAAATACTCTTAGATAATTTTGATGATTTGCCAAAAAAATGGAAAGAAGTATATCAAGAAATTGATGCTACTTTAGACGCTCAAACAATTATTTCTAGTTACCCAGCAATATTTGAATGGATTCAGCTTTTCGATAATAACATTTGGTTTATTATTATCATTATGATTTTAGTAGCCGGTATTAATATGATCACCGCCTTATTAGTTCTCATCCTAGAGCGTGTGCAAATGGTAGGTATCTTAAAGGCGATGGGAAGTTCTAATTGGAGCATTCGAAAGATATTTTTATACAATGCATCGTATTTAATTTTTGTAGGATTATTCTGGGGAAATATCATTGGATTGACACTTTTGCTTTTACAAAAATATTTTGGGTTTCTAAGTTTAGATCCAGAAACCTACTATGTTTCTCAAGTTCCTGTAAGTATTGACCTTGTAACTATTATTTTTTTAAACATCGGAACCTTAGTTTTATGTTTTTTAATGTTAATAATTCCGTCCATCATTATTACTAAAATTCAGCCTTCAAAATCCATTCGATTTGCTTAATCCTATTCCTGTGATTTATGCTCAACTTTTACACTGAGCCTGTCGAATTTTGATTGAGTAAAACAGGAATCTCATCAAGGTTATCTCTGAAATATTTTGTTTCTTTGCAGCGTAAAACTGAATCATGCAATACGCCGAAAATATCTTGGGAACTATTGGAAATACTCCATTAGTCAAACTTAATGTACTAACAAAAGAACTACCTTGTTTGGTATTAGGTAAATACGAGACTTTTAACCCTGGAAATTCTGTAAAAGATAGAATGGCCTTAAAAATGATTGAGGATGCTGAGGCAGATGGTCGATTAAAGCCAGGAGGAACGATCATTGAAGGAACTTCAGGGAATACAGGAATGGGATTAGCCTTAGCAGCCATTGTAAAAGGCTACAAATGTATTTTTGTGCTTTCTGACAAACAATCAAAAGAAAAGATGGACATTCTTCGTGCTGTTGGTGCAGAGGTAGTTGTTTGTCCAACAAATGTAGAGCCAGACGATCCAAGATCCTATTATTCAGTTTCAAAAAGACTAGGAAAAGAAACACCAAATTCATGGTATGTAAACCAATATGATAACCCAAGTAACTGTAAAGCACACTTTGAAAGTACTGGACCAGAAATATGGGAGCAAACAGATGGTAAAGTAACTCATTTTGTTGTTGGAGTTGGTACAGGTGGAACGATCTCTGGAGTCGGAAGTTATTTAAAAATGAAAAATCCTAAAGTTAAAATTTGGGGGATAGATACCTATGGTTCTGTATTCAAGAAATACCATGAAACGGGTATTTTTGATGAAAATGAAATTTACCCATATATAACCGAAGGAATTGGAGAAGATATTTTACCAGCAAATGTAAATTTTGGTGTTATAGATGGATTTACCAAAGTAACTGATAAAGATGCTGCGGTATACACACAATTATTAGCGAAGAAAGAGGGAATGTTTTTAGGAAACTCTGCGGGTTCTGCTATTAAAGGATTATTGCAATTAAAAGAACATTTTACAAAAGATGATGTTGTTGTTGTGTTGTTTCATGACCATGGAAGTAGGTATGTTGGTAAAATGTTTAATGATGATTGGATGCGAGAACGTGGATTCTTAGAAGACGAAATTACTACGGCAGCCGATTTAATTAAAGATCATATAGACAAGCCAATGTTAACAGTGAGAACTGAAGAGTTAGTTTCTCATGCAATTGAAAGAATGAGAGAGTATAAGATTTCTCAAATACCTGTAGAAGATATTAATGGCTTTGTGGGTTCTGTAGATGAATCTACTTTGTTGCACCATTTTATTGAAGATAAAAATATTGCTAAAAAACCAATCAAAGATGTTATGGGAGCAGCCTTTCCAATAGTATCAAAAGAGACATCAATCGATAAGGTTTCAAAGTTGATTACGAAAGATAACCAAGCAGTATTGGTCGATTTAGGGAATGGAAAACATCATATTATTACTAAATACGATATTATTAACGCTATTTAGTAATCAAATTAAATAAAGAAAAAGGGAGCCAATAGGCTACCTTTTGTTGTTTTTAACTACCGCATTTTATATCAATAATACTTTGACTTTCTGTTTGCGTGATTGAATAATAGCATCCAGCTTCTTTGTTCTTGGGACCATATTCAATTTTGTCTTTATACCAAACATTGCTAATTTCAGTTTCAGTAGATAGATAGATTAGTTCAACCCATTTCTTTAATGAAGTAAGTTCTGTTTTGGGAAAAATTACTTTTTCAGTCAACATTGGAGCTTCATCACATTGTTGTATAGTATATAGAATATTGTAGGAAAATTCTTTAGTATACCCACATTCTGTAACTCCGTCGGGTTCTTTTTTTACGTTCGTTTTTTTAGAATCATTATTGTAATTCATATTTAAATAAGTAAAAATGCTAGCTTCTAAATAATCTGATTCATTGGTTAGATTTTGTATTTTTTTTACATCGGGATCTTTTAAAAGAAAAACTTCTTGTGCTGTTATTAAGCTACTAAACATCATTAAAATAATCATTGAATTAATTTTTTTCATGTCTTTTAGGTTGATTGTTAGTCTTTTAAAGGTAGTTTAATAAAACCAGATAAGATGACTATCTTTAGCTTTTTATAAAAAACCATTCATGAAAAACTTAAAATTTATTTTTATTGCCTTACTAATCGTTTCTTGTAAAAACGCTTCAGAAGAAAAAAACAGTTTAGAAAATAACCCAATGGCTTATTCAGATGAAGTCATAGAAAAAGCAAAAGCAATTCACCAAAAAGTCTTGGTGTTAGATACCCATGTAGATATTAATGTTGCTAATTTTACAGCTGAAAAGAATTATACGCAACAATTAGGAACTCAAGTTAATCTTCCCAAAATGGAAGCAGGAGGTTTAGATGTTGCTTGGTTAATTGTGTACACAGGACAAGGAGAATTAACTGAAGAAGGTTACGATAAAGCCTACAAAAATGCCATAAGTAAATTTGATGCCATAGAAAAATTAACTTCTGAAATTGCACCCAAAAGAATTAGTTTGGCTGTTACTTCTAAAGAGGCTAAGGATATTCATGCATCTGGAAAAAAAGTAGCGATGATTGGTGTAGAAAATGCCTATCCAATTGGAACAGATATTTCTAGAGTAAAAGAATTTTATGATCGAGGAGCAAGATATATGTCATTATCACATAACGGACACAGCCAGTTTTGTGATTCTAACACGGGAGAATTAGACAGTCTTTGGGTAGATAAAGGAGTAAGTGACTTAGGAAAATTAGTGATCAAAGAAATGAATAAATGGGGAATTATGATTGATGTTTCGCATCCATCAAAACAATCCATGAAAGATATGATTGAGCTTTCTAAAGCACCCATTATTGCATCACATTCATCTGCAAGAGCTTTGTGTAATCATAGTAGAAATCTAGATGATGAGCAGTTAGAATGGATGAAAGAAAATGGAGGAGTTGTGCAAACAGTTGCATTTGAAACGTATATCAATACTGAAAAAGACAAGGCCTATACGAATGCTTTCAATAAATTGATTCAAGAACTTGGTTCCGAAGATAATTTTGAGGTAAAATCAAGAGGAGAAGTTAGAGAAATGAAAGAAGTTGAGAGAGATAATTATAGAGAAAAATATCGAGAATTGTCAATGGCAGCAAATAAAACTATTGATAAAAATAAATTCCCGCCAGTAGATGTTGCTGATTTTGTAAATCATATTGATTATCTAGTTGAAAAGATGGGATTAGATCACGTTGGTATCAGTTCAGATTTTGATGGTGGAGGTGGAGTTTATGGTTGGAATGATGCTTCTCAAACATTAAACGTAACAGCAGAATTGGTAAAAAGAGGTTATACAGAAGTTCAAATAGCACAATTGTGGAGTGGTAATCTATTAAGAGTTTTAGATGAAGTAGCCAACGTTTCAAAACAAATTCAAGCTGAAGAATTATAGTTCGTATATAAACATAATAAAAGCAAAAACCATCCGACAAAAGATGGTTTTTTAATTCAATTAATTCAAATAATTTACACAATGAAACAATGTTACTTGTTCTAAAAAACATTGTTCAATTTCTGTGCCAAAATTAATTATAATTATGTTTTTATGTTAAATAAATATCATTTTTACAGTTATTTCATGATATATTGAAAATCATTAATAATTTGTTAATCCGAATACCTTATCGTATTGCAGGATTAGCTGAATTAATTAAAAAAATTATCAAATTAACAACCGTTTATTTGGCGTGTTTGTGAGCTTTATAAGAAGAACGAACTAAAGGACCACTTTCTACGTACATGAAGCCCATTTCTAAGCCTAAGGTTTCGTACTTTTTGAATTGATCTGGAGTAATAAACTCTTTTAAAGGCAAATGTTTTTTTGTAGGTTGTAAATATTGACCAATCGTTAATACATCCAATCCAACACCTTGTAGATCTTTCATGGTTTGTATTACTTCTTCTTCAGTTTCACCCAAACCTAACATTAAACCAGTTTTAGTTCTCATACCGTTTTCTTTTAGGTATTTTAAAACCCCTAAACTTCGATCATATTTAGCTTGAATACGAACCTCACGAGTCAATCTTCGTACGGTTTCCATATTATGAGAAACGACTTCTGGGTGTACTTCAATAATGCGGTCTATTTGCTTTGTGTTTCCTTGAAAATCAGGAATTAATGTTTCTAAAGTTGTAGTAGGATTTGCTCTACGTATGGCATCTACTGTTTCTGCCCAAATAATAGAACCACCATCTTTTAAATCGTCTCTATCTACAGAAGTGATCACCGCATGTTTGATTCCCATAATCTTGATGGATTGAGCTACTTTTTCTGGCTCATCCCATTCTACCGTTTCTGGCCTTCCGGTTTTTACACCACAAAAACCACAAGAACGCGTACAAATGTTTCCAAGAATCATAAAAGTTGCGGTTCCTTCACCCCAACATTCTCCCATATTTGGACAGCTTCCACTAGCACAAATGGTATTTAATTTATACTTGTCAACCAATCCTCTTAATTCGGTGTATTTTTTACCAACCGGTAATTTTACACGCAACCAATCGGGTTTTTTTACTCTTTCTTTAAGGACAGCAGTATCGTTTGCCATGTATCAATTTGTTTATGATGCAAAGTTACGAAGAAAACAATTAAAAACTCATTAAGAACCAAAGACAAAATCCTACTAAAAAAACAATTCCACAGATACTTAAAATCTTTAAATAGATAGAAGGTTGATGTTCTTTAGGAGTATATTTTCCTGTGATTAATACGTAATTTAAAATGGCATAAAATGGAGCGGTTAAGAAAGAAAGAATGGTCGCTATTTTAACCATTAAGCCCATATTATCTCTAAAGTATCTAAGTATAATATAGGTACCCAAACCGAGTAGTAAAATCCAAAACCAATAACTGAGTTTTAGTTTTTTAGGGAATAGCAATTCGTTGGCTTTAGACATGGCTCTAGGTGAAGCATCTAAAGTTGTAATGGTAGTGCTAAACATCGTAGTTAAGGCTGCAATTGCAATAAACACATAAGCAAAACTTCCTAAGTTTTTGGTGTATAACTCGATTAGTTGTTGGGCAAAAACACCTCCTTTATTAGAAAAACTTTCACCAGAATTATACATCACTAAAGCCCCTAAAACAACAAAACATACTGCTAAAAATAGCGTGCCGATATATCCAACATTAAAATCGAAAATGGCTTGTTTGGGTGTTATTTTTTGATGTGTTGTTTTTTCTTTCTCTAAAGACCAAATAGATTGCCAAATCGATATTTCTAGAGGTGCTGGCATCCATCCTAAAAAAGCAATTAAAAAAGTGATTTCTATCGTTCCTTTTGGAATTATTTGAGTAAAGTTAAATGACTGTTCTGTTTTAAATAAGGCAACACTTACTGCGATAATTGTACAAATGGTGAGTAATAAAATAACATATTTCATTAAGCCGTCTAATAGCTTGTATTTACCAATTAGTAAAATTAAGATACTAATAACGGTAATTAGTAAAGACCAAGTAACCATGTCAAAAGTTCCAAAAAGGTTTACTGCTAAACCAGCGGTAACAATCGTAACTGCTGCTTGTACAATAAACATGGTAATAAAACTGATGATATAGCTAATTGCTAAAATCCCTTTTCCTAATTTTTTGTAGCCATCTAATAATGTTTCACCAGTTGCAGCAGCATATCTTGGTCCGAATTGAAAGAAAGGATATTTAAATAAATTGGCCAAAAGCAATGCCCATAATAAACCAAATCCAAAGTCTGCACCAGCACGTGTAGATTGCACTAAATGTGAGACACCAACAGCAGCTCCTGCAAAAAGTAATCCTGGCCCTAGTGATTTAAAGAGTGATTTTTTCATTAAGACTTCTTAATAATCTCTGCTAATAATTTTTTTGCACGTAAAAGTTTCACTTTTACATTATTCATTGGTTCATTGATTTGTTGAGAAATCTCTTTATAACTTAACTCTTGAAAATATCGCAACTGAATTACTTCTTGATATTTTGGTTTTAGTTGTTTGATATCTCGTAACAACTTGGCTAAATTTTGCTCAGTTATAATTTTATCTTCCGGAGTTGGATTGTCGTCAACGATCGAGTATACTTCAGATTCTTGCGCTTTGCTAGTTTCTGTATTGATAGAGGTTTTGTTTTTCCGTAAAAGATCTATATGAATGTTCTTAGAAATGGTGATTAACCATGTTTTGAACTTATATTTTTTATCAAACGTATCAATTTTATCAAAGGCTTTTGAAAATGATTGGATCGTAATATCTTCTGCATCATTATCGTTTTGGGTTCTTTTTAATTGATATTTATAGACATCAGACCAAAAATGATGCAATAAGAAATTGAAAGAAATTTGATTTCCCTCTTTTGCTTTATCAATATGCTGATTTAGAATCTCTTCGGTTATTTCCAATGAGTTGGTTTTGAAATGGTGTTGGATATAAATATAGCAAATTGAAATAGAACTAAAAAGATTTCCAACAATGGAAGAAAAAATACGGTGTTCGTTTCTTTTAGTTTTCTAGCAGAAAAAATGATGATTGTATAATTGATCAGAATATAGCTGCCTAACAAACTTAATGTGATTGTTTCTTGTTTCCAGATTAGCATGATTGGAATTAACAGCAATAAAATTAGTTTAGAGATATAAAATAAACCAAGAAAAAACTTGTGTTTTACCTTATAATGTGACGAAGTTGAAAGATGTCTTCTTTTCTGACGAAACCATGCTTTCATGGTTTTTGGAGCTTCCGAGATTGTAAAACTATCTACAGTTACAGCAATTGTAGTGTTAGAGGATGTAGCGACATCTTTCATAAATAAATCATCGTCTCCAGATCTAATCTGAATGTGTTTTATAAATCCATTGACTCTAAAAAATTCACTTTTAGTATAGGCTAAATTTCGTCCAACCGCCATATACGCAGATCCAATTTTAGCATACGAAAAATATTGAATAGCAGTAAGTAAGGTTTCAAATCGTACTAATAAATTGACAAATGAATTCTTTATAGGTTGATATTTTCCATAACCCAAAACAATCAACTTTTTATCTGAAAATTGAGAACTCATCTCCAAAATCCAGTTTTTTGAAGCCGGTATACAATCAGCATCTGTAAATAGCAAATGTTCGTGTTTAGCAGCTTTGATTCCTAAGGTTAAGGCGTATTTTTTATTTCCCCAAAAAGCTTCGTTGTTTTGTACGTTCACAATTTTAATTCGATCGTCTTTTTTTTGAAACTTCTCCATCACCGATAAAGTATCATCATTGGAAGCGTCATTAATTAAAACTAATTGATAGTTAGCATAATTCTGATTTAAGAGAAGAGGAATTAGTTTTTTTAGATTATCTGATTCGTTTTTAGCACAAACAATCACAGAAATTGGTAGTTGCTCACTTTCAGGTTTGTTTGTTTTCTTGTGAAAAATAAAAGAGAGAAAAAATAAGTAGTAACAAAGTTGAATTACCGAAACTGCTACAAAAATGTAGAATAAGACAGTAATAATCATCAAGAATTAATTATGAGTTGGCTCAGCACAAGAGTCAAACTGATCTGGAGTTTTTCCACAAAAACCACAAGCATCACCATCTTTATTAAGCATAGGATTTTGACTTGCACAAGTTCCAGCGAACTCTCCATCTTTTTTTGCCCAAATTTTAATTGCAATCCCTGCAAAACCTAAAGCTAATAATCCTATAGTTATTAAAACAAGTTTCATTATTATTCGTTTTTGATAGTACAAAGATAATCATTCTTCTAGAAATAGTAGATTGATTGTGTTGCGTTATTCTAAGTTTTTTATACTTTAACCCAATATGAATTAAACGTTTCATTTGACCAACCAAGAAGAATTTTTAGAAAAATTAAAATCGGGTAGCCAAGCTGCTTTTAGTCAGTTATTAGATGATTATCAGCAAAAGGTTTTTCACACCTGCATATCTTTTGTACCCAACAAAGAAGATGCAGAAGATGTGGCGCAAGAAGTTTTCTTAGAGGTCTATAAATCTGTATCTAAATTTAAAGGAGATTCAAAGCTGTCTACATGGATTTATAAAATTTGTACCAATAAATGCTTAGAATTTATTAGAAAAAAGAATGCTAAAAAACGATTTGCTTTTATGCAAAGCATCACAGGAAATCAGATACCAATGGATAAAACTAATTTCTATACGGAGTTTAATCATCCAGGAATTTTATTAGAGAATAAAGAAAAATCCGAAACCATATATTTTGCCATTAACACTTTGCCAGAAAGTCAAAGAGTTGTGTTTACCTTGGCAAAATTAGATGGTAAAAGTTATCAGGAAATTGTAGAAATTACAGGAAAAAGTTTATCGTCTGTAGAGTCGATAATGTTTAGAGCGAAAAAGAATTTACAAAAGAAATTAGAAGATTTTTATAAAAACGAACAATAAGCGCAAGTTTTAAAAATATATTGCATCTAAGAACATAGTGATGAAAACAACAAAAAACAAAAATTTAGGAAACAACAATACTTTAAACATTTTAGATTCCATTCAAGAAGTACAAGTAAGTCCTTTCTTTAAGAATAAAGTATTGAATACCATAGCGCAACAAAAAGAAGTTAAAGAGCCTTCTTTTAGTTGGTTTAGTCCGCAACTTCAATTGTCTTCATTAGCACTGATTATCTGTGTTAATATTGGCGCAATTTATTATTCCTTTTCTTCTACAGAGACTTCTCAAGAACAATTATCAGAGTTCGAAACTTTTGTACAAGACTATAATTTAGAATCTACCAACAGTATTTCAATTAACTAAAGATGAAGAAAAAACTACTTTATACGTTCTTAATTCTTATCACCCTATCTAACTTTATATTGCTTTTTATGATTTTTAATAAAGGGCCAAAGAATGAGCATCCTCCAAGAAAAAACTTTATTACTAAGGAATTAAAATTTTCAGAAGATCAAGAAGAACGATTTGCCTTTTTAGATCAAATTCATCGAAGAGAAATGCGTCAATTAGACAATGATTTAGATATGTTAAGAAAAGAATTATTCAATTCATTTCATATCTCTAATTTTTCACCAGATTCAATTACCAATAAAATAGGGCATTTAGAGAGCTTAAAACAACAAGAATTATTTGCTTTTTTTAGTCAAGTTAGAAAGTTATGTTCAGAAGAACAAGCTCTCAAATTTGATAAAATTATACAAAAAGCACTTCGTAAAAGAGGTCCGAAGCCTGCAAGAAAAGGGGGCGATAGAAGAGGTCCGCCACCACAAAGAGAAAATTTTTAAGAGCGAACGCAAGTTTTTTAGAAACAATACATCTAAAGATAAAACAATAGCAAAGAATGATGAAAAATTACATTTTGTTTAATCTTAAAAGATCGTATGATGAAAATTTTAAAAATTTTATTTTTTGCTTTGTTGGTTATCAGTTTTACTTCCTGTAATAATGATGATGACTATGTTGATATTTCAATCTCAGATGGTGATGTAATTATTGAGGATGTTTTTAACGGAATCTTAAACCTTCCCGAAGATTCATTTAATTACGCGAATATTCAATTGCCAGCATTTTTCTTGGACAATGATTTGCAAAATGAAGACAATACTCCAAACAATAATCCCATTACAAATCCTGGAGCAACTTTAGGTAGAGTTTTATTTTATGATAAAAAACTATCTGCAAACAATACGATTGCATGTGCTTCTTGTCACAATCAAGAAGATGGTTTTTCAGATACAGCCATTTTAAGTGTTGGTTTTGAAGGTGGTTTAACCGGAAGAAACTCTATGGGCTTAGCCAATGCTAAGTTTTATAATAATGGACGATTTTTCTGGGATGAAAGAGCTGAAACTTTAGAAGATCAAGTGCTAATGCCTATTCAAGATGCAGTAGAAATGGGATTAACCTTAGATGAATTAGAAAACAAAATAGGAGCAGAAACCTATTATAAAGTCCTTTTTGCAAGAGCTTTTGGTGATTCAATAGCAACCAGAGAAAGAATCTCTCTTTCGTTGGCACAATTCATAAGATCGATGGTTTCTTATGAATCTAAATTCGATGCAGGTTTGGCTGCAACTAATAATCCACAAGTAAATTTCCCAAACTTTACGGCGTCAGAAAACTTAGGTAAAAATTTATTCTTTAGCAATAGAACAAGATGTTCAGACTGTCATGATACCAATGCTTTTGTTGGCGATCAAGCTAGAAATAATGGTTTAGATGCAATACTAACAGATATAGGTGTTACTGGAGTTGCTGATGGAAATAATGATAGAGGAGCTTTTAAAACAGGTTCATTAAGAAATATAGAATTAACTGCTCCGTATATGCATGATGGTCGATTTGCTACGTTGGGGGACGTAGTAGACCATTATGATAATGGAATTCAAAATAGCAACGATTTAGATAACAGATTACGAGTTGCTGGCGGTCAAGTACGAAGATTAAATTTAACTCCAGCTGAAAGACAAGGCTTGATCGATTTTCTAATGACCTTGACCGATAATAACTTTATTTCTGATGAAAAGTATTCTGATCCTTTTGTAAGTAATAATTAAAAATTAAAAAGGGATGGTAAAGGATTAGAGTGTTAAAAATGATAATTCTTTACGGTATCACATTCACTTCAATTTCAAGTGTAATGTCAAAGGTTTTTAAGATGACTTCTTGAATCTTTTGTGCCAATTCAAAGATGTCTTTACCAGAAGCATTTCCATAATTCACCAATACAAGTGCTTGTTTTTCATGAACTCCAAAATCTCCAAATCGTTTTCCTTTAAAACCAGCAGTTTCTATTAACCAACCCGCAGGAACTTTAATTTCATCGTCTGAAACTTTGTAACTCGGAATCTTTGAATATTTTTTTTGAAGTTTGTTGAAATGCTCACTAGAAATAACCGGATTTTTAAAGAAACTTCCGCTATTTCCAATTTGCTTTGGATCTGGTAATTTAGATTGTCGGATTTTAATGACAGCGTTAGAAACGTCCTCTAGGGTTGGAACTGTAATATTTTGATCTTGCAATTCTGTTTCAATGGCACCATAACTAGTATTAAGCTGATGAGCGTTTTTAGTCAATTTAAAACTCACTGATGTTAACACAACTTTTCCTTTCAACTCATTTTTAAAAATAGAATTTCGATACCCAAATTGACATGCTGAGTTAGAAAATTCTAGTTTTTTTGAAGTATCAATTTCTAGAGCCTGTACTTTCGTAATGACATCTTTTACTTCTACACCATAAGCGCCAATATTCTGAATAGGGCAGGTGCCAACATTTCCAGGAATTAAGGAAAGATTTTCAATTCCTCCATAGTCTTGAGAAATACACCATATTACAAATTCATGCCAATCTTCACCAGCGTTTACAGTTAAGTAGACATGATTTTCATCTTCAGAATCTATAGATATTCCTTTGATATTGATATGAATAACTAACTGGTCAATGTCTTTAGTGAGTAGCATATTGCTTCCGCCACTTAACAAAAAAACATCTTTTTCTGTTTTTAACACCTCTTGTAATTCATAAAAACTAGTCACAGCTATAAAACGTTTTGCATTGACGTCAATACCAAACGTATTATATTTTTTCAGTGAAATGTTTTCAGAAATCTGCATTAACCAGGATAAACTTTTAAAGCTTCTTTTAATATATTGATTGTTTTTAACAAACTCTCTTTATTCAACACGTAGGCGATACGAATTTGATTTAAACCAACTCCGGGAGTCGAATAAAATCCTCCTGCAGGTGCAACCATAACGGTTTCATTGTCTACATGAAAAGATTCTAATAACCATTGTGCAAAATGATCCGAATTTTTAATGGGCAATTCTACTACACAATAAAAAGCTCCTTTTGGAGTGGCAACCTTTACGCCTTCAATTTCTTTTAACCCTGCGATCAAGGTATTTCTTCTTTCTACATATTCTTCAATAACTTCATCAAAATAACTTTGAGGAGTGGCCAAAGCTGCTTCAGAAGCAATTTGTGCTAAGGTTGGTGGACTTAACCTTGCTTGCGCAAATTTCATTGCCGTAGCAATTACTTCTTTGTTTTTTGAAACTAAACATCCAATTCTAGCTCCACACATACTGTAACGCTTAGAAACCGAATCAATCATGATGGCATTTTCTTGAATGCTCTTTTCTTGCATGATTGAATAATGCTCAACTCCATCATAAGCAAATTCTCTGTAAACTTCATCTGCGATTAAAAACAAATCGTGTTTTTTTACAATAGCAGCAAGTTTTTGAATTTCTTCTTTACTATATAAATATCCGGTTGGATTTCCAGGATTACAAATTAAAATTGCCTTTGTTTTTTGCGTAATTAATTTTTCAAATTCTTCTATTGGAGGTAAAGCAAAATTATCTTCAATCTTAGAAATTACAGGAACAATATTGACGCCAGAGGCTGTAGAGAAACCGTTGTAATTTGCATAAAATGGTTCAGGAATAATAATTTCATCATCAACATCCATCACACTTCCAAAAGCAAATAATAAGGCTTCAGAACCACCGGTGGTCACAATAATCTCATCACTATCAACATGGATATCATGTTTGCTATAATAGTTTGATATTTTTTGACGATATTCTTCAGAACCTTCAGACCTTGTGTACGCTAAAATCTTAAGCGAGTGCACAGATACAGCATCTAAAGCTATTTGCGGTGTGTTAATATCTGGTTGTCCAATGTTTAAATGGTATACTATTCTCCCTTTTTTCTTTGCAGCTTCTGCAAATGGCACTAATTTCCTTATAGGTGATTCAGGCATTGAAAGCCCTTTGATAGATATTGAAGGCATTTATGATAAAATTGAATTTGTATTGCAAATTTGCGAAATATATTTCACAAATAGTCTAGTTTTCTTTGGTCTTTAAAAAGGTTAAAGTTTTCTAAAATTAAAATCTTAACTTCTAAAATTATGTACTTTTATTAGATATAAAATATTCCTTTGATTAAAATTTTACGGACCATATTTCTGAGTTTATTTCTTCTTTCTACTTTTGCTTTAAGTAGTCAGAATACTGGTTTTCGTTTTTTTGATAAAAATAAAAAGTTTGAAGATGTCAACTTTAAACTCATCAACAACATCATAGTTATTCCACTTGAAATTAATGGAGAACCACTCAATTTTATTTTAGATACAGGGGTTAACAAAACAATCGTTTTTAACTCTTCTAATGCCGATACCATTTTTTTACGTCTTGACAAGAAATTTCAATTAAGAGGTTTAGGAAAAGGATTGCCCGTAGACGCCATAGTTTCTAATAATAATAGATTCCGAATTCAGAATTTAGTGAGTAATAATCAGCGTGTCTTTATCGTTCTTAAAGATGAATTTGATTTATCAGCTAAAATGGGAATGACCATTCATGGAGTTATTGGGTATGACCTTCTCAAAGATTTAATTCTAAGAGTTAATTATAAAAGTAAAAAAATTCGCTTTTTTGATCCTACGTATTTCCGATATAAAAAGTGTAAAAAATGTGAAGTTTTCCCTCTAACCCTCTATCAAAGAAAACCCTATATAGACGTCAATGTTGTTTTAAATGATTCTTCCAAAACAGTTCCTGTTAAATTATTGGTAGATTCTGGTGGATCCGATGCTTTATGGCTTTTTGAACACAGCAAAGAAGAAATAGTAACACCAGAGAAGTACTTTTTAGATTTCTTAGGTGTTGGTTTAAGCGGAACAATTTTTGGAAAACGAAGTAGAATTACTTCTTTACAATTAGGGGATTACAATATAAAATATCCAACGGTTTCATTTTTAGACACCATATCCACCAAGAATGCAAGACGTTTTAAAGCTAGAAACGGTAGTGTTGGTAGCGGTATTTTAAAGCGATTTAAAGTGTGGATCGATTATCCGAACAAACGTTTAACACTTCAGAAAAATGGATCACTCTCTGGCGGATTTAACTACAATATGAGTGGTATTGAAGTTGTCTACAATGGAAAAATGTTAGTTCAAGAGAAATCAAGTAGCCTAGCTGAAAGTTATGGTAGAGCTGCCAATTCTGGAAGCGGAGGAAACACAGTAAATATAGTAACCAATTATGTGTACAAATTTAAACCAAGCTTTCGAGTGAATGAGGTTTTAAAAGGTTCGCCGGCAGATTTAGCAGGAGTTATAAAAGGTGATGTGTTGATGCGAATAAACGGAAAGCCAGTTTATAATTACAATTTAGAAGAAATCATTGGTAAGTTTCAGCAAAAGGCAAACAAGAAAATTCGTTTAACAATTATGCGTAATGAGCAATTAATTACGCTAGAATTTAAACTTAAAAGAATTGTCTAACTATCTTCAGACAGCATGCTCTTTTTCTTTTCTGGAGCAGTTACTTTTTCTACAAACCCCTTAATTTTTACCATTTTTCGAGGATTTTTAGCGTTAGAAAAAATAGTAATCGCTTTAGAAAAACCTCCCGGTCTTTTGGTGTCATAAGAAACCTCAATTTTTCCTTTTTCTCCTGGCATAATAGGTTGCTCTGGTTTTTTAGGAACGGTACATCCACAAGAAGCTTTTACTTGTGTAATGATAAGTGGAGATTTACCTGTATTGGTAAATTCAAAAACACGAACGCCATTTGATCCCAGTGTAATTTTACCATAGTTGATGGTTTCAGTAACAAACTTAAATGCTGGTTTCTGATCGTCATTCGATTGCGCTAAAGAAGAAACACTAATCAATAAAACGGTGATAAAAGTATAAAAGGTTTTCATGAGAATTAATTTTAATACATAATTACATAACAAATTTAATCAAAAAAAGGACTCCATCCTTTCAAATACAAGAGATAATTGTACTTTTGTGAGCTGTATTCTAAAAGCACAAAATAGTATGAATATTCCATCAAAATATGATGCAAGTTTAGTAGAAGGTAAATGGTACGATTACTGGATGAAACACAATTATTTTCATTCAGAAGTAGATGAAAGAGAGCCCTATACCATCGTAATTCCACCGCCAAACGTAACGGGAGTTTTACACATGGGACACATGCTAAACAATACTATTCAGGATGTTTTAATTCGTAGAGCGCGTTTGCAAGGAAAAAATGCCTGTTGGGTTCCCGGAACCGATCATGCGTCTATTGCAACCGAAGCAAAAGTTGTTGCCAAGTTAAAAGAACAAGGCATCAATAAAAGCGATTTAACCCGAGAAGAATTTTTACAACATGCCTTTGATTGGAAAGACGAATATGGTGGTATTATTTTAGAACAATTAAAAAAATTGGGTGCCTCTTGTGATCTGTCTCTTATACACATCTGACGCTGCCGACGATCTACTCTGTGTAG
>CAJXRR010000043.1 GCA_913060575.1 uncultured Flavobacterium sp.
TCTACACAGAGTAGATCGTCGGCAGCGTCAGATGTGTATAAGAGACAGATAAAGTGGTTTCCCTTTCCATAACACATCCTTTTCACCTGCAACAATTCTATCAACATAAGATCTTAAACCTTCGTAATCTGTAACTTTTACTTGCTTTTTAAAATCTGAATAAGTAGTGATTTTATCAAAATTATGATCTTTTCCAAAAGCAGTATCTTTTGCTTGACTGATGAGTTTTTTAAAAACTTTTTGTTGTGTAATATGTGGACTAAAAGCCCATTTATAAACTTTTTTTCGAGCTCTTTTTGCAAAAGGAATCGCAAATATCGATTTTATACTCATTTATTGAAAATCTATATAATTAGTTGGATTTACAGCATATCCGTCACTCCAAAGTTCAAAATGTAAATGTGGCCCGGTAGTTAATTCACCTGTAGAACCAACGCTGGCAATGGCTTCACCCGACTGAACTAAATCTCCTTGTTCTTTTAGTAAAGTACCGTTGTGTTTATACACCGAAATATAATTATTAGCATGCTTAATAATGATTACATATCCTGTTTCTGTAGTCCATTCGGAGAAGATTACGGTACCATCTGCAACCGCTTTAACAGGCGTTCCTGTTTTTGCAACTACATCTAGGGCAAAGTGTTTATTTTCTGAATTAAATGACTGAGAAACGGTTCCGCTAATGGGCGCAAAAAAGACAATTTTGACTTTGTTTTGTAATTCATCAGACAATGGAAAACGGTCTCTACTTTCTATTTTTTCTCTAAAAATTGAATCTTGTTTTGTTGCATTTAATTTGCTTTCATCAATTTGAGTTCTCTTAGAAAGCTCTTGAATAGAGTCTATGGTGTCATCTGCAGTTATTTCACCTGTTAAAACCGACTTTATGGATTTCGTGTAATTCTCTAAAACCGCTAACCTATTTTTTAGTGAGTCTGTCTCAAAAGTTAGCTTGGTCGCATCTGTTTTTAATTTTGTTGAAGAATATCCAGGAATGTATTCTTTTATTGGTGTAAAAGCGATTAATAAAATGGTTCCGAAAATTAGTAATATTGAAAAAACTCCACCAAAAATAAACACATTTAAACGTGATAGTTTTAAAGCAAGTCTTTCTTCAAAAGTATTTTCATTTAAAACAACTAACCGATATTTATCAGTGAGTTTTTGTTTTAACTTGCCTTTCTTTTTTTTGTTTTGAGCCATTTAAAAATCTATGATTACACAAATATACAACGAAACCTTTATTGTGAGATTTTGTATCCTATGTTAAAATTATGGAATAAAATTTAATCTAAAAGAAATTTGGAGTCTTTACTTTCTGTAAAAGTTCATCTCGTCAATATAGTTCCAAACTTCTTTAGTAAGCATTGGAGCTACATTTTTGTTGTTCTTAATTCCGTCTCGAATTAAAGTTGCAGAAATTTGTATGATAGGAGCATCAACTTTATGAATTTTGGGATGATTTTCAAACGTGGTTTTAACCGTTCCCTCAGCAATTCTTGGATAACAATACACTTCGTGATTTTCTAAAATGGTTTCATAATTTTTCCACTTGTGAAAGCTTTTTAAATTGTCTTCGCCCATAATTAAACTAAACTCATGTTGAGGATATTTCTCTCCAATATGAGCTAATGTGTTTACTGTGTAATTTGGCTGTGGTAATTTAAATTCTATATCAGAAGGTTTGATTTTAGGGTAGTCTTCTAATGCAATATAAACGAGTTCGTATCGATGATGATTTTCTAAAAGAGAGCTTTTCTTTTTATGGGGGTTGTGAGGTGTTACTACCATCCAAATTTCATCTAAATCAGAATATTCTACAAGATGATTTGCAATAATGATATGACCCACATGAATTGGATTAAATGTACCAAAATACAATCCAATTTTCATTTCTTATTTCTTTAAAAAATTAGCAACTAAGCCTTCGGCATCTTTCAGTGCTGTGGCTAAATCATCATTTAAAATGATGGTGTCAAATTGTGGCGCTGTTGCCATCTCTGTTGGAGCTTTTGCTACACGCATGGCAATTTTTTCTGGGGTTTCTTCTCCTCTTTGTTTTAATCTGATGATTAATTCATTCATGTCTGGAGGTTTCACAAAAACCGCTAGAGTTCTATCCGGAAATTTTCTCTTAATTCTTAATCCGCCGGCAACATCAATATCAAAAATAACGTGTTTTCCTTTTGCCCAAATACGTTCTACCTCAGTTTTTAAAGTTCCATAGAAATTATTGATATACACTTCTTCCCACTCTAAAAATTCGTCAGCTTTAATTTTTTGTTTAAACTCATCTGCTGAAATAAAATAATAATCTTTTCCATTAATTTCTTTTCCTCTAGCTTCTCTAGATGTTGCAGAAATTGAAAATTCTAAGCCAAATTCTTCTTGATTTAATAGATGACGGACAATGGTCGTTTTACCGGAACCGGAAGGTGCTGAAAAGACAATTAATTTTCCTTTAAAATCAGACATTTATAGCACGTTTAATATTTGTTCTTTAATTTTTTCTAACTCATTCTTCATTTGAATGACCGCTTTTTGCATGGGTGCAAAATTAGCTTTAGATCCAATAGTATTGACTTCTCTTCCTATTTCTTGAACGATAAAACCTAATTTTTTTCCATTAGAATCATCAGTTGCCAATTCTTGTAAAAAGTAAGTTAAGTGATTGGCTAAACGAACTTTTTCTTCGTTAATATCTAATTTCTCTAGATAATATATAAGCTCTTGCTCAAAACGATTCTCATCAGTTTCTACTTTTAAATCGTCAATCGCCTTTTTTAAGCGTTCTTTTACATATTCAATTCTGGCTTCATCAAATGACTTTACCTCTTCTAAGTACGATTGGATATTTTGAATTCGCAATTTAAAATCATCTTCTAAAGATGCGGCTTCATCTACTCTATATTGAATGATTTCTTTAATCGCTTCTTGTATATTCTGATTGATTTGCGTCCATTCATTTTCATCTAATTCTTCTCGAGAAGTTTTAAGAGCATCAGGCATTTTTACAGCCATCTTTAGCAGTTCAACATCATCAGATGAACCTGTTTGAACCACATTTCTTAGTTGTTGCATGTATTCTGCAACAACACCTTTGTTTACCGTTGTCGAAGTTTCATCAGCGGTCATTTCAACATAAATAGAAAAATCTACTTTTCCTCTCACTAGTTTAGAAGCTAATTCTTTTCTAACGTTTAGTTCCTTTTCTCTATAATAAGAAGGAATACGAACATTTAAATCTAAGTTTTTACTGTTTAAAGATTTTACTTCTATGGTAACTTTCTTATCTGATAAATGTAATACGGATTTACCGTAACCCGTCATGGATTGAATCATGTATTATTTTTTAAATAGACTACAAAGATACATTTTTATTTAGCCGATTTTTTTGGTTGCCTTGTTACTAAAAAGACGCCTGAAAAAATAAGCAGAGTTGCTGCAATTTTTGTGATGTTAAGTTGATCACTTCCAACGATAAGAGCATAAATCGTTGCGATTACTGGCTGTAAATAAATAAAAACACTAACCGTTGTCGGCTTTAATTTAGACAATGCAAATAGGTTAAACAGATAGGTAATACAAGTTGTAAATAAAATTACAAAACCTGTTTTTAAATAAATATCCGTTGGCATTTCTTGCCAAGAAATTTCTAAAAATTCTGAAATACCAAAAGGAAAGACCATGAATAATCCAAATAAATACAACCACTTTACAAAAATAATTGGATTGTATTTTACGATCAATTCTTTCACAACTACAAGGTACATTGCATAGGATGCCGCATTTATAAAAACTAAAATATTTCCTAAAGTTCTATTGCTTGCATCTCCTTCTGAAACATGCCCATACATAATTAAAAGTACTGCCCCAACAAGACCAATAATTACTCCTAAAATTCTAAAATTAGGTATTTTCTCTCTGATAATAATACTTGAAAAAATAAGCACTAAAATTGGTGTAGTTACCATAATTACGGAAGCACTTATAGGTGTTGTAAAACTTAATCCTTTAAAAAAAGTAAGCATGTTTAAGCCCACACCGAAAAAAGAAGCTAACGCAATTTTCTTGTAATCACTTCTTTCGATAGGTTTAGCTCCTTTTACTAAAAGGCCAACCAACCAAAAAACTAAAGTTGCACCTGAAACTCTAAGTAAGATAAATCCAAAAGGTTTGATATGAACATTCATTACTTCCTTTGCAATGGTGAATGTTACTCCGTATATTAATGCAGCTATAAATAGTGCTATGATAGCCATTGATCTTGGTTTCATACTTCTCTCTTTATTTAAGATGGCAAAGTTGCATAATAAATTTTGATGTAAATTTAATTCTGATGAAAAGATTACATTTACAACTAAATATTTTTTTGTGTTAAAACCTCAACATATTTTAATTATTAGACTCTCTGCAATGGGAGATGTAGCGATGACTGTTCCCGTAATTAGAGCATTGGTTAAACAACATCCAAATTGTAAAATAACAGTGTTATCTAAACCATTTTTAAAACCTTTGTTTGAAGGAATTTCTAATGTCTCGTTTTATGAAGCTGATGTAAAAGGAAAACACAAGGGAATCATTGGCATCTATCGACTATTTAGAAGTTTACAAAAATTAGACATTACACATGTTGCCGATTTTCATAATGTAGTCCGATCTAAAATCCTTAGAAAATTCTTTGCAATGACTCCTGTTTCAATTGCTAAAATAGATAAAGGGCGAGCTGCTAAGAAAGCATTAACTCGTTCGGAAAATAAAATTTTCAAGCAATTAAAAACTTCACATCAACGCTATGTAGATGTATTATCTAAACTAGATTTTAAAGTAACTATTTCGAACCCAAAACCTATCGATAGAAAACCACTTTCTGAAAACATCATTATTAAGTTTGGACACAAAGAAAACAAATGGATTGGTGTTGCGCCTTTTGCTGCATTTAAAGGAAAAGTATATCCTTTAAATCTTATGGAAGAAGTAATTGAAGAACTCTCTTCAAAAGGGATTACTATTTTTCTTTTTGGTGGCGGACATCACGAAATAGAAATTTTAAAGAGAATTGAAAGCAAGTATAAAAACTGTATAAATGTCGCAGGTGAAATCACTTTTACTCAAGAATTAGAGCTCATTAGTCATTTAGATCTTATGATTTCTATGGATTCTGGAAATGCTCATTTAGCTGCAATGCAACAAATAAAAACGATTACTATTTGGGGAGTAACACATCCATTTGCTGGTTTTTCGCCATTTAACCAACCTAGTGATTACTGTATTTTACCTGATTTAGAAAAATATCCTAAAATTCCATGTTCAATTTATGGGAATACTTTTTTTGATGGCTATGAAAATGTAATGGAAAGCATCAAACCAACAGCAATTATAAAAAAAGCAGTATCATTATTAAGTGAATAAAAAAAGAGTCTTATTGACTCTTTTCTTAGTTTTGGTTGTAAACTTTTGGTTGTTTATAATAAAGCAATCCAAGTATAAATTATTGAAATAATGTACTTTTGGATATACGAAAGGTACAAATTTTATTCAAAGTCAATATTTAAATCTAGAAAAACTACTCTATGATTATTCATCATTTATTAAAAGATAATTCGGTTTTAAATACTTTTATCAAAGAAATTAGAGACGAAAAGATTCAAAAAGATTCGATGCGTTTTAGAAGAAACATAGAACGTATTGGAGAAATTTTATCCTATGAATTGAGTAAAGAGTTGGTTTTTCAAAAAGAACAGATTACGACTGTTTTAGGCGAAAAAGAATCATCTAAATTAGTAAATGATTTAGTTATTTGCTCTATTTTAAGAGCTGGACTTCCTTTACATCAAGGAATTTTAAATTATTTTGATACCGCAGAAAATGCTTTTATTTCTGCTTACAGATATCACCCAAATAATAATCATGAATTTGAAATTAAAGTAGAATATTTTGCTTCTCCTTCTTTGGAGGGCAAAACCTTAATTCTTGCGGATCCGATGTTGGCAACCGGACAGTCTTTAGTGACCGTTTATGAAGCAATTAAAAAGTTTGGAACACCTAAAAAAATCCATATAGTTTCCGTTATTGGAGCAAAAGAAGGTGTTGATTTTGTAAAAAACCATTTTCCAGAAAATACAGATTTGTGGATTGCAGATATTGATGATCTTTTAAATGATAAAGGATATATTGTCCCAGGCCTAGGAGATGCTGGAGATCTTTCTTTTGGAACTAAACTATAAAGAACACTATTGGAGCTCCTATAAATAATGCTAAAAAAATATTTTTTAGTATGGGTTTCTTTATTCCTTCTACCCAATTTGTAATGATAATAGATACTGGAAAAAACAACAACATCGCTTCGATACCAGTATGTGTTTTTTGAATCAAAACAACTGCAATTGCTATGATTAGATTAAAAATAATAAGAATCCAATATTTTCTATAACTACCGCTAATTAAGAAGACTTTAGGTGTTTTTAAAAATATAGAAATGAGTGTTAAGAGTCCTAAAAAAAGAAATGAAAATAATAGTGGCTTCTTAATGTAAAGATGAAAGTCAAAATCAGAATACCATAAAAACAAATTTGTAAACTCATCTGTTTTGTCATACCAAAAACAATAGGTAAAGTAAGAAAAAACAGGAATTAGAAAACCTACTAAAGGAATTAAAATGGTTCTAGCTTTAAGCTTTTGAAATAACCCAATTGAGACAAAGATTAATACTCCAAATATCACACTTGTTGGTTCTAAAAGGAAAAGAATTCCTAGCCAAAATCCACAATCTAAAATTTTCTTGTAAACAACCTTATTACTTCTTAAGCTATAAACTCTTCTTAAAAAAATTAATAACACAAGATTTAAAATAACTTCTTGTCTAGAAAACATTGTTTGAGGAAAAAACGCAAACAGTAATACAAAAAGTAAAAATCCATAAGAATTGTATAATGTCAACTTGTTTTTTGATAAAATAAAATTGAAAAAAAAGAAGACTAAGACAAATAATCCTAGCATAGAAAACTGATATAGTATAAAATCCAAATCAAATGTATCAATAGAATAATTTGAAAATAGCGTAGCAAAATAAATGACTAAAAAAATTAGAAAAATGATGATAAAATTTGCAGGATTAGATTTCCCAAAAAAATTGGCTAGCATTATTAGTTTTTATATTTTTGCAGCGTAAATATACTTAAGATATGATAGCATTCAATATTTTCAAATGGATTGGTGAATTATTCACAGAAGTTTTGTTTTCACCTTTTGAATGGTTACGCCTAACAATTGCAACTGCAGACAAAGGCTGGTGGATTTCAAATGCTGTTAATTGGGGATTCCTAGTAGTACTATTAGTTTTATTAGCTTACTGGATGAAAGAATCTCGCAAGTTCGTCAAAGAAGGAACTGAAGACATCGCATAATCAGCACCATTTTGGGAAGCAAAAACAAATTAAAACGTTTCAAAGAAAACGAAACGTTTCCTAATGTCATTCAACCTACTAGAGAAGAAGTTTTAAATAACTTTACTCATAAAGGTAAATGGCATTCTTTTTTTAAGAACAGTAATCCTATCATTATAGAATTAGGTTGTGGAAAAGGAGAATATACCATCGCACTAGCTGAAAAAAATCCTGATAAAAATTTTATTGGCATCGATATTAAAGGCGCTCGTTTTTGGCGTGGAGCAAAAACAGCTTTAGAAGAAGGTTTGTCTAATGTTGCTTTTATTAGAACTCAGATTGAATTGGTCGATTTTATTTTTGCAAAAAACGAAGTGGATGAAATCTGGATTACTTTTCCAGATCCTCAAATAAAATATCAGCGCACCAAGCATCGAATGACCAATCAAGAGTTCTTGAAAAAATATCATCATATTTTAAAAGAAGATGGTATCATAAATCTAAAGACAGATAGCGAGTTTATGCACGGGTATACTTTAGGCTTGTTACATGGTGAAGGTCATGAGATACTGCACGCAAATCATAATGTGTATAAAAATGATGGCGCACCGGAGGAAGTAACTTCGACACAAACTTTCTATGAAAAACAATATTTAGAAGTTGGGAAATCAATTACATATATTCAATTCAAGTTGAATTTCTAAAACAATCTTGTCATTCCGAATGAATATGAGGGATCTCTTTTTTTAATTTCTGAATTACTTTACTCATTTCAAAATAACAATTTTGTTATCTTTCCAAGATGAAAGAATCCGATAACTTTTTTGAAAGAGTTTATCACGTTGCTCGTTTAATTCCCTTTGGAAGAGTTACAAATTATGGAAGTATTGCTAGATATTTAGGTGCTGCTCGTTCTGCTAGAATGGTCGGTTGGGCAATGAATAATTCTCACAATCAGACAGCAGAAGTTCCTGCACACAGAGTCGTCAATAAAAAAGGATTATTGACTGGAAAACATCATTTTGAGGGAACCAATCTAATGCAACAACTATTAGAAAGTGAAGGAATTGTGATTATTGAAAACCAAATACAAGATTTAGAAAAAGTCTTTTGGGATCCGATGAAAGAATTACCATAAGCTAGATTGATTACTTCATCAATATTTGGAATCTACTCTCTTTATTATCTAAAGCTTTCGCAGTATCTTTGCAATTTAGAATCAATTTAAAGAAACCAAATGTCTTTTAAAAAGCAAGATATATACAAAGCACTAGAAACCATCACCGAACCTGGTGAAGGAAAAAGTCTCGTTGAAAATAACAATGTAACCAATGTGGTTGCTTTTGGTAATGAAGTGATTGTAGATGTAACCATCAGCAATCCAACTTTACAAGCCAAAAAGAAAATTGAAGGAGAAATTAAAAAAGCAATTCACTCGCAAGTTGATGAAAGTATTGATGTAAAAGTGAATGTAAAATCTGCTCCAAAACAAAAAAAAGAAGAGAATTCTAACCTAATTAAAGGGAAAGAAATTCCAAATATCCAAAACATCATTGCTATTGCTTCTGGAAAAGGAGGAGTTGGAAAATCAACTATTACTGCAAATACTGCCATTACTTTGGCAAAAATGGGATTTAAAGTAGGTGTTTTAGATGCCGATATTTATGGTCCATCGATGCATTTAATGTTTGATGTAGAAAAAGAGAAACCATTATCTGTAAATATAAATGGTCGTTCTAAAATGAAACCTGTAGAAAATTACGGTGTAAAATTATTATCTCTTGGTTTCTTTACCAATCCAGATCAGGCTGTAATTTGGCGTGGGCCAATGGCTTCAAAAGCCTTAAATCAGTTAATTTTTGATGCAGATTGGGGAGAATTAGATTTTTTACTAATCGATTTACCTCCAGGAACTGGAGATGTTCACTTATCAATAGTACAAGCCGTTCCAATTAATGGAGCAGTCATTGTAAGTACCCCTCAAAACATCGCTTTAGCCGATGCTAAAAAAGGAGTGGCAATGTTTCAACAAGAAAGTATTCAGGTTCCAGTTTTAGGAATCGTAGAAAATATGGCCTATTTCACTCCGGATGAATTGCCTGATAATAAATATTATATCTTTGGAAAAGATGGTGCAAAACATTTGGCGGAAGATATACAAACAAAATTCTTAGGAGAGGTTCCTTTGGTACAAAGTATTCGTGAAGCTGGAGATGTTGGACATCCTGTAGCGTTGCAAGTAAACACGCCACTAGAAAAAGCATTTTCAGACATTACCAAAGAAATGGTTTCAGAATTACTAAAAAGAAATGCTAATTTGCCCCCTACAGAAGTTGTGAGAATTACAACAATGAGTGGTTGTAGCGCTGTTAAAAAGTAAGATTATGACAACACAAGAAACATTAGAAAATGTTGAAAAAGCATTAAGCGAAATTCGCCCTTTTTTAGAAAGTGATGGTGGGAACATCAAGCTATTGTCTATAGAAAATGCTATCGTTAAGGTTCAATTAGAAGGAGCTTGTATTGGTTGTTCTGTGAATCAAATGACGCTAAAAAATGGTGTAGAAGCTACTATCAAAAAATATGCGCCGCACATTCAACAAGTCATTAACATTGATTAACTGATAAAAATCAGTTTATTAAAACAATTCAACTTTTATTTTTACCTGATTTTTAGTTAGAAATGATCAAAACAGATATCTTAATTATTGGTGCCGGTCCAACAGGACTCTTTACAGTTTTTGAAGCGGGATTATTAAAGTTAAAATGCCACTTGATAGATGCATTGCCACAAGCTGGAGGACAATGTTCGGAAATATATCCAAAGAAACCTATCTATGATATTCCTGCCTATCCAGAAATTTTAGCTGGAGATTTAACAGATAAATTATTAGAACAAATCAAAGCGTTTGAACCTGGATTTACCTTAGGTGAGCGAGCGGAAACCATTGAGAAACTAGAAGACGAAACCTTTATCGTTACTACAAATAGAGGAACAAAACACCACGCTCCTATTGTTGCTATTGCTGGTGGTTTAGGGAGTTTTGAACCTCGTAAGCCTCCAATTCCAAACATTGCAGATTTTGAAGATAAAGGTGTAGAATACATCATTAGAGATCCAGAAATTTACAGAGACAAAAAAGTAGTGATTGCTGGTGGTGGAGATTCTGCCTTAGATTGGTCAATATTTTTAGCGGATGTTGCTTCAGAAGTTACATTGGTGCACAGAAGAAATGAATTTAGAGGTGCTTTAGATTCTGTTGATAAAGTACAAGAATTTAAGGATGCTGGTAAAATAAGGTTGATAACACCTGCTGAAGTGAAAGAAGTGCACGGTGAAAATCATATTACTGGAGTTTCGATCATAAAAAATGGTGATGAAAAAATTCATTTAGAAGTAGATCATTTTATCCCTTTATTTGGATTGTCACCAAAACTGGGACCTATAGCTAACTGGGGATTAGAAATTGAAAAGAATGCCATTAAAGTAAATAACGCGTTAGATTATCAAACCAATATTCCTGGAATTTATGCCATAGGAGATGTGAATACTTATCCCGGAAAATTAAAATTGATTTTATGTGGATTTCACGAAGCAACTTTGATGTGTCAAAGTGCTTATCAAAGAATTCATCCAGATAAAAAATACGTGATGAAATATACTACGGTTGGTGGTGTTGAAGGTTTTGATGGAACCAAAAAAGAAGCTCCAAAAGCAGTTATTAAAAAAATAAATTAATATAGTAGCTAGTGCCTAGGTCTAAGTAATTAGTCTCTTTATAAGAAAAAATTGCAGTACTTATGGGAATAAAAAGATTTGAAGACATTATTGTTTGGCAAAAATCACAAGATTTTTCAGTAAATATTTACACGATTTTTAAAAAATAGTAGAGATTATTCTTTTAGAGATCAAATAACTAGGGCTTCTGTTTCAATATCTAATAACATTGCTGAAGGTTTTGACAGAAATACAAATACAGATTTTAAAAGATTTCTTTACTTTGCAAAAGCTTCTAATAGTGAAGTTAGATCTATTCTTTATTTATCAATTAGATTAAACTTTTTAAATGAAGAAAAAGCAAAAGAATTGATTGCTGATTCTAATGAAATTGCCAAAATGATTTCTGGTTTTATAAAATCTTTACAATCAAAAAACTAAGAACTAACCACTAATAACTAGTTACTTATGGACATAACCATCAAAATAACCGACCGAGAGGGAACTCTACACGAAATTCTAGCGCCAACAGATATGGCAATGAATTTAATGGAAGTGATTCGCTCTTATGAATTAGCTCCAGAAGGAACTATTGGTGTTTGTGGAGGAATGGCGATGTGTGCATCGTGTCAGTGTTACGTAAAATCAGATCACGAATTACCAGAAATGGGTCCCGATGAAGATTTAATGCTCGCAGAGGCTTTTTACGTAGAAGATAATAGCAGATTAGGTTGTCAAATTCCTATTAATTCAGAATTAGATGGACTTGAAGTAGAATTAGCTCCAGAGAGTTAAGCTTCATTCATACTTTTAATTATATTTGTAGAGCATACTTCTTTAAAACGCTAAATTATGCATTGGTTAGAGTTATTAATTTTACTAAAAAATCTTATCAAAAGAAATCCAGAGTAGGTTTTCTAATGTAATTATTGAGCTATTTAACGATGTGCAATTTTTTCAATTTGAATATTGCTACATTTAACATTCATTCATTTTACATTAGAAACTATGCCTTTTTACCATAAACTCGGGGAAATTCCACCCAAAAGACATACACAATTTAGAAAAGCTGATGGTAGTTTGTACTACGAACAACTATTTGGAACGATTGGTTTCGACGGAATGTCTACCAATTCTTACCATGAACACAGACCAACTATGGTCAAAAATATTGGCAAACAATATTCTGTTGCGCCAAAAATAGCGAAAGGGAATAATATTCAATCGTACCGATTTAGAGGATTTCAAGTACCTCCAGAAAACGACTATTTAGAAAGCAGAAAAGTTGTTTTAACAAATTCTGACTGTAATATTATTTTATCAGCTCCAAAAAAATCTACAACAGACTATTTTTATAAAAATACGGATGCAGACGAAGTTATCTTTATTCATAAAGGAACAGGAAAGTTAAGAACTCATCTTGGAAACCTAGATTTTAAATATGGAGATTATTTAGTAATTCCTCGTGGAATTATTTACAAATTAGATTTCGATGACGAAAACAACAGACTGTTTATTGTTGAATCTTATTCTCCTGTTTATACACCCAAACGATACAGAAATTGGTTTGGTCAATTATTAGAACATTCTCCTTTTTGTGAGCGTGATCTTCGTCAGCCTCAAGAATTAGAAACCTATAATGAAAAAGGTGATTTTCTAATCAAAGTAAAAAAGCAGGACGAAATTATAGAAATGACCTATGCTTCTCATCCTTTTGATGTAGTAGGATATGATGGGTATAATTATCCATATGCATTTTCTATTCATGATTTTGAGCCGATTACTGGACGAATTCATCAACCACCACCGGTACATCAAACTTTTGAAACAAATGCTTTTGTCATCTGTAGTTTTGTGCCTCGTTTGTACGATTATCATCCCGATTCTATTCCGGCTCCATACAATCATAGCAATATAGATTCTGACGAAGTTTTATATTATGTAGATGGCGATTTTATGAGTAGAAATGATATTGATCAAGGACACATTTCATTACATCCAGCGGGAATACCTCATGGTCCACACCCTGGCGCAACTGAAAGAAGTATTGGTCATACAAAAACCGAAGAATTAGCTGTGATGGTTGATACTTTTAAACCATTAAAAGTCACGGAAGAAGCGATGAAAATTGCTGATGAAGATTATTATAAATCATGGCTAGAATAGTTTAATGAATCAATGTGCAAATGAAATAATGTATCTATAATTTTCATTTGTGAATTATCAAACAATTAAAAATAATTGAAGAAAAAACAGTAGAGTTTCAAAAAATGACAATGGGTTTTCAAAACAAATTCTAGAAGTCTTCTCTCTCTATTCTATTTTCTTTATTCTAATATTCACAAAGATGAGTAAAAAAGAAATAAAATCAGTGGACTACGGTCTAGAAAAAATATTTGAAGGAGCACAAGATTTCCTTCCATTGTTAGGAACCGATTATGTAGAGTTTTATGTAGGTAATGCAAAACAAGCTGCACACTTTTACAAAACCGCTTTTGGTTTTCAATCACACGCATATCGTGGATTAGAAACTGGATCCAAAGATTCTGTTAGTTATGTCTTAACGCAAGATAAAATAAAGTTGATGCTAACAACACCATTAAATAGTAAATCACCAATCAACGATCATATTGTAAAACACGGAGATGGTGTAAAAATTATTGCCCTTTGGGTAGAAGATGCCAGAAAAGCATATCAAGAAACAACTTCAAGAGGTGCAAAATCTTATATGGAACCTACGGTAGAATCTGACGAACACGGAGAAGTTGTGAGAGCAGGAATCTATACCTACGGAGAAACAGTGCATATGTTTGTAGAACGCAAAAATTACAACGGAGCATTTTTACCAGGTTTTCAAAAATGGGAGTCAGATTATAATCCACCAGCGGCAGGTTTAAAATACATAGACCATATGGTTGGTAATGTTGGCTGGAACCAAATGGATGTTTGGGTAAAATGGTATGAGGATGTCATGGGGTTTGAAAACTTTTTATCTTTTGATGATAAGCAAATTCACACAGAATATTCTGCTTTAATGAGTAAGGTTATGTCTAATGGAAATGGTCGAATTAAGTTTCCTATCAACGAGCCAGCAAAAGCTGCAAAACGTTCTCAAATTGAAGAATATTTAGATTTTTATGAAGGTTCAGGTGTACAGCATATTGCTGTGGCAACAGACGACATTATAAAAACAGTATCTCAATTAAAAGCAAATGGAGTTGAGTTTTTATCAACGCCACCAGAAGAATATTATAGATCTGTACCAGGAAGATTGGAAGAATTTAGCCACGAATTAAGAGAAGATATCGAAAAATTAAAAGGTTTGGGTATTATGATAGATGCAGATGAAGAAGGTTATTTGTTACAAATTTTCACAAAACCAATTGAAGACAGACCTACGTTGTTTTTTGAAATCATTCAAAGAATGGGAGCTAGAGGTTTTGGAGCAGGAAACTTTAAGGCATTGTTTGAATCTATCGAAAGAGAACAAGAAAAAAGAGGAACATTATAAAAGAAAAAAGATATTAGAACCAAGAAACAAGACCATTTATTCTTTACTCTTGGTTCTTTTTTCTTTGTTCTAAAAAGAACAAAATGGATAAAGACGAAATATTAAAAGCCATTGAAGAGAAATACCAAAAATTAGGTGTTCCTTTAGATTCCATGTTAGAAGGTTTGCTTTGGAGTACTCCTATAACTTATTGGGATTATATTCAAACGGATGCTTTACTGGGCTTGCAAATTCCTAGAACCAATCAGCCCGATGAAATGGTATTTATTATGTACCATCAAGTTAATGAGTTATTGTTTAAAATGATTTTATGGGAAATTGATCAAGTAGCCATGACTGATGAAGTTAGTGCAGAAAAATTCTCTATGCATTTGATGCGAATCAGTAGATATTTCGACATGCTAAGTAATTCCTTCACGGTAATGGCAGATGGAATGGAGCGCGAACAATACCTTAAATTCAGAAACACATTAACTCCTGCAAGTGGATTTCAAAGCGCACAATATCGAAAGATTGAATTCGCATCCACAGAATTGATTAACCTTATAGACAATCGTTTTAGAGATTCTATTGATAGAAACTCGCCATTTAAAAATGCCTATGATCACTTGTATTGGCAGGCTGCCGGTAAAAATCATACCACTGGAGAAAAATCAATCTTAATTAAGCTTTTTGATAAAAAGTACATGGGAGATTTTATTGACTTTATGGAAGATTACAACGAATGTAATTTGTCCAAGAAATTTAAACAGTTACCCGAAGAAGTTCAAAAAGATGAAGAATTGATTAAAGCGATGCGTCATTATGATTATACAGTAAATGTAAAATGGGTTTTAGCACATTATAATGCCGCTGGAAAATATTTAGGGGGTAAAGAAAAAGAATTAGAAGCCACTGGAGGAAGTAGCTGGAGAAAATATTTACATCCCAAGTATCAACGAAGAATTTTCTATCCTTATTTATGGTCAGAAGACGAACTTACCAATTGGGGAACCTTTTAAAAATGATAAATAATCGTTAAAAAAAGCCATCTGTTACAAAAACGGATGGCTTTTTGTTTTAAAAGAGAAAATTGTCGTTCAATTTTTATAAGTTTGATGTTTATGAAAAGAATCATTTTAGTTAGCTATTTACTACTCCTTTCTTGTGCACTGTTTGCCCAAGAGAGCAAAAAAGCCTACAAAAATGGCGAATGGCTTGAATATAAAATGAGTTACAGCGGTTTTTTAAAAGCCGGAACAGCAACACTTAATTTAGAGGAAACAGAACTAGATGGTAAAAAAGTCTTCCATGCAACTGGTTTTGGGAAAACAAGTACCATTATTGGATGGTTCTTTAAAGTAAGAGACACTTATGAATCTTACTTTGATGTAGAAAACTCAAAACCTTACCTTTTTAAACGAAATGTAAATGAAGGAGGTCATATTATACGAAGAGATATTAAGTTCAATCAAAGTAAAAAGGTTGCAACCATAGAAGATTTCAAATACAAAACCATCAAAGAAATTAGCTTCAAGGATGTTCAAGATATGATCTCTGCATTTTATTATTTAAGAAATATAAATATTGACACCTTAAAAGCTGGCGATGAAATTGCTTTAGATATGTTTTTTGATGCTAAAACCTATCCATTTAAATTAAAAATCTTAGGAAGAGAAGTCATAAGAACTAAATTTGGAAAAATTAAAACATTAAAAATTAGACCCGTTGTTCAGTCAGGAAGGGTTTTTAAAGAAAGTGAAAGTGTTACCATTTGGGTAACTGCCGATGAAAATAAGATTCCAATAAAATTAAAAGCTTCTTTAGCCGTTGGTTCTTTAAGAGCAGAATTAAAAGCTTTTAAAGGGTTGGCAAATTCATTTAAAATCATATTTGATTAAATCGTATTTTTACCACATTGTAATGAAGAATAAAATCTACAAAAAT
>CAJXRR010000044.1 GCA_913060575.1 uncultured Flavobacterium sp.
GAGATCTAGTACGGTCTCGTGGGCTCGGAGATGTGTATAAGAGACAGGTTTTAAAGGACGACCCAACGTTGATGTTTACCAACTCTGGAATGGCTCCCTTTAAAGAGTACTTTTTAGGAAATGGGGTTCCAACTAACAATAGAATTTCTGACACCCAAAAATGTTTGCGTGTTTCCGGAAAACATAACGACCTAGAAGAAGTTGGATATGACACCTATCATCACACGATGTTTGAGATGTTAGGAAACTGGAGTTTTGGAGATTACTTTAAAAAAGAAGCCATTGCTTGGGCTTGGGAATTATTGACAGAAGTTTACGGAATTTCTGAAGACATTTTGTACGTCACTATTTTTGAAGGAAGTACCGACAAAGATAATTTACCTATTGATCAAGAAGCATATGATTTTTGGAAACAAATCATTCCTGAAGATCGCATTTTGATGGGGAATAAGAAAGATAATTTTTGGGAAATGGGCGAACAAGGACCTTGTGGACCGTGCTCCGAAATTCATGTTGATATAAGAACCGATGAAGAGAAAGCTGCTGTAGACGGAAAGAGTTTGGTGAATATGGATCATCCTCAGGTTGTTGAAATATGGAACTTAGTCTTCATGCAATACAACAGGAAAGCAAATGGTACGCTAGAAGATCTACCAGCTAAGCATATTGATACAGGTATGGGATTTGAGCGTTTGTGTATGGTTTTACAAGATGTAAAATCTAATTACGACACGGATGTTTTCACACCTTTAATTCGAGAAATTGAAACCATATCAAATGTCAAATATGGTAAAGATGAACAAACAGATATTGCCATTCGCGTTATTGTAGATCATGTTAGAGCAGTTGCTTTTTCAATTGCTGATGGGCAATTACCAAGTAATACTGGAGCTGGATATGTCATCAGAAGAATTTTACGTAGAGCTGTTCGTTATGGATTTACATTCTTAGGTAAGAAAGAAGCTTTTATTTATCGTTTGGTAGATGTACTTTCTAAAAAAATGGGAAGTGCTTTTCCTGAATTAAAAGCTCAAAAACAATTAATCGAAAATGTAATTAAGGAAGAAGAAGCTTCTTTTTTAAGGACATTAGATCAAGGCTTGGTTTTATTAGACGGAATAATTGAAGCTTCAGATACTAAAATAATTTCTGGAAAAAAAGCTTTTGAATTATACGATACTTTTGGTTTCCCTGTAGATTTAACTTCTCTAATTCTACGTGAAAAAGGATTGACTTTAGATGAAGCTGGGTTTGAAGTTGAAATGAAAAAACAAAAAGAACGTTCTCGTTCTGCCAGTGAGTCTTCAACGGATGATTGGACCGTTTTGTTGGAAGATGCTGAAGAAGAATTTGTAGGATATGATACTTTAGAAACTACCGTTAAGATTACTCGTTATAGAAAAGTGACTTCCAAAAAAGAGGGAGATCAATATCAATTAGTTTTTAATCTAACACCTTTTTATCCCGAAGGCGGTGGTCAAGTTGGTGATAAAGGATATTTACAAGCTAATAGAGGAGATGTTGTATATGTCTTGGATACAAAAAAGGAAAATAATTTAATTATACACTTTACCAAAAATTTACCTAAAGACTTACATCAATCTTTTAAAGCTGTTGTCGATAAAAAACAACGCAATAGAACTGCTGCAAATCATACCGCAACGCACTTATTACATCAAGCACTACGTGAAGTTTTAGGAGCTCATGTAGAACAAAAAGGAAGTGCAGTTCATTCAAAATATTTACGTTTCGATTTTTCTCATTTTTCCAAACTAACAGTCGAACAATTACGTGATGTAGAGAATTTTGTAAATGCAAGAATTGAAGGAAAATTACCTTTAATAGAAAAAAGAAGTGTTCCAAAAGAAGAGGCAATCGCTGATGGAGCAATGAGTTTGTTTGGCGAAAAATACGGAGATAGTGTTCGTTCTATTCGTTTTGGTCAATCGATTGAATTATGTGGTGGGACACATGTGCAAAACACCGCAGATATTTGGCATTTTAAAATTAAATCTGAAGGAGCTGTTGCTTCTGGAATTCGTCGTATTGAGGCTATTACCATGGATGCTACTAAAGATTATTATTTTGAGAATAATCGTGTTTTTCATGAAATGAAAGACTTATTAAATAACGCTCAGGAGCCTGTAAAAGCATTGCAATCTTTACAAGATGAAAATGCAACTCTGAAGAAGCAACTAGAGCAATTATTAAAAGACAAAACCAAGAGTTTAAAAGGTGATTTAAAGAATGAGCTTCAAGAAATTAATGGCGTTCAGTTTTTAGCAAGTCAAGTTGATTTAGATGCAAACGGAATTAAAACCTTAGCGTTTGAATTAGGTGGAGAGTTTAAAAACTTATTCTTATTATTTGGTGCAGAAACCAATGGAAAAGCAATCTTAACGTGTTATGTTTCTAAAGAAATTGTTTCCGATAAACTAAATGCCGGAACTATTGTGCGCGAACTTGGAAAGTATATTCAAGGTGGTGGTGGTGGACAACCTTTCTTTGCAACCGCAGGAGGTAAAAACCCTAAAGGTATTTCTGAGGCATTAGATAAAGCTAAAGATTATTTAAACTAAAACAATTATATCATGATTGAAAAACTAATTTCCTTTTTTAAAAAACCAGTCAGTGAAGCAATAAATGAATCACCTGATGGTGTTTGCCCAAATTGTTGGGGAAAACAAGAATATGATCATGAGATTCGTGAAATGTATAAAGACAAGCAAATTGATGTCAATAATCATGAGGCGAATTATGCTTTTATTCAAGATTTTGTGGTGACACATATTGATGGAATTAAACTCAAAAAAGGGAATAATAGTTTTGAATGCCCAACATGCCGTGCTAAATACTAAATGAATTTTCAAACACACATACCTCTTTCTAAAGAAACTATTTATCCTATAAATTATCATTCGAAGATAATTTTATTAGGCTCTTGTTTTTCTGAAAATATTGGTAACAAATTCAATTATTACAAGTTTCAATCTCAACAAAATCCATTTGGTATTTTATTTCATCCTAAAGCAATAGAAACCTTCATTACTAATGCAATCAATCTAAAAGAATATACAGATGAAGATGTGTTCTTTTTCAATGAACGTTGGCATTGTTTTGATGCTCATTCCGAAATGAGTTCTTCTTCAAAGGAGGAATTATTACAGAATCTTAATGATGCAATTCAACATACAAATCAACAAATCAACGAGACATCTCATATCATCATTACTCTAGGAACATCTTGGACTTATCGTTTCATTGAAACAGATACTACAGTTGCTAATTGTCAGAAAGTACCACAAAAAAAGTTTTTAAAAGAATTATTACTTGTTGATGAAATTTCAGAAAGTTTAGAATCTATCATAGCTTTAGTGAAAGATGTAAATCCTAGTATAAATATCATTTTAACCGTGTCTCCTATTCGTCATTTAAAAGATGGCTTTGTAGAAAATCAACAAAGTAAATCACATTTAATTGCGGCAATTCATCAAGTAGTAGAGCCCCGAAAAAAGTTGTTTTATTTTCCTAGTTACGAGATTATGATGGATGAATTAAGAGACTATCGTTTCTATAAAGAAGATATGATTCATCCTAGTAAAACAGCAATTGATTATATCTGGGAAAAATTTTGTGAAGCATGGATAGATGATGAATCAAAAAACACAATGAACAAAGTTGATTCTATCCAAAAAAGAATGAATCATAGACCATTTAATCCTAATTCAAAGGAGCATCAAAATTTTCTTCAAACAATCCAAAAAGACATTTTAACTCTTCAAAAATCAAATCCTAGAATTTCTTTTTAAAAATTGATAAGTGTTTATAACATTGGTTAATAAAAAAAATGTGTATTTTTAAACTTTACTAAAAGTAATAATGATTCAAAAAATAATAATAGGGGTATTGGCAGGAACAGCTATTGGAATGTTTATGTCCTCATTTTTTCTTCCAACAGACACCCCAATATTTGGTATTTTTTGGACTAAAATCACCTCTACAGCCATTATTACTGGATTCGTTACTTCAATCTATGCTCATTTTTCAAAATCAAAATTACAGGTATTTTTAATTTCGATTTTTATTGGTATTATTGTCTTCTATATAAAATATTGGATTACAGGACATCACTTTGATCCAGGAATTATGGGAGCATTTACAGGGGCTCTTTTAGGTGGGACTTATGCTGTTGTTAGAAAACTAACTTCTTCTTTTAGAGTATATAAAAGATTAGAAACTTTAAGAAAAAAAGGATTTAATAATTATTATTAATCCAAAAATTGAGCAACATTTTGCCAAGGTCCACCATTAATTACATCTAAACCGTTTTGTTCTAGAAAGTCTGTAGCACTCTGACTTCTTCCACCGCTTTTACAAACTGCAATAATTGGTTTTTGAAACTCTTTAATGGCGTCTAAATTTTCAGGAATTGTATTTAAGACAATATGTTTTGCTCCTTCAATATGACCTTCATTCCATTCTGCTAATGTTCTAACATCTAAAACAATTGCTCCTTTATTTAAATATTCTTCAATATTTTTTGTAGTATCTTTTTGATTAAACATCCCAAATAATCCCATAGTAATAGTTCTAAAATTAAGACTACAAAATTACACTTTTTATCAATAACAAGAATGCTGAAATTGTAACGTTTTATTATTTTTCAATACATATATATATAACCTAAAATTTATTGGCTATGAGTGCAGGTGGATCTATTGCAGCGATGGTTGCAAGTATGAAGAATAACAAAAGAAGGAGAAAGAGTGTTTTTAAAAAATTAGAAGATCATGGAAATTATACTTCAAAAACTAAATTACAGTTTAAGAAAACTGCCTCTAAGAGTCAGCTAAGAAAGATTCGCAATCAACTAAAAGAAGAGAATAGAAAAAGTTTCAGAAAGAAAATAGTACTACTATTAATTATGTTGGCAGCTGCCATCTATCTTATTGGTTTTGCTAGTTTTTAAAAAAGCTCTGATTTCTCAGAGCTTTTTACTTTTTACTTTTTGGCTTTTGCTTTTTTCAAAGCTTCTTCTATCACTTTATAGACACCATCTGCTTTTGATTGTTTTGCCCAGTCCAAAGCAGTAAGTCTTTTTCTGGTCTTTGTTTTTAATTTGGCTCCTTTTTCTATCAAAAGTTTTGCGATTTTTACTTTGTTATGCCTAGCAGCAAACATTAGTGGAGTTAATTCTCCTGATTTTTGATTGACATCTTGTCCAGATTCAATAAGAGCTTCAACAGCTTCATAATTTCCCATTTGAATCAATTTACAGAATGAATTTGTTTCATAAGTTGAACTGACTTCTAAATTAGCTTTTTTAATTACAGTTGTTGAGTTTGCATTTACCATTGTAAAAGCAGAAATACATAAGATTGTTAAAATGATTTTTTTCATGATTGTTAAGATTTTATTATTGATTGTATGTATAGTAGAGACTTTAAAAAAAAAGATATGTTTCAGTAAAATCACTGATTAACATTTAATTGGCACTATTTATATCAATTATCACAATTTCTGTTAAGTTTTTATTTTTGGAAAATATTTTTAATAAAATCATGTTACCTAGCTACTTTATCGGTTTCGCAAAATTTTAGTAAACACCTGAAAATCTTTCTTACTTTTACAATTCAATCTATAAAAATGAATAAAAAAGTAATCTTGATGATTTTGGATGGCTGGGGAATTACCCAAGACCCAAAAGTCTCTGCTATCTATAATGCAAAAACTCCTTATATAAACTCTTTATATGATCTATATCCTTCGGCTGAATTAAGAACTGATGGTGAATATGTTGGTTTGCCAGAAGGTCAGATGGGAAATTCTGAGGTTGGTCATATGAATTTAGGAGCTGGGAGAATTGTTTATCAAAATTTAGCTAAAATCAATATTGCAGTTAGGGAAGGAAAGCTGTCCAAAGAAGAAGAATTGGTAAAAGCCTTTAACTATGCTAAAAAGAATAAAAAAAATATTCATTTGTTAGGGTTGGTTTCTAATGGCGGAATTCACTCACATATAAATCATGTCAAAGGATTGTTAGACGCTGCAAAAGAGAATGATGTGAACAATGTTTTTTTACATGCTTTTACAGATGGAAGAGATTGCGATCCAAAATCGGGGTCCTTTTTTATCAATAACATTGAAGAGCATATGAAAAAAACTACTGGAGAATTGGCAACAGTTACAGGTAGGTATTATGCAATGGATAGAGACAAGCGTTGGGAACGCGTAAAACTAACTTATGATGCTTTGGTGAATGGAATTGGAGAAAATTCTACAAATGCGATCGATAGTATCAATCAAAGTTATGCAAATAACGTCACTGATGAATTTATCAAACCATTAATTATGGTAGATGAAAATGGAAATCCAAAAGCAACTATCAAAGAAGATGATGTCGTTATTTTCTTTAACTTCAGAACCGATAGAGGAAGACAACTAACAGAAGTGTTGAGTCAGAATGACAATCATGAATTTAACATGCATAAGCTACCACTCTACTTTGTTACGATAACCAATTACGATAAAACTTTTAAAAATATTAAAGTAGTTTACAATACAGACAATATTGAAAATACTTTAGGAGAGGTTTTAGAAAGTGCTCATAAAAAACAAATTAGAATTGCTGAAACTGAAAAATACCCACATGTTACTTTTTTCTTTTCAGGAGGAAGAGAAGAAGAGTTTACAGGAGAAAAGAGATTATTATGTCAATCTCCAAAAGTTGCCACCTATGATTTAAAACCAGAAATGAGTGCTTATGAAATTAGAGATGCTATTGTACCAGAATTACAAAAAGGTGAAGTAGATTTTGTATGTTTAAATTTTGCAAATGGTGATATGGTTGGCCATACAGGTGTTTTTGAAGCGGCAGTAAAAGCTTGTGAAACAGTTGACATTTGCACAAAAGATGTTGTCACTGCTGGATTAGAAAACGGCTACACAACCATACTTATCGCTGATCACGGAAACTGTGAAACAATGATGAATCCTGACGGAAGTCCACATACAGCTCACACCACTAATCCAGTTCCTATTATCCTAATTGATAAAGAAATCAAATCAATAAAAAATGGTATCTTGGGTGATATTGCCCCGACCATTTTAGATTTAATGGGAGTTGAGCAACCAAAAGAAATGACTCAGGAATCTCTCTTATAATATGAAAAAACTTGTTTTACTATTATTTATAAGCTCAATTTTTGCTACTAACGGACAAGCAAAACAAGACCGAACAGGAAACTTAATTGGCTATGCCCAAAAATCTGATTTTCTAAAAAAACAATATAAAGGATGGTTTGAACATCAGTACAAAAATTATAAAACTGATAAAGAAACTATCAAGAAAATTAAGAAAAATATTAATGGAGTTTCTGTATTGTGTTTTATGGGAACTTGGTGTGGAGATAGCAAAAGAGAAACGCCGCGCTTTTACAAAATTATGGAAGAAGCTAATTTTGATTTCAAAAGAAACTTTAAACTAATCGCTCTTAATAGAAGCAAAAAAACTCCTGACAATCTTCAACTTGGTCTAAAAATTATAAGAGTTCCTACCTTTATCTTTTATAAAGATGAAGAGGAAATTGGTCGTTATGTAGAATATCCTAGAGAAAGTATGGAGAAAGATATCTTAAAAATACTAACCCGACAGCTATACAAACATTCCTACGATAAAAGCAAATGATCAAAACATCAGAAAAAATAATATATAAAACCTTTGTGGTTTTTCTTTTTCTAGCATTTTCTTCGATGTCAATTTTAGGACAAACAAAAGTAGATAGGAATGGAAATTTAATCGGTTATATAGAAAAATCTGATTTTCTTCAAGGGAAATATAAGGTTTGGTTTGAGAAAAATTATACTAATTATCAACCCAATGAAAAGGTTTTGAAAAAATTAAAAAAACGATTTAATAACATAACCATTAAAGCCTTTGTAGGAAGTTGGTGCCATGATAGTAAACGTGAACTTCCTAGCTTCTACAAAGTGATGGAATTAGCAGGTTTTGATTTAAAAAATAATTTTCAAACAATAGGAATTACCAGAGGAAAAAAAACACCTGATAATTTACAAGAAGGTTATACTATTAAACATACCCCAACGTTCATCTTTTATAAAGATGGAAAAGAAATTGGTCGTTATGTAGAACATGCAAGAGAAACGATTGAAAAAGATATTTTAAAAATTTTAAGTAGAAAAAAATACAAACACACGTACCAAAAATAAATGTTACCTAATAAACACTTAATTATTGCCATAGATTTTGATGGAACTATCGTAGAAGATGCGTATCCTAAAATTGGAAAACCGTTAATTTTTGCTCTTGACACCATCAAAAAACTACAAGCAGATGGACATCGCTTAATTTTATGGACTTACAGGTCCGGACAAAAACTTACGGAAGCTGTTGATTTTTGTAAAGAGCAAGGAATCGAATTTTATGCCGTCAATAAAAATTATCCTGAAGAAGAGTTTGATGGAAAAATCAGTAGAAAAATTCACGCAGATTTGTTTATAGATGACAGAAATGTTGGTGGGTTTATAGGATGGACAGAAATTTATAGATTGATCTTCAATCACGAACCTGAATTAAAAAAGAAAAAAGGCTTATTCTCTTTTTTGAAGTAGTTATAATCACTTTATATTTTTAAAATTAAAAGTATCTTTGTCCTTTAATTTCCACTATGATTAAAGTAAAAACCAAAGAAGAAATAGAAATCATGCGCGAAAGTGCCTTGGTTGTTTCTAGAACTTTAGGAGTACTTGCCAAAGAAGTAAAACCCGGTGTTACCACATTGTTTTTAGACAAAATAGCAGAAGAATACATTCGTTCTCAAGATGCAATTCCTGGATTTTTAGGTTTATATGATTTTCCAAATACGCTTTGTATGAGTCCTAATGCTCAAGTGGTTCATGGAATTCCTAATGACAAACCTTTACAAGAAGGAGATATTATCTCTATTGACTGTGGCGCTATCAAAAATGGCTTTTATGGTGATCATGCCTATACCTTTGCTATTGGTGAAATTGAAGATGAAACTAAAAAATTACTTCAAGTTACTAAAGAAAGCTTGTATGAAGGGATTCGTGAATTAAGAGCTGGAAACCGAGTTGGTGATGTTGGTTTTGCTATTCAAAAATATTGTGAAGACAGAGGTTACGGAGTAGTTCGTGAATTGGTTGGACACGGATTAGGAAGAAAAATGCACGAAGATCCTGAAATGCCTAACTACGGAAAACGTGGTAGAGGAAAGAAGTTTGTAAACGGAATGGTAGTTGCCATAGAACCCATGATTAATTTAGGAACCCATAAGATTAATCAACTAAGTGATGGTTGGACTATCTTAACGCAGGATGGAAAACCAAGCGCACACTTTGAACATGATGTTGCCATTGTAGATGGAAAGCCAGAATTACTTTCTACATTTAAATATATTTATGAAGCCTTAGGGATTGAAAGCGATGAAGAAGATGAATTTCGTCAAGTTCCTTTGGTAATCTAATCTTTTGAAATTATTCAAAACCATATTAAACACCATTCCACGCCCATTACTTATTAAGCTAAGTTATGTTGTGAGGCCTTTTATTGCTTTATATTTAAAGGGAAATGCCTATACAGACCCGATTGACGGAAAAAGTTTTCGAAAATTTTTACCTTACGGTTATGGAATTCAAAGACCCAACGTTTTATCACCAAGTACGCTATCTTTAGAACGCCATAGACTACTTTGGTTGTATTTAGATAATGAGACTGATTTTCTAAGACCTGAACTTGATTCAAGTTCTCGAAAAATATTGAGAAAGAATTCAAAAGATACTGAAACGAGTTCAGCAATAAAAGTGCTTCACATGGCTCCAGAACAATGCTTTTTAAAGCGTTTTAGAAAACTAAACCATGATTATATTACTGCAGATTTATATTCGCCCATTGCTGATGTAAAAGCAGATATTACTAAGTTACCTTTTGAGGACGATTCTTTTGATGTCGTTTTTTGTAATCACGTTTTAGAACATATTCCTGATGACACAAAAGCAATGCAAGAATTATATCGCGTCATGAAAAAAGGGGGAATGGGAATCTTTCAAATACCACAAGATTTAAATCGTGAGACTACTTTTGAAGATGATTCAATTACAGATCCAAAAGAACGTGCAAAAATATTTGGACAATATGATCATGTAAGGGTATACGGTCGAGATTATTTTGATAAACTGAGATCTATTGGTTTTACAGTTGATGAAGTAAATTATACTGAAAAACTCTCTGCTGAACTTTCAGACAAATACCGATTAATGAAAGGAGAAATTTTACCGGTTGTTTTTAAAAACTAATTTCTAAATTCTGTCAATTCTCCTTTTTCATTTGCGTAAATCAAAATGACTTTTAAGGCAGGTTTACTTTCTAAAAATTCTTTTGTTTTTTCTAAACCCATTGCCATAAAAGAAGTAGCATAGGCATCTACATCTGCACAATCTAATTCAGCAATAACGGTAGCAGCTAGCAAATTACTTTCTGTTGCATAACCCGTTTTAGGATTAATTGTATGCACATATTTTTGACCGTCATTAGCTATTCTGAATTTCCGATAGTTTCCAGAGCTAGCCATGGATTTATTGGTTAATTTCAAATTTGTGTAAGCAGAACGAGATCCGTCAGTATTTGGATTTTCTATTTGGACTGTCCATAATTTACCTTCTGGTTTGGTTCCTTTTAATCGTATCTCTCCTCCTATTTCAACCAAATAATTGTCTACCCCTTTAGATTCTAAAAATCTCCCAATAACATCTAGTCCATATCCTTTTCCAATAGAATTAAAATCTAAATAGGTTTCTGGGAATTGTTTTACCACGCTATTATTTTCTATGGCAACTTTATCTAACCCAACAAACTGCATCAATTCTTTTACACGGTTAGAATCTAATTCATGTAAGGGTTTTTCTGGCCCAAATCCCCAAGCATTTACCAAATTTCCAACAGTTGGATCAAAGTATCCGTTTGTTTCTTTAAAAATCTGTTTTGATTTAGAGAATACTTCTTTAAAATAACTGTCGACCTTCACTCCAGTTTCTCCTTTATTAATTCTTGAGATGTCGGAAGTTGGAATGTAGGTTGATGTAGATTGATTGATTTCATCAAATAGTTGATTGATTTCAGTATCAAAGTTTTTAGAAATATCATAATAAATAATGCTATAAGTGGTTCCAAAAACTTGTCCTTGTAATTTTACAGGTTCATTATTCGTAATCTTTTCATTACAGGAAATAAAGGCAAAAAAAGAGGTAATTAACAGTAAAAGAAGTGTTTTTTTCATTCCTAAATTATTGTTCTGTAAAGATACTATTTAAAGTTTTTATAAATGGTTCATAAATTATTGTTAATCACCCTGATTATCCTATCAATATTTTTAACTTTGTAATTGTAAAAATTCAATTATACAGAAAATGAAAAAAATAGTAATATTACTAATAAGCTCGGTTATTTTAACTTCTTGTATTTCTCAAAAAGAACATGCAGCACTACAAGCACAACACGACAAAACTAAAGATGAATTGGTTGCTGTTAAAAACAGTTTAACGAAATGTATTATCGATAAAGAAAAGTGTGAAGCTGATGTTAAGAACTTAAATAGTTCGATTGCTGATTTAAGAAATGATAAAAAGAAAACCTTAGAATATGTTGATAACTTAACAGTTTTGACACAAGGTGCTACCGATAATATTAAAGAAACCTTAGCTCAATTAAGTAAAAAAGACAAATACATCAATAGAATTAGAGCTGCGGCAACTAAGAAAGATTCTTTGAATCTTGTAGTCGCTTTTAACTTGAAAAAAGAGTTGAAAGATGGTATTGATGATGAAGATATTGAAATCAATGTTGAAAAAACAGTTGTTTTTATTTCAATTTCTGACAAGTTATTATTTAAGAGTGGAAGTTATAATGTAACGGATAAAGCTTATGATGTTTTAGAAAAAGTTGCAACTGTTGTAAACGGGCAACCAGAAATGGATGTTATGATTGAAGGTCATACAGATGCTACTCCAATTAAAAACGATATTATTCAAGATAACTGGGATTTATCTGCGAAAAGAGCCACCTCAATAACAAGAATATTACAATACAAATTCGGTGTAAAACCAAGCAGATTAATCGCTGCAGGTAGAAGTAGCTATGTGCCTTTAGCACCAAATGACACCCCAGCCAACAAATCTAAAAATAGAAGAACTAAGATTATTATCTTACCTAAGATTGGTCAGTTCTTTGAAATGTTAGAACAGAAAGCTGAGTAATTAAAAGTAGTTTTTTTTATATACTAAAAAGCCTCACTATTTGTGAGGCTTTTTTTTATTCTAAAATTTTTATAAAATCTTCAAAGGCAACATAATAGGGTTGATCTTTAAAAACAGGATTTTCAATACTTTCTGCATTTGCAATTCCAACACCTGCAAACCATACTTTTGCATTTTGTTTTTTGGCATGTTCTTTAAACGTTTCCATCCATAAAACATCATATTCTTCTGGATTTTGAATATTGTTGGTTGCTTTTACCAAAACAAAAACAGTCGGCTCTCCTTTTTTAAATAAAACAAATTGAGGATGTCTTTTAAGCTTACTATTAATTGCTTGAAATTCGTATCCCATTTCTTCTAACTTCTTTCCTGCTATATTCATAGCAAGATTGTGCAATTCTTGTGCTGTTAAAACTTGCATTAACTTCTTATGATTTACTTGTTTTTACTAATTAATTTAAGAGTTTTAACCTTAAAAAATCAATTTTTATAAACTCTAGACAAAGATACTAAGTTTATTTCCACTAACTTTAATTAAATATTTTGGTATGATGTATGCATATGTCTTCATCTATCAGTATTTGTAAGCTATAAAAATTAAATATCATGAAACAACTTTCAAAAATCTTTATTTTTTCCTTTTTGTGTTTTATAATCTCATGTAAAAGTTCAAAATCTACAGCGAATAAAACCATGGAAGAATATAAAAACCAAGGCTATACTTTAGGAGTTATTGAACCTAATCCTGAAAGTGGTTGTGGTTGGATTATTAGTGTTGACGGTGAAGAAAGTAAATACGACCCAATTAATATTGAAAGTGAAGAATTTGCTCAATTTTCATTAAAAAAAACAACCATCTTTTTTAAGTTTCTTAGATTAAGAATGCAAAATCGTTGTGAGGATGCTTCACCAATTCGTTTAAGTGAAGTTATTGAAAAATAAAAAAACTCCGTTTTGAAAATGAATTCAAAACGGAGTTTATAATTTTAGTCAATTATTGTTTACTCTACAACAATTCGTTTGGTTACACCAGAAGTAATATTTCCTAGTCTTATCAAATAGATTCCTGGAGATGCATACGACATGTTTAATTTGTATTCATATCTTCCACCTTCTTTCTTTAAGGTTTTCCAAAGTAGTTTCTGACCTAGCATATTGTAAATATTTAAGTCTAAGTCTTCCACCAAGATATCTGAAGTTAATTGAATTTCAAACTGGTCATTTCCTTTGTTTAAGATTTTAAAATCTCCTTCTAAGGCTAAATCGTCAACAGATAAAGGCAAACTTGTACAGAGCTGTAAAGACCAGCTTAATAGTGTTCCTCCATCTAAATTTGCATCATCGGTAATATGTAATGTCCAATCACCTAAAGATGACATACCATTAAAATCTGCTAAGCTTCCATCTTCAGGGCTAAAAACTCCAGTAAATGGAGCAGTTCCATCTGAAATATTAGTAGCCGCATCATCATCTAAAACAGTATTGGTGAAATTATCTCCAGAACTTCCAACATCCGTAAATAAAATTACTTCAGTAGTTCCATCTGGAGCGATTAGCTTTACATCTAAATCTGCAACAAAGGTATGATTTATGTTTAAAGTTACATTTACATCTGTTATTATATTGTTTTCAGTAATTGTTATAATAGACTCTGTTACTGAGCCTAGATCCGGTCCTACTGGCATCTCAGTATCATTGATAGAAGTAGTACAAGCTGAATTAACTACATCTACTTGAGTTGAGTCATTTAAAGCATCAGAATCTCCTGTTAATTGAGTTTGTGCTATTACAGTATACGTACCATCTGCAGAAAAATCTCCTACAGTATTAAACGTATATGAAGTTGTTGCGCCTCCTGCTAAAGGGCCTGGTACTTGTTCAACTATAGGGGTACTTCCATTGATGGTATAAGAAACATCAAAGTTTGTTTGTGAAGCTGTACCAAAGTTTTCTATAGTTACAACTATCTGCTCATTTACTAAACTTTCTGAAGTAACGGGTGCTGTGATGGCAGTAACTCCTAGGTCATTTGAATATACATGTGTTACAGCTGCTGTAAAAGAGTCGTTCCCATTGTCTTCATCGCTTCCCAAGTCTGTGGAAGCTACAATGCTATAGGTTTGCCCTTCTGTAGATAAATCAGCAGTCGTTGTAAAAGTAAATTGAGCTGATGTATTTGAGGCAATCGAAGCACCATTATACGCTTGAGTTACTAAAGTCCCACCATCTACTTGATAAGTTACATCAAATGTAGAAGCCGCTTGTTCTCCGAAGTTGAAAATAGTAACTGTAATACTTTCACTATTAGATAATGCTCCAGTAGTAGGTGCGTTGATGCTAACAACTCCGATATCATTATTAAAATTAGGTGCTATTTGAAATACTCCAGCAATATTTTTAATACCACCAGATCTTAATTCGTTGACGAACCAGAATTTTTTATCGTTAGCTGGATCTACATCTATTTTACTATAATCTCCATAACGTGTACTACTCGTAAAATTTGAATCTCCGGCTGTAATTACTTCTTCTGAAACGGTCATAGTCCCAAGAGGATCATTGGCAAAACGTCCTGTATAATAAGAGCCTGCAAAAATTCCTGTATCTGTACTATTTGGACTAGACATAGCAGTATATCCCATTCCGATATTCCCTTGTACATCCATAATCATACTTGCATTCCAAGCATGTTTGTTATCTGGAGCTGCATAGGTTCCTTCTTGATGCACTGTCCAGGGTTGCCCATCAGCCGTTTGTCGTAATTCGTACCATCTAACTCCAGCTTGTTTTGCTGAACTACCATCAACATCTACTACAAAATTAAAGACTGCTGAATTATGCGTTGCAAATCTTCTGTATTGTGCTTGATTCATAATGGTTGCTTGAAGTGCATCAAGATTACCTCCACCATTAGGCTGTGCTAAATTTGAGAAACTCCCACCATCAAAAACTCCTACAAAAGAAGTAACTCCATCTGCTCCTGCTAATTCTTGTGCAGCAGAAACTATTGAATTTCCAGGCGTAGCCCAATCCATGGTTGCTGTCCATACTTTAATGTGATCTTCAGTAACTCCTCCCCAGGCATCATCTTGCATGTATATAATCGTAGCTCCACCTGAAGTTGGCCAGTTATTATTACTGATGTTTAATACTTGTGGACTGTGAAAGCCACTAGTTACCAATCCTGGTAAAGAAAAAGAAAGAATCTGTGGAGTTGTGCCTGCACTAGCAGCATCAATCATGGCATCTCTTTCAAAAACATGTAATTTATTTCCGCTTGATGTATTTTCTGTCATATAATATCCATCTCTCCAAACAGATAATTTTTGATAATCACTTACTTGACCATATGTGTAAATAGTCCACCCATCATTTACAGGGTCTGGTCCATTTGAAACTGCTATTTGAGTTCCTTCACCAACACTACTTAAATAAGACAATACCCATTTTTCTGCATCATTATCATAACTGGCTGTTAAATCACAACATCCTCCTGATGCAAATGTAAAAATACTCGTTGCCTGAATCAATCCTCCTGAAAGTGAAACTCCATTTTTGTCGAAAATTTGAATGGCAGAGTTAGTTACTGAGATATAATGATTTGGACCTACTGCTCCTGCTGGATCACTAGGTCTTCCAGATCCTCCTGAAGCTGTTTCAAAAACAATTTCTGCAGCACGTGTTGGGATACTGTTTTTTAAAGCATTAGGATTCTTTGCTAAGACATCATCTCCTGTAGATCCTTTGCCAATGACAACTTCAATTTTAGAAGATTTTGATCTTCCATCTTGGTAATCTCCTTTAAAAGAAAGATCGGGTCTTTTTAATGAGTTCATTCTAGACTTTAGAGATGAAACCTGCTCGACTTTAGTAGCCTTGCCGACATAAGAAGGCTTTTGTGGTTCATTTTTCACTGTTTGTGAAAATGAAGTTTGTAAGCCCAGAAAAAATAGGCAAACAATTAGGGGAAGTAATTTTTTATTCATTAGTTTATTGATTAGGTGAATTATAGAGGAT
>CAJXRR010000045.1 GCA_913060575.1 uncultured Flavobacterium sp.
CGAGATCTAGTACGGTCTCGTGGGCTCGGAGATGTGTATAAGAGACAGCTTACAAATTTAACTACAATTAATCTAAAACAACAATTTTTATATGTTTTTTTTGTAATAAATATTTGATTATTAGTGGTGTTAAGTGCTTTTTTTCTTAAAAAAAAAGAAGTGTAAACTTTGGTTAAGAATTAATCTTTACCAACTTTATCATATTGACGGATCATAAAAAATGCCCATATGAGTACACAAGCGCCTACAAAAACTGAAAAATATAAAACGATATTATCTGCGCTCACGGTCTATCAGTTTTAAGTAAATCATTACTCCTAGTAGTGTAGGAGCCCAAAGGCCAAGAAAAATACCATGCAACTGATCGCCTGATAAGAATACATATTCTGCCACAATTATAATTAAAATACAGAGTAATAACATTAAGAAATTACTTGGACCTAACTTCTTTATAAAATTCATTGAGTGCTTAATTTTTATTAAAAATATACATTTTTACCATTTGACAAACTTTTTTTATCATAATTACATCAAATTAGAATGATAATAAATAATAAACATGCCTGTAAATTATGGTTTCTTACATCACCAGCCACCTTTCAATATTATCTCTGCTTATTACGAATTCTTAAATAATAGTTACGAATTCTAAATAGAAATAAAATTTTAATCTTAAAAGTCTAACTTTGAGTGCATCACAAAAACTTAACTTATGTTTTCAAATAAATTTTACCTTACTGTTGTTGTAGCATTGCTATTATATTCTTGTTCTCAAAAGAAAATGAAGCCTGATAATATTTACAATTATAGAAACTATATCAGTTATACAACATCAGGTATAATATCAACTTCTGATGTATTTGAAATTAATGTTACCCAACCTATTGATGGTTGGGAAGATGGTAAAGAAATTTCAAAAGATTTAATTGAGGTAACTCCGAATGTAAAAGGTAAATTAATTGCTAAAAATAATACGACACTGCAATTTATCCCTTTAGAAAGTTTACAATCCAATACAGCATATTCAATTACGATTAAACTAAATAAGATTTTTAAAGAGATTGATAAAGAACAGCATACTTATACTTTTCAATGTAAAACCATCGCACCTAGTTTTTCAATAGCCACCAATAGTTTACAATCGTATGATACCAATTGGCAATACGTTACGGGTGTTATTAAATCTGCTGACTATATTTCTTTGGATGCTGCAAAAAAATTAATTACTGCAACTCAAAAAGGTGATAAAATTGCTGTTGTTTGGAAGGAAACTTCAAAAAAAAGTAAATATTTCGACTTTAAATTAGATAGTTTACAACGCTTTGAAAATGATACTGAAGTTTTGATAAAATGGGATGGAAAAGCCATTCAGTCTACTATTTCTGATAAAGAAGTGATGGTTATTCCGGGTAAAAATAATTTTAAATTGACCAATGTTCAAATTGTTCAAGGAAATCAACAACATGTGATTATCAATTTTTCAGATCCAATAAAAAAGAATCAAAATTTTAAAGGATTGGTGACCATTCAAGGTGCTAAAAATGAAAAATTTGTAGTTGATGGAAATTTATTAAAAGTTTATTATGATTCTCAAATATCTGGTACAGCAGATATAAATCTTTATCAAGGAATAGAGAATAGTTACCAATATAAATTAAAAGAAACCTATCAGAACTCCCTTCTTTTTGAAGAATTAAAACCAGAAGTTAGATTGCTAAGTTCTGGAAGTATTTTACCCAATTCTAAAGAGTTAAAATTCAATTTTGAAGCAGTGAATTTAAGTGCTGTCGATGTTAGAATTATTAAAGTACATACAGATAATATTTTACAATTCTTACAATACAATAACCTCAATGGTGACAATGAAATTAAAAGAGTTGGAAGAAGAATTGCAAAGAAAACGATTCATCTAATTGAAGACGCATCACAAAACACTAGAAATTGGAAAGCGTATAGTATTGATTTATCTACATTATTTACAGCAGATCCAGGAGCAATCTACCGAGTAGAAGTTAGCTATAAGAAAGAATATTCTCTGTATGATTGTGATGGAGCTACAAGTAAAATTGTTAAAAAGGATGAGTTTTCAGAAGCACTCATTAACAAAACAGCAGAAGAAAAAGAAGCGCTGTATTGGGATAATAAATTATACAGCTATACCGATTATGATTATAGCTGGAGAGATCGAGACAATCCATGTTCTGACTCCTATTTTAATCAAACCTATGCAAGAACAATAACGCAAAATTTATTAGCTTCTAATATAGGTGTCATTGCAAAAAGAGGTAATCAAAAGAACTATTTCTTTGCAGTAACCGATATTTTAACTGCACAACCTATTGGCGGAGCTAAAGTTTCTTTATACAATTTTCAGCAACAAAAAATAGATGAATTAACAACAGACTTTGAAGGAATTGCAACTTACAAATCACTTAATGATGCTGCTTTTGCAATCATTACAAAAAACAAAAATACAACCTATGTGAAATTAGCCGATGGAAACTCTTTATCGTTGAGTAAGTTTGATGTTTCTGGGGTTAAAACTCAAAAAGGAATTAAAGGTTTTATCTATGGTGAACGAGGTGTTTGGAGGCCAGGAGATTCTATTCATCTAAATTTTGTATTAAATGATGCTAATAATAAATTACCTAAAAATCATCCTGTAAGATTAGAAGTAAGAGATCCTAATGGAAAACTAATTCACAAGAAAATTACTAGTGATCAAGTTGATCAGTTTTACTCTTTCCCATTTAAAACATCAACAGAAAACATTACAGGAAATTACAATGTAGTTGTTTCTGTAGGAGGAGCAAAATTTACTAAACAACTAAAAATAGAAACTGTAAAACCAAATCGCTTAAAAATCAAATTAGATTTTGATAAAGAAGTATTTTCTGCGAATTCTCCAATGACAGGAAATTTGCAAGTAAATTGGTTACATGGTTCTCCAGCAAGAAATGTAAAAGCAGAAATTACTGCAAAAGTTTCCAAAACGAGTACTGTTTTTCAAGGATTTGAAAAATACCTTTTTAACGACCCCGCAAGAAATTATTACACAGAAGAACTACAATTATTTGATGGAAAAGTAAGTGAGAACGGTAGTGCTAGTATCAATAAAAAAATAAATGTTGGTAAGAATGCTCCAGGAATGTTACGTGTTCAATTTTTAGTAAAAGCCTTTGAAAAAGGAGGTGACTTTTCTATTGATGCATTTTCAAAAAAATATGCACCATATGTTTCTTTTGTTGGTTTACAATCACCTAAAGAAGACGAGTATGGTTCTTATGGTACAGCAACAAACAAACAATTTGATATTGTAACACTTACTGATGAAGGAAAGCCGATAGCGAGAAAAAACGTTCCAATTCAGGTTTATAAAATTGAATGGCGTTGGTGGTGGAATTCTGGAAATGATAACTTATCTAGTTATAATTCTAGCTCTTATCATCAACCTTATAAAACCATTATGACCAATACAGATGTTAATGGAAAAGGTTCTTTTAATTTAAAAATTCCTGCAGATGATAGAGGTCGATATTTAATTAGAGTAATCGATCCAATTAGCGGACACGCAACCGGAAGAACAGCTTACTTTTATGATAATTGGTGGGAGAATTCTCCAACAGATGATAAAGAAGCTGCAAAAATGCTCATTTTTAATGCCGATAAAAAGAAATATAAGGTTGGTGATATTGCTAAAATCACTTTTCCATCAGCATATATCAGTAAAGCTTTGGTAAGTCTAGAAAATGGTGCTGAAGTCATGGAACATCAATGGGTAAAAACTAGCAAAGGAAAAACTGTTGTTGAAATTCCAATTACTAAAAAAATGGCTCCAAATTTCTTTGTCAATATTTCGTTATTACAACCGCATGCAAAAATTGAAAATGATTTACCAATTCGATTGTATGGAACAATTCCAATTCATGTTGAAGATCCAGCTACCAATTTAGAACCGATAATTTCAATGCCAGATGCTGTAGAGCCAGAAAAAGATTTTGAAGTTATTGTTACTGAAAAAAGCAAAAAATCAATGACCTATACCTTATCAATTGTAGAAGATGGTTTGTTAGATTTAACGAGATTTAAAACACCTAACCCTCATAGTTTATTTTATGCTAGAGAGGCCTTGGGAGTAAGAACTTGGGATATTTATGACGATGTAATTGGTGCCTATTCTGGAAGTATTGATCAAGTATTTGCTATTGGTGGAGATGGAACAACATCGGCTGCAAAAAACAGAAAAGCAAACCGCTTTAAACCTGTTGTAAAACATTTAGGTCCGTTTTATTTAAAAGCAGGCCAACAAAAGAAACATATCATAAAATTGCCAAATTATATGGGTTCTGTTAGAACAATGGTTGTTGCTGGTAATTTAATAAAAGAATCCTATGGAAATGCTGAAAAAACAGTAACGGTTAAAAAACCTTTAATGGTTTTAGCTTCTTTGCCAAGAAAATTAAGTCCCGGCGAAAAAGTTACCTTACCAGTCACAGTATTCGCAACAGATGAAACTATCAAAAATGTTAAAGTATCGCTTGAGTTAAGTAACGGAATTGAAGTAGTTGGAAGTAAAACGACTCAGCTACAATTTCAAAAAACGGGTGAGCAAATGGCTTATTTTGAATTGGATGTGACCAAAGCAAACGGAATCAATGCGGTAAAAGTTATTGCGACTTCTGGCGCTAAAAAAGGAATTTATAATGTAGAAATTGATGTTTTGAATCCAAATCCGATTTCCTCTAAACTAATCAGTAAAAAATTAGAAGCAAATCAAGAACTAGTCATCGATTTTAAAACCTTTGGAGTTTCAGGAACCAACGATGCGACCTTACTAGTTTCTTCGGCTCCACAAATCGATTTTGCAAAACGATTAGATTACTTAATTCAATATCCACATGGTTGTATCGAGCAGACTACTTCTAGCGTTTTTCCTCAATTATTCTTAACAGATTTGTTTGATGTTTCAACAAAAAAGAAAAATCAAATTCAATCTAATATAGAAAAAGGAATTAAAAGATTGGGTAATTTTCAAAGACCAAACGGTGGATTAAGTTATTGGATTGGAGAAAATTATGCAAGCGATTGGGGAACAAGTTACGCAGGTCATTTTATGCTAGAAGCCGAGAAAAAAGGCTATGTTTTGCCTTTTTCATTTAAAAGTAATTGGGTAAGATATCAAAAAGAAACGGCTAGAAATTGGAAACCGAATTATCCAAACAATGGAGGTGATTTAAATCAAGCTTATAGATTATACACTTTAGCATTGTCTGGAAGTGCAGATTTAGGAGCCATGAACAGATTACGAGAGTATAAGGCAATTTCTAATGAAGCAAAATGGAGATTGTCTGCTGCTTATGCGTTAATAGGTCAGAAAGAAGCAAGTCAACAATTAGCAAACACAGCCAGTGTAGCATTTGCAAATCGTAGGTATGGTTCTAGTTATGGTTCTATTACTAGGAATAAAGCCATGGCGCTAGAAACTATGTTGCTAATTGATGATGAAAGAAGCTTTGAGTTTGCAACTTCTATTGCTAAAGATTTATCATCAAATCAATGGATGAGCACGCAAACTACAGCGTATTCTTTACTTTCTATGGGGAAACTATTGATGAAAAATGGAGGAAAATCGATAAAATTAGAATATCAAATTGATTCCCAAAATGAAGTATTAGAAACTTCTAAAACTAATTTAGAAAGAAAATTGAACATTATAAACGGTAAAAACAGCATCACTGTAAAGAGTTTAGTTGATAATCCTTTGTATGTAACTATTGTCTATAAAGGGAAATTACCATTAGGAAATGAATTGGTAGAAAGTAGAGGTTTTTCAACTCAAGTGGTTTATTCAGATACCAATGGAAATCCGATAGACATTACGAAGCTAAAACAAGGGCAAGATTTTAAAGCTACTGTTATCGTTAAGAATTTAAAAAATGAAGTAGTTAAAGATGTTGCATTGACACAAATTTTTCCTTCGGGTTGGGAAATCTTGAATACCAGATTTACAGATTTTGGTAGCAATACTACAAGTCAAGCTAGATTTTCAGATATCAGAGATGATCGTGTCAATTTCTATTTTGATATGCAATCAAGAGCCACTTCTGGAGGAACGAAAAGATTCTCAGTTTTGTTAAATGCATCTTATTTAGGAAAATACTATTTACCAGGAATTCAAGTAGAAGCAATGTATGACAATGATTATTTAGTAAGAACTAAAGGGAAATGGATTAGTATCATAAAATAAGTACAAGATGACTGAGGTGTCATATTGAGCTTGTCGAAATACAATCGAAGTCACCATGAGTAGAGTAAAAATCAAAAACATGGTAATTTCGAGAGCCTCAATCACCATTAATAATAAGTGAAAAATATATTTACGCACATAAACAATTGAACATCAAGGCATACATAATAAAGCATAAATTCAAATTCTCGATACTATTCATTGGGATAGTCTTCTATGCATTTTGTTTACCAAGTCAGTTGTTTAATGATCCAACGTCAACTGTAATTACAAGTAAAGAAGATAAGTTACTGGGAGCAATGATTGCTAAGGATGGACAGTGGCGTTTTCCAGAAAACAAAGAGATTTCAGAAAAGTTCACTACTTGCTTACTTCAGTTTGAAGACGAACACTTTTATAATCATCCAGGCTTTAATCCAGTTTCTATTGTAAAAGCAATTCGTTCCAATATTAAAGCCGGAAGCGTAAAAAGAGGAGGAAGTACCATTACACAGCAAGTGATTAGATTGTCCCGTAAAAATCCAGATAGAACTTATTTTGAAAAAGTAAAAGAAATCATTTTAGCTACGCGTTTAGAGCTCAGAGAAAGTAAAAAAAATATCATTTCATTATGGGCAAATAATGCTCCATATGGAGGGAATGTAGTTGGATTAGAAGCTGCTTCTTGGCGATATTTTAATAGAAGTCCTGAGGATCTTTCATGGGCAGAATCGGCAACTTTGGCAATTTTACCAAACGCTCCTGCATTAATTTATCCAGGAAAAAATCAACAACGATTGCTTAAAAAGCGCAATAGACTTTTGGCGAAATTATATCGAAAATCAATTATCGATTCTATTACTTATTCTTTATCAATTCAGGAAGAAATACCAAAAAAGGCGCATCGAATTCCTCAGATTACACCACATTTATTGCAAAAAATTGCACAAACTAATCAAGGTAAATTGGTAAAGACTTCGGTAGATTATTATTTGCAAAAGCAAGTGAATGAGATAGCTAAACGACATTACCAAAAACTCTCACAGAATGAGATTTATAACAGTGCTATTTTAGTATTGGACGTAAAAACAAGAAAAGTGATCGCCTATGTTGGCAACAGTCCAACTACAAAAGAGCACCAAAAAGATGTCGATATTATCAACAAGCCAAGAAGTACAGGAAGTATCTTAAAACCATTTTTATATGGAGCTATGCTAGATAATGGAGATATTTTACCAGAGACTTTAATCCCTGATATTCCTACACAAATTGGAACCTATCAACCAGAAAATTTCAATCAAGAATATGCGGGGGCTGTTCCTGCAAAAAAAGCATTGTCACGTTCCTTAAATATTCCTGCGGTTAAAATGTTGCAGCAATTTGGAACTGATAAATTGCATGATTATTTACAGCAAATGAACTTTACGAGTATCAATAAACCAGCAGATCATTATGGTTTATCATTGATTTTAGGTGGTGCAGAAAGTAATTTGTGGGATTTGGTTAAAAATTATGCGGCATTTTCATCAACAATTAATCATTATGATGAAACCTTAGGGTATTATTCAAATGAATTTTGTGAACCGACATTCTTTTTTGATAAGGTGATAGATTTTGGAAAAAAGAAAGCTGAAAAGAACATTTTTGATGCGGCTTCCATGTATTTAACATTTCAAAGTTTAAAAGAAGTCTATCGACCAAATGGAAATCAAAATTGGGAGTATTTCGATTCTTCCAAAGAAATCGCTTGGAAAACAGGAACTAGTTTTGGCTTTAGAGATGCTTGGGCTGTGGGAACCACTAAAGATTATGTGGTAGGAGTTTGGGTAGGAAATGCAGACGGAGAGGGAAGACCTGGCCTGGTAGGCGTACAAACAGCTGCTCCAATTTTATTTGATGTGTTTGATAAATTGCCAAGAAGCAATTGGTTTACAGCACCGTTTAACGAAATGGTTATGGTTGATGTTTGCACTAAAAGTGGGTATAGAGCTACAGATATTTGTGGAGAAAAAAAATCGATGGATATCTCGATTAGTGGTTTAAAATCGGCGGCATGTCCATTTCATCAAACAATTCATTTAGATAAAATGCAGCAATTTCAGGTAAATACATCTTGCGAGAATGCAGATGCCATTGTACAAAAATCATGGTTTGTGTTGCCTCCAATTTTAGAGCATTATTACGAAGAAAAGAATCCGTTGTATCAAAAGCTTCCTAAGTTTAAATCGAGTTGTATTAAAACCAGCGAACAATCCATTGCATTTATCTATCCAAAAGATCAAAACAAAATTTACTTACCCAAAGATTTCAATGAAAGAAGAAACGATGTTATTTTAAAAGTTGCACATTCCAATGAAGAAGCTACTTTATTCTGGTATTTAGATCAAACATATATGGGACAAACAATCAAATTTCATGAATTGGCGATTCAACCTAAAACAGGAACTTATCTCATCACTGTGGTAGATCAAAATGGAGTAGAGGTGAGTAAGAGTATTGAGATAAAATCTTAATCAGGCATTTTCTTTTATTGCTTATAAATGTTTGTTTTCCTATATTTACTTTCAAAAAGAAGTATTTAAAACTCATTTGCTATGAAAAAAATTACAAAAATTTGCCTACTATTTATTAGTACACTTTTATTGCAAAATTGCGAAGAACCTGAGTTTGGTTTTAATGGGGTAAATAATCTTGATTTAGAGTTCGCTGATCAAATTTTTCAATCTGCAAACTTTGGAGCAGCTACTACAGGGAATTTTATTGGCTTAATAACCGATGAAGATGGAAACAGTTTGCCTGACGTTCAAATTACGATAAGTAATGTTATAACAACAACAGATCGTAATGGAGTTTTTATTATGAACAATGCGAATGTCTTTGAAAACTTTGCCTATATCAAAGCTCAAAAAATGGGCTATATGGATGGTTCAAGAGTTGTAATTCCAAAGGAGAATGGAGTCAATCACATACAAATAGCATTATTTAAAAAAGAAGTCACAGCTGTAATTAATACTTTGGGACCTTCTGAGGTGTCATTACCTAACGGAGCTAAAGTTAGTTTCAACGGTAAGTTCTTCAAAGCAGATGGTAGTGAGTATAATGGACAAGTGGATGTTGTGTTGAATTATATAGTTCCTAATAGATCCAATACATTTACAGCAATGCCCGGAAGTTTGTTTGCGCAAACAGCATCCAATAGTGCAAGAAGTTTAGAAACTTATGGTATGATGTCTGTGAATTTATTCTCGAACAATGGTGAACCCTTAAACATAAACGAAGAAAACCCAGCAATCATAGAATTTCCAGTTGATTATTTTCAAAGAGATATTGCTCCAGATACCATTAATTTATGGTATTTTGATGAAGAAGTAGGATACTGGAAAGAAGAAGGACAAGCTACTAGAGAAGGAGATAAGTATATAGCAGAAGTAACACATTTTACATGGTGGAATTGTGATATCCCTTTTGATTCAGTAAATTTATGTTTTTCTCTATCACCTACTAATGTTCAAGCTGAGCTTTTATACCTTGTTGTAATTAAAAGAAGTTCTAGTAATCAAAATATTTTTTCAGGAATTGTTTCAACTAATGGATTTGAGTGTGGCTCAATTCCTGCAGATGAGGAAATTGAAGTATATATATTCAATAATGAAGATTCATGTAATTTCTCTTTGGTATATCAAGAGGTATTGGGAGGGTATAGTAATGACACAGCTTTGGATTTTAACTTTACAGACTCCACAATAGCTAATAATACAGCAATTAATACAACAATTAATGGAACAGTTACAAGTTGTAATGGAAACCCTCTGGCAAATGGTTATATGTATATTGATAATTTAAATGTGATCCCTATCACGGATGGAATTATAGATGTCAGCATTCAAAATTGTCAAGTAAGTACTGTAAATCTTCAAATATTTGATTTTTTAGCTAATGAATGGACAATAATAAGAGATGTAAATTTAAATGGAGGTACAATAGATGTGGGAGCATTAAGTACTTGTGATAATACTGGAGGTATTTATAATGGAGATGTTGTTTTATCTAGTCAACAAGAAGTTGATGATTTTGGAGCTTTTGAGCATCAGGTAGTTAATGGGAGTTTGACAATTTCTGATGGTCAACCATCTGACATTACCAACTTATCAGCTTTGTCTACTATTAAGATAGTTGTTGAAGATCTGAATATTTATAGTAGTCAAAACTTAGTAAATCTTCAAGGCTTAAATAATATAGAAACTACGGGCAGATTAAATATTTCATATTCCTCATTAACATCATTAGAAGGTTTACAAGGACTTCTTAATACACGTGTAATAACTTTAAGTAACAATAGTAGTTTAGAGTCTATAAGTGGTTTAGAAAATTTATCTGAATTAGATCAATTGTTTATAGTAGACAATCCGTTAATTACTACACTTTTAGGATTGGAGCAAGTAACAGCGATTGATTATATATGGATTTATAATAATGATGGATTATTGAATTTGAATGGATTAGAAAATGTAGTTTCAGTGATTCAAAACGCCTCTTTTCCAGCAATATTTATTGGATTACGACCTACAGATATTCCTTCAGATAACATACCATCACCAAACCCTAATCTTTCAGATTTTTGTGCATTGCAAAACTTATTAATAATCGGTAATGGAATAAGTGCAGAGATATTGATAGATAATAATGCATACAATCCAAGTATTAATGATATCATTAATGGAAATTGTAGTTTGTAGGAATAAAATAAAATCCCTTAGTTTTACGGCTTCAGAAACGGCAGATGAAAACAGCAACTCGTAAAGAACAAATTATTAAAACAGCCGCAAAACTTTTTAAAGAAAAAGGTTATGCTGCGGTTACTATGCGAGATATTGCCAAAGCTTTAGATATAAAAGCGGCTAGCTTATACAATCATATAACTTCTAAGCAAGACATTCTTAAATATGTCATTATTTCTCTTGCAGAAGAGTTTACAAACGGAATGAATACAATTTACAATTCTTCAGAAAGTAACATTCATAAAATAGATCAAATTATAAGTTTACACGTAGATATTGCGTATAGAAATCCGTATCAAATGGCTTCATTAAATAATGATTGGATGCATTTAGAAAAAGATGTTACCTATTATTTAGAGTTACGAGATTCTTATGAAGATAATTTCCGTAAGATTATAAAAAATGGTATTGAAACTGGTGAATTAACAGATGCTAACCCAGAAGTTATCCTATTTTCTATACTATCTGCACTTCGTAATTTATATCTATGGATTCCAAAAAAAGAAGACGTAAATCCAGCAGAACTTTCTAATAATTTAAGTCAAGTTTTAATCAACGGAATTATTAACAAATAATTTTGAAATTATTTTGTATTTTTGACAAATAAACTAACAACCGTTAGTTTTGTAAATTAATCAAGATAATTCGTTTTTAATGGCTGAATTTCATCAAGTAAAAATAGCGCAAGTTCACAAAGAAACTAAAGACACGGTGGTTGTTTCGTTTGATATTCCAGAGCAACTCCGCAAAACATTTCATTTCATACAAGGGCAATACCTTACCTTAAAAGCAATCATCAACGGAGAAGAAGTTCGTCGTTCGTATTCGCTATGTTCTAGTCCGTTGGATAATGAATGGAAAGTTGGCATCAAGCAAATTCCAGGAGGTGTATTCTCCACGTACGTTAATAACGAATTGAAAGCAGGTGACACCATAGAATTAATGGAGCCTGCAGGAAGTTTCTATGTAGATGTAGATAAAAAAGCTTCTAAAAATTATATCGCTTTTGCTGCCGGAAGTGGTATTACACCGATGATGTCTATCATTAAAACTCACTTACTTTCAGAACCCAATAGTACATTTAAATTATTCTATTTAAATCGTACGGTTAAATCAATTATCTTTAAAGAAGAAATAGAGCGACTTAAAAATCAATTCTTTGGAAGATTTCAAGTCTTTTACTTTTTAACTAAAGAACAACGAGATATTCCATTTTTAAACGGACGTTTTAATGCCGAAAAATTAAATGTCTTAACCAAAACATTTATTGATGTCGAAGATACCAATGATTGTTTTATCTGTGGACCACAAGAAATGATTTTCTTAATCAGAGATCATTTGGTAGCCAAAGGATTAGATAAAAATAAAATTCATTACGAATTATTCTTTTCAGGAAAATCCGATAATGATAACAAACATATTGCAGAAGTTCTAGAACAAAAAGTGGAAGGAACTGAAGTAACAATTATTGACGGTGGAAAAGAATTTCACTTTGTCATGGAAGAAGATTTTGATAACATTTTAGATGGTGCTTTAGCAGCAGGTGCAGATTTGCCTTTCGCTTGTAAAGGAGGAGTTTGTAGTACTTGTAAGTGTAAAGTAATTGAAGGATCTGTAGAAATGAAAATCAATTATGCTTTAGATGAAAATGAAGTAAAACAAAACCTAGTATTAAGTTGTCAAGCGGTCCCAACAACAGAAAAAGTTGTAGTTGATTTTGACGTATAAAAAACTTTAGATATGAGTAATGAACAAATTAAAGAAATGGAGATTGAGCGAAGTCTAGAAGCCCAATTTGAAGAACGTATTTTACGTGACGAAAAAATTGAAGCAAAAGACTGGATGCCAGAGAAATATCGTAAAACTCACATCCGACAAATTTCACAGCATGCACATTCTGAAATTATTGGAATGCTGCCTGAAGGTAACTGGATTACAAGAGCGCCTTCTTTAAGAAGAAAGGTTGCTTTGTTAGCTAAAATTCAAGACGAAGCGGGACATGGATTATATTTATACAGTGCTTGTGAAACTTTAGGAGTTTCTAGAGAAGAATTATACGAACAATTGCATTCTGGGAAAGCTAAATATTCTAGTATTTTTAATTATCCAACAGTATCTTGGGCAGATATGGGAGCAGTAGGTTGGTTAGTCGATGGAGCAGCAATTATTAATCAAGTTCCATTATGTAGTACTTCTTACGGTCCTTATGCAAGAGCGATGATTCGCGTTTGTAAAGAAGAAAGTTTCCATCAACGTCAAGGCTATGAAATCATGGTTAAATTGGCAAAGGGTACACCAGAACAGAAAGAAATGGCACAAGATGCCTTAAATCGTTGGTGGTGGCCAAGTTTAATGATGTTAGGTCCTACAGATGCAGAATCTGTACATACAGAACAATCCATGAAGTGGAAATTGAAAAGAAAATCAAATGACGAATTACGTCAGCAATTTATTGATCAAACTGTCCCTCAAGCAGAGTTAATTGGTTTAACAATTCCGGATAAAGATTTAAAATGGAATGAGGAAAGAGGGAGTTACGATTTTGGAGAAATAGATTGGGATGAATTTTGGCAAGTAGTCAAAGGACATGGCCCATGTAACAAAGAGCGTATGGATGCACGAGTAAATGCTTGGGAAGAAGGAGAATGGGTAAGAGATGCAGCAATGGCTTATGCAGAAAAGAATAAAAACATAAATAAAGCAGTCTAAGATGAAAAAAAACTGGCCACTTTGGGAAGTATTCGTGAGAAGTAAGAATGGTTTAGAACATCGTCATTTTGGAAGTCTTCATGCTGCAGATGCAGAAATGGCTTTAGAAAATGCTCGTGATGTATACACAAGACGTAATGAAGGAGTAAGTATTTGGGTAGTAGAATCAAAAGATATTACCGCTTCAAATCCTGAAAATAATGGTGAATTTTTTGAGCCTGCTCAAGATAAAGTTTATCGTCATCCGACATTTTATGATTTACCAGACGAAGTAAAACACATGTAATGAAAGAAAATTTATATAAATATATTTTAGGAATCGCTGATAATTCATTAATTCTAGGACAGCGTTTAGGGGAACTTTGTGGTCATGGACCTAGTTTGGAAATAGACATCGCTTGCACCAATATCTCTTTAGATTTATTTGGGCAATCAAGAAGTTATTATCAATATGCAGCAAAACTTAAGGGTAATGAAACTACTGAAGATGATGTAGCTCTTTTACGTACAGAAAGAGAATATGTGAATCTTTTATTGGTAGAACAACCTAATAGAAATTTTGCACATACAATGGCAAGACAGTTTTTGTTTGATGTATATCACATCTTATTGTTGCAAGAACTAGAAAAAAGTCACGATTTAACATTAGCAGCTATTGCTAAAAAATCAATTAAAGAAGTAAGTTATCATTTACGTTTTTCTTCAGATTGGGTAAAGCGTTTAGGAAACGGAACAGATGTTAGTCATGATAAAATGCAAAATGCTATTGATGCACTATGGACGTATACCGATGAGTTATTTCATCAAACAGATGCAGATAAAGCCATGATAGCTGAAGGAGTTGGAGTTGATATAACTAAATTCAAAGATTCTTACGAGCAAAAAGTTGCTGAAATTCTAACAGAAGCAACCTTGAAAGTCCCTGAAAACAAATGGTTTCAAAAAGGAGGTAAGCAAGGAATTCACACAGAACATTTAGGATATTTATTAAGTGATTTGCAATATATGCAAAGAACCTATCCAAATATGGAATGGTAAAAGAATACCGAATTTCGAATATTTAATAAAGAAGTAAAATCATGTTAGAATCAAAAACTTCATCATTCAATATTCCTTAATAATTATTCGATATTAATTATGACAACAACAGAACAACAAATCGATAAAGTTTTAATTCCAATATTGGAACAAGTTTCTGATCCTGAAATTCCAGTACTTTCTATTATGGAAATGGGTGTTGTTCGTTCCGCTATTATAGAAAATAATATTGTTAAAGTAGAAATTACGCCTACTTACAGTGGATGTCCAGCAATGGACGTTATTGGAGATGATATCCAAAAGGCATTGTTAGATGCAGGTTATCAATCTAAAATTGATTTAATTCTTGCGCCGGCTTGGACAACTGACTGGATTACACCAAAAGGTAGAAAAGCTTTAGAAGAGTATGGTATTGCAGCACCTTTAGATCCAATTGCTGATAAAGAAGCTTTGTTAGATGAAAAAAGAATCGTAAAATGTACCAACTGTGGTTCACAAAACACAAAATTAGTTAGTCAATTTGGTTCAACCGCTTGCAAAGCATTGTTTAAATGTGATGATTGTCAAGAGCCATTTGATTATTTTAAATGTTTGAAATAAACGTCATTCCGAGCGAAGCGCGGGAATCTCATCAAAAGATTGCCACGTCATTTTATTCCTCGCAAAGACATATAAATAAATATAAATGAGTACAATTCAATTAAAAATTGAAAACAAAATAGCTTTCATTACACTAAACAGGCCAGAAGTATTCAATAGTTTTAACCGCGAAATGGCTTTAGCTTTACAAGGTGTTTTAGATGATTGTGATAAGAATGAAGAAGTGAGAGCAATTGTTTTAACAGGAAACGGAAAAGCATTTTGTGCAGGGCAAGATTTAAAAGAAGTGACTTCTCCAGAGCTAAATCCTGGATTTAAAAAAATATTAGAAGAGCATTATAATCCAATTATCACAAGAATTCGCAAGATAAAAAAACCTGTAATTGGTGCAATTAATGGAGTTGCAGCTGGTGCTGGAGCAAATATTGCATTGGCTTGCGATATTGTTATTGCGCATGAAAAAGTGAGTTTTATCCAAGCTTTTAGTTTAATTGGTTTGGTGCCTGATAGTGCCGGAACCTATTTCTTGCCTAGATTAATCGGATTTCAAAAAGCATTAGCTTTGGCAATGTTAGGTGACAAGATTGGTGCAGAAGAAGCTGAAAAATTAGGAATGATTTATAAGTGTGTTCCTTTGGAAGAATTTGAAGAAACCATCAATAAACTAGCAATTAAATTGGCAAATATGCCAACCAAAGCTCTAGGTATGATTAAAGAATTGTTCAATAAATCCATGACAAATACGTTGGAAGAGCAATTGGAAATGGAATCAAAATATCAAATAGAAGCTGCGCAGAGTGAAGATTATGCAGAGGGGGTTACAGCTTTTATAGAAAAAAGAAAACCAAATTTTAAAGGGAAATAACTGTCTCTTATACACATCTGACGCTGCCGACGATCTACTCTGTGTAGA
>CAJXRR010000046.1 GCA_913060575.1 uncultured Flavobacterium sp.
AGATCTAGTACGGTCTCGTGGGCTCGGAGATGTGTATAAGAGACAGGTGATATTCTTTTTTCTTCAAATCAATTGAGTACTCATAAAATTGCTTCTTTAACTGATAACTTTATTGTCTTTGCCAAAACAAGTCAGCTTGTAAAAGATACTGGTCAAGGCTTAACAGGTATTAAAACGAACTGTAAAGAAAGTATCCCTACAAATATAAGTGCCGTTAAAAATTACACTTTAGAAAAGGAAGACGATAATTTTTTAAACTACGGTAACAATAACTCTAAAAACTTATATTTGCTGCTTTTAGAAGATTTATAATATGAGAAACCTTCTCAAGAGAGGTACTTCCGGACTTATTTACGCTGTGCTATTTATTAGCGCAATATTGTATTCAAAAGAATCATATGTTATTCTCGTTTCTGTTTTTGGGCTAGTTTGTATCTGGGAATTTTTAAAGCTATTGAACTTTAAAAACATCATTCCTTATATCGTATTTATACCAATACTTTTTTTATCGTTTTCGAATTATAATTCTCAATTATTAATGACTATACTATTAGTGATATCACTAACAGGATCAATTCAGTTATTAATTCAGCTTTACACTAAAAAAAATAATTTTCCATCTAACACAATTCAGAAAATAGACATTAGCATCAGATATTTGCTTTTATCTTTAGCTTTTCTGATTCTATTGCCTGTAGTAAATGGAGAATACCAAGAATCCATTATTCTATCCTTGGTTATTTTTATTTGGGTAAACGATAGTTTTGCTTTTTTAGTTGGTAAAAACTTTGGCAAAAGAAAACTGTTTGAAAGTGTTTCTCCAAAGAAAACGATTGAAGGTTTTCTAGGTGGAGTCTTTTTTACAGTAATAACAGCAATTATTATTTCATATACCATCGATTTCTTATCGATAACCCACTGGATAGTCTTATCATTAATAGCCTCTATACTAGGCACCATAGGAGATTTAATAGAATCTAAATTTAAAAGACAAGCTAATATTAAAGACAGTGGAACCATAATGCCAGGTCACGGAGGATTATTAGATCGACTAGATAGCTTGTTGTTTGTTGCTCCCTTTGTATATTTGTATATCCATTATATAATTTAGTTAAATGCCAAGTTTTCACAGAGAAGGTTATAAAATTATTGTTTTAACATTTGTATTTGTATTAGCAGGAATTTTATTTGCAGAACGATTTATTGAATTGTTTTGGTTGTTAAAATCAGTACAAGTTTTATTACTACTTTTTTTAATTATTGTTTTACAATTTTTTAGAAACCCTAAAAGAGTCACAGAAATTAATGACCATCAGATTATTGCTCCTGTAGATGGTAAAGTTGTTGTGATTGAAGAAGTAGAAGAGCCAGAATATTTTAAAGGAAAGAGATTGCAAGTCTCAATCTTTATGTCTCCAATCAATGTTCATGTCACAAGATATGCTTTAAGCGGAGTTGTAAAATATAGTAAATATCATCCAGGGAAATACTTAGTTGCTTGGCACCCAAAAGCATCTACAGAAAATGAAAGAACTACCATTGTTGTAGAAAATTCAGTTTTTGGAGAAGTTTTATACCGTCAAATTGCAGGAGCTTTAGCAAAAAGGATTGTTAACTATGCAAAAGAAGGTGAGCAAGTTATTCAAGGAACCGATGCAGGTTTTATAAAATTTGGAAGTAGAGTAGATGTTTTCTTGCCGCTAAACACAAAACTAAATATTAGTATTGGTGATAAAGTTAAAGGAGGAGTTCAAGTAATAGCAGAAAAATAATGAGCACTAATTTAGATGCAAAGTTTACAAAAGCTTTTAACCAAATCTCTGAGTTGGAAGAAACTTTAGCACCTGATATTATGCTTAAATTATATGCTTTTTACAAACAAGCTGTTGCTGGAGATACTTTTTCTTATGATGGTGAAATAGATGTAAGAGACGCTTTTAAATTTAATGCTTGGACACAGCTAAATGGAATGTCTCAAGAAGACGCAAAAAAGCAATATATTAAGCTTGCTAAAAGTATTTTAAAAATAAATAAAAAATAAAAAGTCATGAAAAAACAAAACATATTAATCCTTATTTTATTATTAGCTTTTCAATTTACAGCATGTAATACGGAAAAGAAAGATGATAAAAAAGTAACGGAAACTACAAAAAAATCAACCGCAGCATTTGTTTTAAGTGAGGCTAAAAACTCTGTAGAATGGACTGCTTATAAAACTACTGAGAAAGTTCCGGTAAAAGGAAAATTTAAAAAAGTAGAGGTGACCAAAGCTGGAGAGGGGAGTACTGTTAAAGAAGCTATTCATAATGCAGAATTCTCAATTCCAATTAGCAGTATTTTTACTTCTGACACTAGTAGAGATTATAAAATCAGAAAATTCTTTTTTGGAGTGATGGATAATACAAAATTACTATCAGGAAAATTAGTCATAGAGAATGATTCTTTAGGATATGCTAATATTACCATGAACGGTATTACAGATAAACTACCTTTTTCTTATGCAATTAATGGTAAGGAGTTTAGTATGTCTACGAAAATGGATGTGTTAAATTGGAATGCTAAATCATCAATAGATTCTTTGAATGCTGTTTGTAGAGAATTACATAAAGGATTAGATGGAATTAGTAAAACCTGGTCTGAAGTTGCAATTAATATTTCTTCAACTTTCAAATAAGAAATCTGAAATAGTTAACTATATAAATCCGCCTATTGGGCGGATTTTTTAGTTGAATTCGATATAGTCAATTTCGAATTCAAAATCGCCATATTTTTTTTCGTCAGTGATAAATCCGATTCTTACAATATCTGATAAGACCTCTTTTTTTAGCGTCTCATTCATCGGTTTTCCAATGTAATGTTTTCTAAAATCAGTAAGCTTAATGGTCGCAGTTTTCCATTCAGAGGAAGTACTTGGGAGACTCATCTTATAATTGGGAACATACCAACGTTGACTTACAGCGATTGTTAAAGCTAAAGAAATTCCAGAAGATTTATATCTAATTTTTACTTCATCAAAGGCAGATAAATCTTTACTAGAAAACACTCTTCGAAGAGAAGAAAAACCACCATTATTATCTAAAGAAACCTCCCCTTTAAATAGGATACTATTTTCAGTAAGTTTAGCATTACCTTCTGATAGTCCACCCATGACCCCATCGTTGACAACTTGCCATTTTTTTCCTTTTTTCTCTTTTCCGAAATCTATTGTGTAGGGTTTGTTTTGTGTCATAAATAAGCAAACTAGAAAAATAATTAGTGTGGTTCTCATATCAGGTTTTTTAAAGCTTTATCTAAACTTTTAAACTTGAACTTGAATCCAGTTTTTTCAATTTTACCAGTAGAAACTCTACTTCCGTTTAAAATGATAGTTGCCATTTTACCAAAGACAATTTTTAAAATAAATGAGGGGGCTCCTATGGGTAAAAAAGGTATTTTAAAGGTTTTAGCAATCGCTTTTGAAAATGAATAGTTGGTTATATGTTCTGGTGCAATTGCATTATAAGCGCCTTCAAAATCTTCATCTTCTATTGCTTTAATATAAATCTCGCACAAATCATCTATATGAATCCAAGGCATGTATTGTTTTCCATCTCCTAAAGGAGTAACTAAAGGAGTTTTCATTTTCTTTAAAGCACCACCATCATTACTCAAAACAATACCGGTTCTTAAGGCAACAGTTCTTGTTTTATCATTTTTAAATTGGAAAATAGATTCTTCCCAAAGACGACAAACTTTACCAAGAAAATCGTTAGCTGGTTGATCTGTTTCAGTAAAAATAGTTGCTGTGGTAACAGAACCATAATATCCAGTTGCAGAAGCCGAAATAAAAGCTTTTAAAGGAGTTTTAAGTCTTTTTGAAGTATTGTATAATAGATTAGTAGATTGCACTCTACTATCAATGATTTCTTTTTTTCTTTTTTCAGACCATTTTTTATCTGCAATTCCTGCTCCTGCTAAATGAATGATATAATCTAAGTCTTGAAAAGCTTCTTCTTCAATAAATTGATCTTTTACATTCCAAATAAAAGTTGTGTATTTACTCTCTGGAGATTTACTTCTGCTTAAAACCCGAACTTCATATCCTTTGGATGCTAATAAGAATGATAATCGTTTTCCAATTAAACCTGTTCCACCAGTAATTAATACTTTTTTCATAAGTGTAAAAATACAAAAAACCGCCATCAAACTTGATGGCGGTTTTCATAAAATGTATGTTAAAAGAGACTTATTTAATCTCTTTCATTGCATTGTCAATTAAAGTTTTGATATGAGTTTTATGCGCTTTGGTAGCAATATTACCTGTACCATTACTTACCCAAGTTCTAACTTTTTTCAAATTGTAAATAGCCATAGACTGAGATGCTATTGAGAATCTACCTGCAGTTCTACCTGTTACCATACCAATTAATCGTTTTACATAAACAGCTTGTAAATTCTGACGAGTTGTATTAATATTTCCATTTACATCAGGAATAAACATCGCTTTATTTAAATCATTCATGAAAGAAGATAACTTATACTCGTTTCCATAAGACTCAGAATTAGACATTCTTTGTAAAGTAGAAGGGTGCATAATATGAGCTAATACTCTGTTTTGGTATCCTAAAATTCTTTCTTGAATTTTTGGATCTTCACCATAACCTAAATTATAACCTCTTCTTTGTGGTGCTAAATAATTATACAATTCTTTAGGAGCACTAAAAGCATCTGGAGCAAATACATATTTTTTTAATGCATTGAAAGCTCTTTTCTGATCTGCTAAACTAACTGGAGTATAAGGTTGTGTTCCACCATCTTGTCCTGACATCGCTCTATCTACATAAACTCCTCCAATAAATCTAGAAATTACATCCCCAGCTCTAGCAGATTGTCCATTTAAGATAGCATACGCTTGGCGTAATTGCATATACGTTTCTCCTTTTTTAGAAAAACGAGACTGAATATCTTTCATCATGGTATTTACCAATTCGAAACGATTGATAGAATATTGAATCTGATCATTAGATAAATCACCAGTCATTACTCTAGGATCAATTCCTTTTCCTGGAGAACGCATATCATCTGCGTCATTACCAAAAATTAATTCTGGTTTTGTTGATTCATTTAATAAAGCATTCATTTCAGCTTCATTTTTAAAATCTTGATACCCATACTGAATAGCCCAAACGTCATATGGTCCAACTGCCATGTCATAGTATTGACCTTGCTTAGAACGATCGTTTGTTAAGTTAATTCCAGCATAATCCATTACAGATCCAGTTAATGCTTTTCCTTTAATAAAAGCTGCATCTGCTAATTGCTCAGGAGAAAATAACTGACTCGCTTTCATATTATGATTTAATCCTAATGTATGACCAACTTCGTGCATGATTAAAGACTTCATTCCTTCTTTTTTCATTCCTTCCATTTCTAAGTCAGAAGCTCCTGCAGCAGCTAAAACAATTTGACCAAACATATTATTTTCATGCATTAAATGTCCTTGAGAACATAATAAATGATCTTTTTTGTTGGTTAGCATTTCTTTTTTCAAATCTTCATCAGATTGTATTCCATAGTTAGCAGCCGTAGAGAAAATTCTATCGTAATATACTCTGTTTGTGAAGTGTACATATTCTAACATAATGTCAGCTCCTAATAACTCTCCAGTTCTTGGATTTGCAAAACTTGGTCCATAACCACCAAATGGAGGTTGTGGAGAAGAAGTCCAACGTAACACATTGTAACGTACATCACCAGCATCCCATTCAGCATCATCTGGTTGAACTTTTACAACCATTGCATTTTTAAATCCAGCAGCTTCAAAAGCTTCATTCCAAGCTAATACACCTTCTTTAATAGTTTCTCTCCATTCAACTGGAGTTGTATTTTCAATCCACCAAGTAATTGGAGTTACAGGTTCTGATACCGCAGCATTTGGATCTTTTTTTACTAATTTCCATCTGTGAATCATATCTCTATAATTCGTTACACCTGTAGTAGTCATGTCATTTGTTTGCGTGAAGAAATAACCTACTCTTGGGTCATCCATTCTAGCTTCATAACCATCTTCTGGCATGTTCATGAACGTATGGAATACTTTAATAGAAACATTTCTACCGTCAGTTACTGCAGCAGATCCACCATTTAAAACAGTAGGATTGCTGTAAACGTACTCAGTTTTTATATTGGTATTTTCTGGGTAGTTTTTGATTTCGTTTATTTTTGATTTGTTACTATCTAATCTTCCTAATGAGAAAGAAAAAGGAGATTGTCCTGGAAATCTAGGTCCTTTAACTCTAGTAAATGTTTCTGATAAAAACAATTTAGTAGCATCAATTAAGTACTCACCAGCTTTAGCATCATGAAATAATACTTTTCCACTGGCAATAGTAGCATCACTAATATTAGAATTAGCAGCTTTTGAGATTGCGTTGTTTTCATCAAAGTAAAAAGAGGTGTTTGGTGCAACAAACTCTATTTTATTAAAATAATTTTTTATGTGAAAAATCGCAGACCCTTGGTAAGCTCCTTTAAATTGACCAGCGTCTAAAACACCATTTGCAATTTGAGAGAAGTAGATAAAATCTTGGTTTAGTTGATCTTCTTTAATTAATAATTTTACATCACCGGTTACTGTATCTTGAAAAATGGTGAATAAACCTTCCATTTTTTTACTACTTTTAGTTAAAGTAGCAACTGATTTTTTTGGTTTCGGCTTAGGTTTTGGAGCTACTTGCTCAGTTTTCCCTTTTTTCTTTTTTTTCTTTTTTCTTTGAGCATCAGCATCTTGAATACCAACAACAGCTAGCATCAACACAAATGATAAAAGAAAACGTAGACTTCTAGAATTTACTGTTTTCATAAAATTGAGTTTGATTTTTAAAATATTTCAGCCAACAATATAAATATTATTTATTTCCTTGATGTTAATAATACTATAAAGTTGCGCTTTATAGTAGATGCTTTTTTTGCTAAAACGTTACATAAATTAAAAAATTAGTGAAAGCTATGTTAATCTCTAGCATCAAACTTTTTAAAGCCTTATTTTTGTGAAAGCATGAAAGAAAAGAAAAGAAAAGGTTTTGTTTTTAAGAATTATGAGTCACCTCATATAACTCCTTTTGAAAAATTATTTGATATTTTTAAAGAGATCATTACACATACATCTGGTGATTTTGATGAAGCTATAGATTGGTTGCGTCAGTTAGATGTAGAATATAAATTAACAGATGAAGACTATACTATTGATGATTTTATTGAAGATTTAAAAGCCAAAGGTTATATCAAAGAAGAAATAGAACCTGATGGGAATGGTGGTAATATTTCAATTACGGCAAAAACAGAAAGAGCAATTCGTCAGCAAGCTCTAAATCAGATTTTTGGTAAAATTAAAAGAAGAGGTTCTGGAAATCATAAAAGCAAAGGGCAAGGTTTAGGTGATGAACATACCGGCGATTTTAGAAATTATCAATTTGGAGATTCATTAGACAAAGTATCCATGACTGAGAGTTTACGAAATGCTCAAATTAATCATGGAGTTGGGAATTTCAATTTAACTGAAGATGATTTGGTCGTTGAAGAAACCATGCACAAAGCACAAATGAGTACTGTTTTAATGATAGACATCAGTCATTCTATGATTTTATATGGTGAAGATAGAATTACGCCAGCAAAAAAAGTAGCGATGGCTTTGGCAGAATTAATTACCACTAGATATCCAAAAGACACCTTAGATATTTTGGTCTTTGGAAATGATTCTTGGACCATTGATATCAAAGATTTACCTTATTTAAAAGTAGGTCCCTATCATACAAACACAGTCGCAGGTTTGCAGTTAGCCATGGATTTATTGCGAAGAAAAAGAAACACCAACAAACAAATTTTTATGATTACTGATGGAAAACCTAGTTGTCTAAGAATGCCAGACGGACAGTATTATAAAAACAGCAACGGATTGGATTCTTTTATCACTAATAAATGTTATGCAATGGCTCAGCAAGCCAGAAGACTGCATATTCCGATAACTACTTTCATGATTGCTCAAGACAATTACTTGATGCAATTTGTAAGAGAATTTACCAAAGCAAATCAAGGAAAAGCATTTTACACAGGAATTAAAGGTTTGGGTGAAATGATTTTTGAAGATTATGAAACAAACAGAAAAAAAAGAATTAAAGGTTAAGATGAAAATAGAAACTATATTAACATTAGGAGATTTAAAAAAATCAGGGTATCAATCAAAATCAATTAAAGATGAATTGAGAGATAACTTAATCACTAAAATTAAAAATAAAGAAACCGTTTTTGAAGGAGTTCATGGCTATGAAAATACCGTAATTCCAGAATTGGAAAGAGCAATTTTATCTCGACATAATATTAATTTATTAGGTTTAAGAGGTCAGGCAAAAACTCGTTTGGCTAGATTGATGGTGAATTTATTAGATGAATATATTCCAGTTGTAGAAGGTTCAGAAATTAATGATGACCCATTACAACCTATTTCTCGTTTTGCTGTCGAACTCATTAAAGAAAAAGGTGATAAAACACCAATCTTTTGGCTGCATAGAAGCGATCGTTTTGCAGAAAAATTAGCAACACCAGACGTAACTGTCGCAGATATTATTGGTGATGTAGATCCAATAAAAGCGGCCAACTTAAAGTTAAGTTACGCAGATGATCGCGTGATACATTATGGAATGATTCCAAGAGCTAATCGTTGTATTTTTGTCATTAATGAATTGCCAGATTTACAAGCTAGAATTCAAGTAGCTTTATTTAATATCTTACAAGAAGGTGATATTCAAATCAGAGGATTTAAATTACGTTTGCCTTTAGATATGCAATTTTTATTTACAGCAAATCCAGAAGATTATACCAATAGAGGTAGTATTGTAACTCCTTTGAAAGACAGAATTGGTTCTCAGATTCTAACACATTATCCAGAAACCATCAAAATTGCCAAAACAATTACTTCTCAAGAAGCTACATTAGATAAACGTCAATCAGAAACTATTTTTGTTCCAGAATTGGCAAAAGATATCCTAGAGCAAATTGTTTTTGAAGCAAGAAAAAGTGAATTTGTAGATGTTAAGAGCGGGGTAAGTGCGCGTTTAAGTATCACTGCTTTTGAGAATTTATTAAGTACGGCTGAAAGGCGTTTATTACTTTCAGGTGATGAAAAAACATCGATTAGAATGAGTGATTTTACAGGAATTATTCCTGCAATTACTGGTAAGATCGAATTGGTTTATGAAGGAGAACAAGAAGGAGCGTATAATGTAGCCTTAACTTTACTGGGAAATGCAATTAAAACCTTATATCCAACATTCTTTCCAAAAATACAGAAGATAGAAAAACAAGGAGTTGAAGCTCCTTATGATGAAATTGTTTCTTGGTTCTTTAATAACAGTGATGATTTTGAAATTCTAGACGATACTTCAGAGAACGATTATACTTCTATTTTGAAGAATGTAAAGCCATTGTCTGATTTTGTTTTACAGCATCAATCAAATGTTACTAAAGAAGAAATCTTCTTTTGGCAAGAATTTGTTCTATGGGCTTTAGTTGAATTTAAAAAACTAAGTAAATATAGATACGCAGAGGGAGTTCAGTTTAAAGATCCATACGGAAGTTTTATTAGTGGTCTATAAAAAATTATAGAGAATTAACGACCTCTTCTTCTTCCCATTCTATTATTTCGCATTTCTACCATTTTTTTACGAATGGTAGAAGTGTATTCTTTTTTTGTAATTTCTTCACCTTTATCTGGAGCTTCAATTTTTATTTTTTCTGTTGGGTTTAAAACCAATTCAGAACACAGTAAAGTAGTGTTTGCTGCACTTACTTCTAAAATGAGTCCAGGAAGTCCCCAATATTCAGCAGGACCTTGTGCAACAGGAATTTGAGGTGTATACCATGCTTCTACAACAATCATCGGTTCAACAACTTCTTTGGTGTCATCAGAGTTTGATCTTAAATCACTCCAAGAAAAATCAAACCAACTCAATTCAGATTTTGGAACCATAGCAGCCGCTTTGTAGCAAGTATAGTTACCAATCATTTTTGTTTCAGTACCTAAATTCCATTCAATCTTTACTAATTGATCTTTTACTAAAAATCTTTTTCCGTAAAATTCTTGACTCTGTACTAATTTATTTTCTTTAATATTTTTATGTAAATCTCCTCGAGAGAAATAACCACCCCAAGAATCTGTAGCACCAGAAATAGCATCAATCTTTTCTTCTTCTAAAAAAGTTGATTCTTGCATATTAAAACTTAAAATATATTTTTTTTCTAATCTATTTTTAAGACGTGCTTGTATTTGTTTCTTTTGAGCTTCGCTCATTCTAGCTCCCCAATTTCCTAACTCCATTTTAGATTTAGAAAAATAATATGCTTTCCCTTGAAATTTCTGAGCGCTTAACTGAGCGGTAAAAAACAATATAGTAATTACGGTTGTAATTTTAAAAATAGCTGGTTTCATGTTGTGAAAATTATTTGATTATGTTTAACAAATATAAAAAAATGTTAAACAATATATAGCTATATTAAAAGATTAACAATAATTTAAGTTATTGGTTCGCAGTTATTTATTTTTTGTCTCCCTTCCAAGGTGCTGTAAATTTTCTATTAGGACAATAAGAAATACCTTTGTTTCATATCCATAAAAAATATATGAATCAGCTATCTTTTAAAAAACTCCTCTTTCTTTTACTTATTGGTTTTACATTTTCTTCTTGTTTTAGATTTAGAACCTCTGATAGAAAAACCTACAAGATTTTTAAAGAGAAAGAAGCAAAAGTCACTATTAAAAGATACGAGTTACAAACAGTAGATTATCCAATAAGATTGGTTAGTGGAGCTTTTGATCAAACAAAAAAAACGGCTATTTTCTTTATTCATGGAGCACCCGGAGCTTCTGATAATTATTATGACTATTTACAAGATACTGTATTACTAAAAAAAGCAAATTTATATAGCATTGATAGACCTGGATATGGTTATTCTAACTTTGGAAAATCAGAAACTTCAATTGAAACTCAAACGAAAGTGGTTGCAGAATTAATTGATAGTTTGCCTGAACAAAACGTAATTGTATTAGGACATTCTTATGGTGGACCTATAGCTGCATATTCGAGTCTTTTTTCTTCAAAAATAAAAAGTGTGTTGATGTTAGCTCCTGCGATTGATCCGGATAATGAAAAGATTTTTTGGATTGCTAAGTTTGGAAAATGGAAATTAACAAAATGGTCTGTTCCCGGAGCAATGGCCGTTGCGGGTGATGAAAAATTCTCTCATATAGAAGAATTAGATAAATTGAAGGATAGATGGAAGCAAATAAAAGTTCCAGTAATTCATGTACATGGAACAAAAGACATTATTGTTCCGTTTGAAAATCTTCAGTTTTCTGTGGAGCAATTCAATCCTAAATACTTAGATACTATTGTACTTAAAAAAGAGAATCATTTTTTGCCATGGTCACATTATGATTTTGTAAAAAAACAATTATTACAATTAATAAAAAAAGTGCAGTAATTTTTTAATCTTCTAACTCAATTGTCCCAAAAATATTGGCATCAATCCAGCCACGATCTTTGTCATTTCCTTCTACAGCAACAGAACCAATAAAGTTCTCTCTATGTTCACTGTTGTCATTATCGCAATAGGCAATGGCGAATCCAATTTTTTTGTTTACTGAAAGCGCAACCTTCTGATTCGGTTTTCCATATTCAAAGTCATCAGAAAATAAAGAAATCTTGAACTCCCAACGATAGGTATTTTCTCCAGAAATCACCATTTTAGATTGTACATGATCGTTGAATAATTTTGGGGTGTTTTCAGCAATGATATCCACTACATTTCCTTTTGTATCTATATGATAAGCAAATGCATTATGATTAAATTGATGATCGCCACCACTGTTATCTTCATCAATGAAAATTTCAACGCAATCTTCATCCCACCATCGTTCTAATGGATTTTGAAATGTATCTCTTAAAAGATCATCATTAATTTCTACAAGTACATATAAGGCTTCTTTAGACCAAGAGAGTTTATAGCGTCCATTAAAATCCGTTGAATCAACTGGATTCCCTAACCAAACTTGATTGATCGGTAGCCATTTTGTATTTTTCCAAGTCGTTTCATTTGCTTGTCCATCAACCAAAATAACATCTGTAGCTTCTTGAACCGCATTTAGTTGATGATTTACTTTTTGATTTACTTTCTTTTGTTCTACAACAATTTTTTTGGTTTTGTTTTTACAACTAACAATTAGCAATAAACAAATTAAGAAAAGTAGTTTTTTATAAAAAGTCATTTTTAGTTTCTGATGATCCCAGAAGGAAATGTGACAATACTTTCATGTCCATTTTCTCCAACACTCGCAATCCCGAAGAAGAAATTATCGACCACAATGCCATCTAAAGTATATTCGGTAACATCCTCTACATATTTAAAATGATCCCAGGTTGGGGAAGTAGTATCTCTCCAATAAATTTTATATCCTTTTGCTCCGTCAACTTTATCCCAAGAAAATTTTACAGCAGGTTCTACAATTCCTCCAATTTTTATATTTTTTGGAGCTGGTGGTGCCCAAGCAACACTTGCTAAATTGATGGCATTGACAGCAGTTAGTTTTTTAGCATACTCAAAATTGACAAACTTTAATTTATCACCATATTCAATTCCGTTTTCTGTTCTAATATCTTGATGTTGTTGCGTGTAGTTTTCATGCATTTCCATGATTCTAATTCCTGCAAAGCCAGCATCATTAAAAGGTCTATGATGTCCTCCACGACCAAAACGGTCTAATCTGTAAATCATTTTTGGATTCATTTCAGGCATATAGGTTTGTACTGTCTTGTGAATAAAACGTGCTAATTGGCGTGAAATTCCATCAACTTCACCACCGTAAAAACGACGTGAACGTCTTTGTCTTTCTGTTTCTGTTGGCGGCGTTGGCTCACTAAATATTCTGAAAGTACGATTGTCAATAACTCCATCAACTCCTTTGATATTTCCAATCATATCGTTGTTCATAATTCCAACAATTTCCCAACCTTTTTCTTTTGCATAAGTGGCTAAACCTTTCCCTCCAAATAAACCTTGTTCTTCACCTGATAAACCAACGTAAATAATACTGTTTTCAAAAGTATAATTTGATAATACTCTTGCAGCTTCGATTGTTCCTGCCATCCCTGATGCATTATCATTCGCTCCCGGAGAATCAGAAGTGAAATCATTAGAGTTAGATACACGTGAATCGATATCTCCACTCATGATGATGTATCTATTTGGATATTTTGTTCCTTTCTGAACTGCAACAACATTGACTACCATCACATCATTCACGATTCTTCTTTTATCAGCTTTTACCAAATCTTTTTGATAAAAAACATTTAGACAGTTATTACAACTAGATGAAATTTTATCAAATTCAGATTTTATCCAACGACGTGCTGCACCAATTCCACGAGTTTCAGAAATGGTATCACTTAATGTGTGTCTTGTGCCGAAGTTGGCAAGTTTTGTAATGTCTTTTTCGATTCTTTCGGCACTTACATTATTGATGATATCATAAATTCTTGTATCCGTTTGTGCATTGATAATTCCTGCAACTAGTAAAGTAATTAAAAGTGTAATTTTTTTCATTTTTTATTTATCAGTGTTAAATTTCCAAAATGGAATTGAGACTAGAATATTTCTTACCGTATCTTTTTTCTTGTTGATGTATTTTCTAGATATTTTAAGTAAGTGTTTACCTTCTTTAAGTGTATCGATATTGATATAGGTTTCAAAACCTAATTTTTTATTTTTCGTCGTACTGGTTATAAATGTAGTTTCTTGTTTTTTACCGTCAATAGATACTTTATGTATATCATTAAATGTTTTGTAATATACCAAGCGTAAACTATCTCTTTTTCTAAGCTCCTCACCATTAAAATTATTTGAGAAAACCACTTCAGATTTTAACCCTCTTCTGTCTTCTTTTGGTTTTAAACCAGGATTAAAAGAAAAGAGTCTTTCTTCTACATTTTCATTAAAAATCATAAATACTTTCATGTAAGAATCTGTAATGACTTTTGATGGAATTGTGGCAACATTTATAAAATCATTTTCTTTAACAATTAAATCTTCATAATTACCAGGATTTGCGTAGTAAGTTGATGAATTTCTATCAACTTTTATATAATTAGAGTCGATATAACTATGCGTAAATAAATACAGTATCAAAACATATACCGGAACTAAAACAAAACTTAATTTCTTACCAAATTTATTATCTAAAAGATTGTAAACTAAAGGTCTATACAAGAATGACAAGGTAATAATACTAAAAATTCTGTAGATAGGAAAGTAGAAGAAAGTTGTCCATTTTTTTCTTTTTAAAAATCCTTGTGTGATAAAATCAACAAAGGTTAAAAACATTCCGATAAGCGTGAAAACGATTAAAGTAATCCCAGTTATTTCTAGGATTCTTTCTACAGAACCTGAAGCATCATTGTCTAAAAAAACAAGTGCTATCATCAATAAGAAAACAACAAATGCAAAACTGGCTAAAAAGTAAAAAACAAAGAGGAATGAAACGGCAAACAACACGCTACAATAATCTTCTAAGGTGGCAATATATTTATCAAAAGAGCCAATTTTTCTTTGTAAATACTTTGTAAATTTTGGGGAATATTTTAATACATCATAATCGATATCACCAGAAACATAACGCAGTCCTAGAGCGCCAATCCAAAGACCTCTTAAAATTACATGAATGAGAAGATTTGAGATTAAAATCCAACAACAAATTTTAGCTGCAAACCAAATGAGCGTTTCAGCTAGATGTTGACTATGTTCAGCAATTTCTAACTTAATACCGATAGGTTCTGTTGCAGAAAATAAACCAAAAATAGCAAAACCAGAAATTAGTAATTCCAATTGCCAGCTTTCTTGTTGAAGCTTGTCTAATAATTCTTTAAAAGTCGAGTTTTCGTAATCTTTACTCATATTAATTTGAATTGTTTAAAGATACATAGTTTCATAAAAACAAAAAAACCAACTTAGTTTCTAAACGTATTCAGAAATTAAGTTGGAATTTTAAGGTTTGGTTGTTTGATTATTGTTCTTTGTCTAACTTTTTTGTTAATGTAAATCCAATAAAAAGTCCAGCTCCAGCAGTTAAGAAAATTACGCCAGGATAAATAGCTTCCGCATCTTCATAGTTTAATGATAATGAGTTAGATAAGATCATGGCTATTAATGTTCCTAATCCTATTCCCATTAATAAAACAGATACGTTTAAAATAAAAACCTTCCAAAAAGGTGCAGGATTGTTATCATTGCTTTTTCCTTTAATAAAAATTGAAGCATCAGCTCCTTTTTCTATTAATGCTAATCGCTCTTTGTTTCTTGTTGAATAATACAAATAGAAAATTCCAAAGATAGATCCAAAAATGATTATCAGTACAAATATTGCTGTTACTCCGTCGCTCATAATAAGTTATTTTAATTGATTAAATTTATTGTGTTTGTAGGGTATGACATACCTACTTATAAAAAGGTTACAAAAAACTTTAAAAAATATTTTTAGAAAATTCTGTAACCTTTCTAATAGAATAACTGTCATTATAGATAATGACTATTAACAACGACCAACCATATATTGATAAGGTTATCAAAGGAGATACCAATGCTTTTGCTTTTTTAGTAGAGAAGTATAAGGATATGGTGTTTTCTTTAGCAATAAAAATCACAAAGAATAGAGAAGAAGCGGAAGAAGTTTCTCAAGATAGTTTTATTAAAGCTTTTAAAGCGATACATACCTTTAAAGGCGATTCTAAATTTTCTACTTGGTTATACAAAATCTCGTATCATAATTGTATGGACCGAGTAAATAAAAATGCTAGAAAATATAATATTGATCGTATTGATGAGGTCATTGAGAATAGAATAAAGGCGACAGAGGATACGATGCAGACTATAGAAAGAAAAGAAAGAGCTGAGTTAATGAATGATTGTCTGCTAGAATTACCAGAAGATGAACGATCTATTTTATGGTTGTTTTATTATAAAGAATTAAGTTTAAAAGAAATTATGGAAGTAACTTCGTTATCTCAAGCAAATTTGAAAGTAAAATTGCACAGAGCTCGTAAGAAGTTATTGATCATCGTTCAAGAAAGAGTTGAACCAGAAATCATAAGTCATTATGGAAGAACTGTCTCTTATACACATCTCCGAGCCCA
>CAJXRR010000047.1 GCA_913060575.1 uncultured Flavobacterium sp.
AGATCTAGTACGGTCTCGTGGGCTCGGAGATGTGTATAAGAGACAGCTATTATATTGATAAAATCTCTGATTTTATTGAAGAAAATATTTTAGATGAATCAGAAAAAGGTTTTAACCAAACGGTCATGTATGGTAGAGATGTTTCTATAGAAGATATTATGGGTTCTGCTAAACGTTTTCCTATGATGGCAGAACGTCAAGTAATCATTATTAAAGAAGCACAAGATTTAAGTAGAACGATTGAGAAACTGACTTCCTACGCAGAAAACCCGCAAACTTCAACTGTTTTGGTGATTAATTACAAGTATAAAAAGCTAGACAAACGAAAAAAATTATATAAAGCCATTGATAAAATTGGGTTGATATATGATAGTAAGCGTTTGTATGAAAATCAGGTTTCTGATTGGATTAGAAGAGTTTTAGGTGGAAAAAAATATCAAGTAGAACCAAAAGCGGCTCAAATGCTGGTTGAGTTTCTAGGAACGGATTTAAGTAAAATTAATAACGAATTAGAAAAACTAACAACCATACTTCCTGCCGGATCAATTATTACACCAGAACATATAGAAGATAATATTGGAATTTCTAAAGATTTTAACAACTTCGAATTAAGAAAATCCATAGGAGAGAAGGATGTATTCAAAGCAAATCAAATTATCAATTATTTTGCTCAAAATCCAAAGAACAATCCTCTAGTAATGACAATTTCTTTGCTCAATAGCTTTTTTACGCAAGTATTAATGTATCATGGTTTGCAAAATAAATCTAGAGATCATGTTGCAAAAGCATTAGGAATTAGACCATTTTTTGTAACAGATTACATTACAGCATCTAAAAATTATCCAATGCGTAAAGTCGCACAAATTATCGCTTTATTACGAGATGCTGATGTGAAAAGCAAAGGAGTTGGCGCTAGTCAATCCAATGGAGATATTTTAAAAGAATTACTTTTTAAAATTTTGCATTAATTTTTTTAATTATATTTATACAAAACTAAATCTATAAGACTAAACATCTTTACTTACTAAGAGTTAATTTAAATTCCCCCTATAATGATTACTCAAAATCCCCCCCAAAGGAATAAAAGGGCATGGCCTCTTTTATTCGGACTACTTGCAATTAGTATTGCATTATTTTCTTATTTAAATCAAAATACTGATTTAGAACGACAAGAACTCAAAATTAAAATTTTAGAAAAAAAGCTAGAGCAATTGGTTGAAATTAAACCAGATACTTCTACACAATTCTATTCTCAAGAAAACAGAAAAGGATTGCTTTGGTATGCTAAAGTTAATGATAGTCTCCTTTTTTATAATACAGAAGGGAAACATCCTATTACGGGTGAAGACTTATTGTTGGTTACAGAAGATGTGATTGCATCCTATAATAAAAAAGAGAAAATAGTTGAAGAAAAACCGATGGTGAATAAATCTTCTGATAATGTTAAAGGCAAAGTGATTAAAAAGAAAAAAAAGAAAGTTGTTAAAAAGAAAAAGGCTAGAGAATCTATTTGGAATACCCATTTAATAAATGAAAGAAATAGAGATGAAGTAAGCCTATTTTCGTTTAATGAATCTGAGAAAATAGACACTTTGTTAACCAATAGGTTTAAAGAAGAATTTGAAAAGAGGGGATATTTTATTACTCCAGAAATTATATTTTCTGATGTGATGACACCAGAAATCGCCGCTAATTTACAACGTAAAAACATAGATCATTTTAAAGGTAACTTAGTAAAATACACAGATTATATTTGTATTGCTAAAGCAACATATTCTTATTCTCAGAATGTTTATCGAGATGATTTTCTAGATTGTAAAATGAATATTGAATACTTTATTTATTCGTCTGAAACAGGAGAAATTTTACTGTCAGAAAAAGACAAAGTAATTGGTTCTGATCAGAATAAAGAAAAATCAAGGCAAAGAGCGATAGAGAAGTTTGTACTATAAAATGACTATTCTTTAGTTGCTTTATCTGCAACAATTCTATCTTTTCTATTAGCAATTTCCCATGCCGTATAGAAAATTAAGCGTGCCCTGTTTTCAAGTTGTTCGTAATTAATTTTATCAGAAGTATCGGAAGGTTCATGATAATCGATATGCGTTCCACTAAAATAAAAAATAACAGGAACGTTAAATTCGGCAAAATTATAATGATCTGATCTGTAATAATATAGATTTGGATCATCATCATCGTTATAAGAATAATCTAATGATAGGTTCAAATATTTTTTATTCACAGTTTCTGAAATATCATGCAGTTCTGTACTTAATTTATCTGAACCGATTAAATAGATATAATTAGGATTTTTTTGATGTTTTACATCAACACGACCAATCATGTCGGTATTTAAATTTGCAACGGTTTTCTTAATCGGAAAAATTGGATTTTCTGTATAGTATTTAGACCCTAATAAGCCTTGCTCTTCGCCAGTTACATGTAAAAATAAAATAGAACGTTTCGGTCCTTTACCATCTTCTACAGCTTTTTTAAATGCTTGTGCAATTTCTAAGATAGCGACAGTTCCAGAACCATTGTCATCTGCGCCATAATTAATTGCTCTAGTATATGCTCTTCCTAAGTGGTCTAAATGAGCAGAAATAACAATAATTTCATCTGGTTTTTCAGATCCTTTAATAAAAGCAACTACATTTTCAGAATCATTTAAACCACCTTGTCTGCTTAAAGGGTTCATAAAACTAGCTGGAACTATCTGAAAATAATTATTGTTTTCTTGTGGTGATTTTATGCCTTCTTTTGAGTAAAAATCTCTCAAAAAGTTAGCTGCTTTCTTTTGACCATCTTCTCCAGTTTTACGCCCTTCAAATTCATCAGAAGCAAACGAAGTTAAAAGCACATTTAATTCTTTATAGGTTATTGTTTCTGCATATTTAAGAGCGATGTCTTTATTTTTCCTTTTCGATTCTTGGGTTAAGGCACAAGAAGAAATAATTAAAAATATTATGGCAAAAACTATTTTTTTCATTGCGATAAAAATTAATTTTTCTTAATGATAAATTGTTCTAATGAGGTATTGAAATTTACAATGTCAGAAGGAAATAGAGCGTTAAAAGAATCACTAGCAATCAATTCATCTTTGGTTCCACTAATCACATTGTTTTCAGTTAATAAAATAAGTTGATCTGCAGCATTAATCGCTAAATTTACTTCATGAGTAGTAATGATAATGGTCTTTTCAGTTTCTTTAGAAAGTTTTTTTAATAATTGAAAAATTTTAATGGTATGATGCATGTCAAGATGAGCGGTGGGTTCATCTAACATAATTATTTTGGTGTCTTGTGCCAAAGCTCTAGCTATTAAAACACGTTGTAATTGACCATCACTCAATTCGTGAAAATGTTTTTGCGCCAAATCATCTGTTTCGGTCAGTTTTAGAGCAGAAGTAATTCGTTCAATATCATTCTCCTGTAACTTACCAATCCAATTGGTATAGGGTTGTCTTCCTAAAGCCACAAGCTCAAAAACAGTTAATTGACTTTCAGGCAGTTTTTCTGTTAAAACCAAACTGATGGTCGTTGATAACTCTTTTAAACTATACGATTGTATCTTTTTTTGTTGTAGGAACACATCACCAGAAATTTGCTCTTGTACTTTGGTAAGTGTCCTTAGTAGTGTAGATTTTCCAATTCCGTTTTTCCCTAATATGGTTACAAATTCCCCAGCTAATAATTGAAGATTAATATCCTGTTGAATAATCGCAACTGATTTCTTTTGCTGATATCCAACAGCAAGACTTTTAGTTTCAAGTATGTGTTTTTTTATAGACATACTTATATATAAATTTTCTTTTTTCGAATAAGTAACCAAATGACAACCGGTGCTCCAAATAATGAAGTTACGGCGTTTATAGGCAGTGTAAATTCACTGGTTGGTAGTTGTGCTATTAAATCACAAACTAATAAAACAATTGCTCCTAAAATAGCGACTGCCGGAAGTAGTGTTTTATGATTAGAAGTTTTGAAAACTAATTTGGTAATATGAGGAACAGCCAAGCCAATAAAAGCAATCGGACCAGCAAATGCTGTAATTACACCAGTTAATAAACTTGTGATCAGTAAAATTATAATTCGACTTTTTTTAATATCAATTCCCAAGCTTTTTGAGTAGTTCTCTCCTAAAAGAAAGGTATTTAAAGGCTTAATGACTTTCAATAAACCTAAAATTCCAACCAAATATATAATGAAGAAAACAAGTACTTCGTTCCAAGATAAATTACCAAGACTACCAAAACTCCAAAATATAAATTGTTGAATTTTCTCTGCATCGCTAAAAAATGTGAGTACACTAATAATTGCAGAAGTAACGGTACCAAACATTAGTCCAATAATTAAGATGGACATGGTGTTTCGTACTTTATTAGCGGTAACTAAAACTGCCATTAAAACCAATGCAGCTCCTAAACTAGATGCAATTGCTAAACCCCAGTTAGAAAAAGCGATGGTAGCTAAAACTCCTCCAAAAATACCTGATCCTAAAATTAACAAAGCAACACCTAAACTTGCACCAGAAGAGATTCCTAAGACAAATGGTCCGGCGAGAGGGTTTCTAAATAAAGTTTGCATTAATAAACCACTAATAGCTAATCCAGATCCTACTAAAATAGCAGTGATAGCTTTTGGTAATCTAAAATGTAGGATGATTAATTCCCAACTAGATTTAGAACTATTTCCGCCGAGTAAAATGTCAATGATCTCTGAGAATGGAATAGAAACAGACCCAAAACTTATATTGATAAGCAGTAATAAAACCAACACAAAAGAAAGTGCAATAAATTGTTTTGTATATGATTTTTGTAGGATCAATTTATAAGGAGTTTAAAAATTGAACTAATTTTTGAATCGCAATACCACGATGACTTATCTTATTTTTTTCTTCAGAATTCATTTCCGCAAATGAGGTTGAAAACCCGCTTGGTTTAAAAATAGGATCATAACCAAAACCTCCATTTCCAGATTTTTCTCTTAAAATTTCTCCTTTACAAATTCCTTCAAAAACATATTGCTGATGATCAAAATTTAAAACAATAGCCGTTCTAAATTGTGCTTTTCTGTCTGTTTTATCATCAAGTTCATTCAAAAGTTTGCTCATGTTCTTTTCAGAATTACCATGTTCTCCTCCATATCTAGCAGAATAAACTCCTGGTTCTCCATTTAAAACAACTACTTCCAATCCTGTGTCGTCAGCAAAACAATCATAACCATATTTTTCAGTAATATGATTTGCTTTTAATTTGGCATTTCCTTCTAAAGTAGCTTCGGTTTCTTCCACATCTTCAAAACAACCAATGTCTTTTAAAGATAAAACTTCTATAGAATCAGAAAGAATTTCTTGAACTTCTTTTAGCTTATTAAGATTGTTTGTTGCAAAGACTAATTTCATTATTTCTGATCAGAATTCAGTATTATTTGGTAAAAGTAAGGAAATAAACTTGGTTGTTTTATGGAATAAAAAGTAAAAAAAATCAAAAAAACAACTATTTTGCATTTGATAATTAAAAACAGCAATCCCTTGTTAATATTGACTTGTCGTTTAAATGTCGGGTAAATGTAAGTCATAATAATTTGAGTAAAACACAAACACACGTAACATTGTATGGAATTTAAAAATGTATTTACGATGAAACAACCAGATTTAGGTAAAAAGATCTTAGAGTTAAGAAAACAAAAAGGCTTAACTCAAGAAGAATTGGTAGAAATATGTAATATCAATGTAAGAACCATACAGCGAATTGAAGCTGGAGACGTAACGCCCAGAAGTTTTACGGTGAAAACGATCTTAGAGGCTTTAGGGATAGATGCAGGAACTTTCTTTGAAGAAAGTATTCATGAAGAAAATAAAATTCAACTTTCAGCTTCTGATAAAAGTGTACTAAGAGTAAGTTGGATTTCAGGAATCTTTGTTTCAATTACTTCCGTAATTGGAATGATTATAGAATTTATATTAATTTCTGATGGAGATTTTTATAACAATGGATTGTTTTTGAGATTAGGATGGGGAATTCCATTTCTAATTTCTTTGTTTTTCTTTCTAAACGGATATAAGAAGCTTGGAAATATTTTAAATAATAAAACAATTGTCTCAGCTTCTTATGTTTATTTTATCATTGAGCTTTTAATAGTACTGATAACGATTTCTTTTTCTGTTTTTAACCTTAGTGATTATACTACAGAACTTTTATCAAGTGTTATAATTTTGATTTTGTTTGGTACTGCTGAGTTAATTCTTGGAATAGGGGTTATGAAACTAAAAGATTATTTAGGTTCTTTTGCGCAAATTATTGGGATTTTAAAGATTGTAAATGGAGCTATGTTTATTAGTATTATTTTATCTCCTTTATCCTCTTTTTTATTGGTACCAGTATTGATTATGGAGATTATTCTTATGTATAATGCAGCTCAAAAAATAGGAGAATAGCTACTCGTGATGGTAAGGTTCATTTTTTAGAATGGTAAAACCTCTATATAATTGTTCAACAATAAATAAACGAATCATTTGATGGGAAAAAGTCATTTTAGACAATGATATTTTTCCCATTGCTTTTTTATATACCGATTCAGAAAATCCATAAGGTCCACCAATTACTAAGACCAATTGCTTGATTCCTGAGTTCATTTTTTTTTGTAAAAAATCAGCAAAATCTAATGATCTAAATTCTTTTCCTTTTTCATCTAACAAAACCAATTGATCTGTGTTCTGAAGTTTAGAGAGTATCAATTCTCCTTCTTTTTCTTTTTGTTGAATTTCGCTCAAATTCTTAACATTTTTAATGTCAGGAATCACCTCTAACTGAAAACCAATATAGTGTTGCAATCTTTTTTGATAATTCTCAATCAATTGATTTAGATTTTTATCATCTGTTTTGCCAATAACTAGAAGTTTTATTTTCATTCTTCAAAATTACGATTATTGTCATAATTTTTCTCTTTTAATCGTATTTTAGCTTCATTAATACCAAAGAATGATCTCACCAGAACAATTTGAAAACGAATTAAATCTAATTATAAAAAACGCTTTTAGGGAAGATGTTGGCGAAGGTGATCATACCTCACTATCTTGTATTCCATCCAACGCCCAAGGAAAAGCAAAGCTTTTAGTAAAAGATACTGGTATTATTGCTGGTGTAGAATTTGCCAAAAGAGTATTTCAATACATTGACAAAGATTTAGAAATAGAAACATTAATTGAAGATGGCTCTTCTGTAAAATATGGAGATATTATTTTTTATGTTTCAGGAAAATCTCAATCTATTCTACAAGCAGAACGGTTGGTGTTAAATGCAATGCAGCGTATGAGTGCCATTGCTACTAAAACTTCTTTCTTTGTTGATCTATTAAAAGGAACCAATACCAAAATTTTAGATACTAGAAAAACAACACCCGGAATTAGAGCTATAGAAAAATGGGCTGTAAAAATTGGAGGAGGAGTAAACCACCGCTTTGCCTTATATGATATGGTAATGATTAAAGATAATCATATTGATTTTGCAGGCGGAATTACCCAAGCAATTACAAAAACAAAAACGTATTTAAAGGAAAAAGGATTGGATATCAAGATTATTGTAGAAGCTAGAAGTTTAAATGAAATTGAAGAGATTCTACAAAATGACGGTGTGTATCGAATACTAATCGATAACTTTTCATTTGATGATACAAGAACTGCTGTCAAATTAATCAATGGAAAATGTCTCACAGAATCATCCGGTGGAATCAACGAAGAAACCATCAGAAAATATGCAGAATGTGGAGTCGACTATATTTCATCAGGCGCATTAACTCATTCGGTGTATAATATGGATTTGAGTTTAAAAGCTTTAAAAAATAATGAGTAAAGAAATAGAAGACAAACTAGAAAAAATACCCGTAATTAATTTACTGGTTAGATTTGGAAAGAACATAAAAATTCCAGGTCTAGAAGGGATGTCGCTCTATGACGTCATAGAAATGTACATTATCGGTATTGTTGAAGGAGCTTTAACTACTCGTGCTGGCGGGATTGCTTATAGCTTTTTTATGGCAATTTTCCCTTTTATGCTGTTTGTTTTAACCTTAATTCCATGGATTCCAATTGATGGTTTTCAAGAAGGTTTAATGACCTTAATTTCAGAAATCTTACCACCACAAACTTTTGAAGCGGTAGATGCTGTTTTATTGGACATTATTAATAATAAACAAGCAGGATTATTATCATTTGGATTTTTAGTTTCCATTTTTTTAATGACCAACGGTGTTAACGCCATTTTTGGAGGGTTCGAATATTCATATCATGTAAAAGAAATCAGAAATGTTTTTAGAGCCTATTTTTTATCAATGTTGGTGTCCTTAATTATGGCGTTTTTTTTATTAGTAACAGTAGCTTTAACAGTTTTCTATAAATTAATGCTAGATGCAATGATTAAGAAAGAATGGATAGAAAACGAAACACTTTGGTTGCAATTTGGTAGAGGTGCCATATTTTTATTCATGATTTTTACTATTGTTTCCATCTTATATAAATATGGTACTAAAAGTGGAAAACATTCAGGATTTTTATCACCCGGATTAATTTTTACAACCATATTATCGATACTTACTTTTTATCTTTTTGGTTATTACGTCAATGAATTTTCTAAATACAACGAATTGTATGGTTCCATTGGAACACTTTTAATTCTAATGTTATTCATTTGGTTAAATGCAATTATTCTCCTATTGGGCTTCGAATTAAACGCTAGCATTTATTCTTTACGAAGAAAAAATAAAACGAATAAGACAGAATAGTACTTCGCAAGATTTTTCGGATATTTGTCCTCATCAATGAACTGTTAACAATAAACAGTTAGCAATAGGTAATTGATCAATGATAACTGATAACAGATAATTGTTTTATGAAACCAAGCATTCCAAAAGGAACTAGAGATTTTTCATCAACAGAAGTAGCTAATCGTACCTATATCATGGATACGATAAAAGCTGCTTTTGAAACCTATGGATTTCAACCTATTGAAACTCCAAGTTTTGAAAATTCATCCACATTAATGGGGAAATATGGTGATGAAGGTGATCGTTTGATTTTTAAGATTTTGAATTCAGGAGATTTTTTAAAGAAAGCAGATCAAGGATTGTTAAGTGATAAAGACAGTTTAAAAGTGACTTCTCAAATTTCTGAAAAAGCCTTGCGTTACGATTTAACCGTTCCTTTTGCACGTTATGTTGTACAACACCAAAACGAAATTATCTTTCCATTTAAGCGTTATCAAATTCAGCCAGTTTGGAGAGCTGATCGCCCTCAAAAAGGACGTTTTAGAGAGTTTTTTCAGTGTGATGCAGATGTAGTTGGAAGTGATTCTTTATTGCAAGAAGTAGATTTTGTGCAATTATATGATACAGTTTTTACCAATTTAAAACTGTCAGGTAGTACCATTAAAATAAACAACAGAAAGATTTTATCTGGAATTGCTGATGTAATTGGTGCAAAAGATAAATTAATTGATTTTACCGTTGCTTTAGATAAATTAGATAAGATAGGTGAAGTTGGTGTTGAAAAAGAAATGTTAGAAAAAGGAATTTCTCAGGAAGCGATTAATAAAGTAACACCACTTTTTAAACTTTCTGGCTCAAATACAGAACAATTAGCAGTTTTAGAAGAGTTGTTGTCAACATCCGATGAAGGAAAAAAAGGAGTAGAAGAGTTACGTTTTGTAATCGATTCAATCAGTGAATTGGGATTACAAACAGCTATTCTAGAAATTGATGTCACTTTAGCTCGTGGATTAAATTATTATACAGGAGCTATTTTTGAAGTTTCAGCACCAAAAGGTGTTCAAATGGGATCTATTGGTGGCGGTGGAAGATATGACGATTTAACAGGGATCTTCGGATTAAAAGATGTGAGTGGAGTAGGAATCTCTTTTGGATTAGATAGAATCTATTTAGTCCTAGAAGAACTTGGATTGTTTGATTCTGTTGCATTGCCAAAACCTAAAGTGTTGTTTTTAAACTTTAAGGAAGAAGATAACCTAACTCAATTAAAGGCGATTAAAGCGCTGAGAAAAGTAGGAGTCAAATCTGAAATTTATCCAGATACAGCTGCCAGTAATAAGCAGCAAAAGAAACAATGGAAATATGTTTCAACTCGAGAAATAGCATTTGTAATTTCTGAAATTCAGAACGACCAATTCTTTTTAAAAGATATGAGCGACAGTTCTCAAACGGTTTGTACTTTAGAAGAATTGATTGCAAAAATGCAATAAACATATACGTTAAAGTCGTAAATTTGCAAACTAATTTTAATACTCAGAAAGCAACTGATGAAAATAAATGAAGATAGATTAGAAGAGTTGGGAGAGAACCATGTAGGAACCTCTGCTAAAACCCCGTTACGTGCTGATGCATTTGATATTTCTGATGCTGAAAAAATTGAAAGAATTCAAGAAAGTGTTAAAGATATTTTAACCACTTTAGGAATGGATTTAGAAGACGATAGTTTAAAAGGAACTCCGAAAAGAGTTGCTAAATCTTTTGTGAACGAATTGTTTATGGGATTGAATCCTGCAAACAAGCCTAGCGCTTCTACATTTGATAATAATTATAAATATGGTGAAATGCTTGTTGAGAAGAATATCGTTGTGTATTCTACTTGTGAACATCATTTATTGCCAATAGTTGGTAGAGCACATGTTGCTTATATTTCAGATGGAAAAGTAATTGGTTTGTCTAAAATGAATCGTATTGTAGAATATTATGCGAAACGTCCACAAGTTCAAGAACGTTTAACCATGCAAGTGGTACAATCAATGCAAGAAGCTTTAGGAACAGAAAATGTTGCCTGTGTGATTGATGCAAAACACTTATGTGTCAATTCAAGAGGAATTAAAGACATTGAAAGTAGTACGGTAACTGCTGAGTTTGGAGGGAAATTTAAAAATAAAGATACCAAACAAGAATTTTTAGATTATTTGAAAATGGATTCAGATTTTCAAGGATTGTAAAAATCTATAGTATATAAAATAAAAAAGCCGCTCAAAAGCGGCTTTTTTATTTTAAGTATTCTTTACTTTATTCTTTATTTATTTATTAAGACCCATTCACCTTTTTCTATTAAGGGAATTGCTTGTTTAAACTTGACTTCTTTTTCTTCACCACTCATGATGTTTTTAATAGTAACACGTTCGTTTCTACCAATCTTTGGTTGTTCTCTTACTATGGTTTCAACAGGTTCTGTTTGTTGTTGACGAGACTGACTAATAGCTTGTTCCGTTGTGTTTTGAACATCGGCTTTACTTAAGTTTAATTTTTGTCTCGTTTTTTGACGTTCTTCAGAAATTTGTTCGTTTGCTTGGTTAGGTAGTTCTCCTTTAAATAAGAATGATAACACCTCACGATTTATTTTATCAATGGTTACTTTAAACAATTCAAAAGCTTCGAACTTATAAATTAACAAGGGGTCTTTTTGCTCGTAAGATGCATTTTGAACCGATTGTTTTAAATCATCCATTTTACGTAAATGATCTTTCCAGTTTTCATCAATAATAGCCAACGTAATATTTTTCTCAAAATCTGTAGCTAATGATTTTCCTTTGCTTTCATAAGCTTCTTTTAAGTTGGTAACTACTTGAAGGGTTTTAATTCCATCTGAAAAAGGAACCACAATACGCTCATATTTATCACCCTCATTTTCATAAACGTTTTTAATTACAGGATAGGTAAGAAGGGCATTTCTTTCAACTTTCTCTTTGTAATGTTGTGTGATAACGTCGTATAATTTATTCGCTAATTCTTGTTCAGATAAAGAATTGAATTCGTCTTCACTAAACGGAGAGGTCATCGAAGTAAATCGAATTAACTCAAACTCGAAATTCTGAAAATCTTTAGTGGCTTTATTTTGATTAACAATCGCTTCACATGTTTCAAAAATCATATTTGCAATATCTATTTGCAAACGGTTTCCATCTAAAGCATGTCTTCTTCGTTGATATACAAACTCACGTTGTGCGTTCATAATATCATCGTATTCTAACAATCGTTTACGTATTCCGAAGTTATTTTCTTCAACTTTCTTTTGTGCTCTTTCAATAGATTTAGAAATCATAGAATGCTGAATTACTTCACCTTCTTTTAATCCCATTCTATCCATCATTTTAGCGATTCTATCAGAACCAAACAAACGCATTAAATTATCATCTAATGCAACGTAGAATTGAGAAGAACCAACATCACCTTGTCGTCCGGCTCTACCACGTAATTGTCTATCTACACGACGAGAATCATGTCTTTCTGTACCAATAATAGCTAACCCTCCAGAAGCTTTTACTTCATCAGATAGTTTAATATCTGTACCACGACCTGCCATGTTTGTTGCAATGGTTACCACTCCTGGGTTACCAGCTTCTGCAACTACATCTGCTTCACGTTTGTGTAATTTTGCATTTAAGATATTGTGTTTAATCTTACGCATTTGTAACATTCTACCCAATAATTCAGAAATTTCAACAGAAGTCGTTCCAACTAAAACAGGTCTTCCTTGCTCAACTAATTGAACAATGTCTTCAATTACAGCATTGTATTTTTCACGTGTAGTTTTGTAAATGAAATCTTGTTTATCGTCTCTTAATAAAGGTCTGTTTGTAGGGATTTCTACAACGTCTAACTTGTAAATTTCCCAAAGTTCTCCAGCTTCAGTAATCGCAGTTCCTGTCATTCCAGATAACTTACGATACATTCTAAAGTAGTTTTGTAAAGTTACTGTTGCGAAAGTTTGTGTAGCGTCTTCAATTTTCACATTCTCTTTTGCTTCTATAGCTTGGTGTAATCCATCTGAATAACGACGACCGTCCATAATACGACCTGTCTGTTCATCAACAATCATTACTTTGTTGTCTACAACAACGTATTCTACATCTTTTTCAAATAAACTATAGGCTTTAAGTAATTGATTCATGGTGTGAATACGTTCACTTTTTACACTAAAATCTTTGTATAGACTTTCTTTTAGTTCTGCTTTTTTCTCAGGAGTTTCTTCTAAAGCATCAATAGTTCCTATTTCTACCCCTAAATCTGGTAAAACAAAGAAATCCTCATCACTAGTATTAGTAGATAAAGCAGCGATTCCTTTATCTGATAAATCAATAGAGTTACTTTTCTCTTCTATTACATACCATAATTCAGCATCTACTTCTGGCATCAATTTATTATTATCAGCCATGTACATATTCTCTGTCTTCTGTAAGATTTGTTTGATACCTTCTTGAGACAAGAATTTGATTAACGCTTTATTTTTTGGAATTCCTCTGTAAACTCTTAATAATAAGAATCCACCGTCTTTTGTATTTCCTTCAGCGATTAATTTTTTAGCTTCTGCTAAAACACCCACTAAATATTTGTTTTGTTGCGTAACTAAATCACTTACTAAAGGTTTCAACTCATTAAATTCGTGACGATCTCCTTGTGGGACAGGTCCTGAAATAATTAATGGCGTTCTAGCATCATCAATTAATACTGAATCTACTTCATCAATAATTGCATAATTAGGTGCTCTTTGAACTAAGTCTTCTTTTGAGCTAGCCATGTTATCACGCAAATAATCAAAACCAAATTCATTATTGGTTCCGTAGGTGATATCTGCGTTATAGGCTTTTCTTCTTTCTTCAGAATTTGGTTGATGAAAATCGATACAATCGGTACTTAATCCGTGAAACTCAAACATTGGAGCCATCCAAGCTCTATCTCTTTTTGCTAAGTAATCATTTACGGTAACTAAATGAACTCCTTTACCTGTTAGAGCGTTTAAATAAACAGGTAGGGTAGAAACCAAAGTTTTTCCTTCTCCCGTCATCATCTCTGCAATTTTACCTTGATGTAAAACAGATCCACCAATTAATTGTACATCATAGTGAATCATATCCCAGGTTACCGGTTTTCCAGCAGCATCCCAAGAATTTTGCCAAAATGCTTTATCACCTTCTAGAATTACATGTTCTCTTGTTGCTGAAAGCTCTCTGTCAAATGCAGTTGCGGTTACTTCAACTTCTTCGTTATTTACAAAACGTTTAGCAGTTTCTTTTACAACAGCAAAAGCTTCTGGCATAATTTCGTTTAAAACAGCTTCTGAAGCTTCGTATACTTGATCTTTTAATGAATCTATTTCTGTAAAAATATCTTCTTGTCTATCAATTTCAGCATTTTCAGCTTCTGTTTCTAGTTCTGAAATTTTATCATTAAAGGCTTTTGTTGCTTCTGCTATTTTTAGTTTGAATTCGCTAGTTTTTGCTCTTAGTGCATCATTAGATAAATCAGCTAATGAAGCTTCAAAAGCATTTACTTGTGCTACAATTGGTTGTAGTATTTTTAAGTCTTTTTGTTGTTTGTCTCCAACAAATATTTTAATTACTGAATTTAAGATACTCATTCTTTTTGGTGTGTTTTGTCTTTACTTTTTTTACTAAACTAAAGGGCTCTAAAAGTAAACAAAAAAAAAGCCTCGATAGAGACTTTTTTTGGTTGATTTTATTGTGTTTTTTCAATATTCATCTTCATTCCAAAGATAATCTTCTTCGGTCGGATAATCTGGCCAAATCTCTATGATGGAATCATACGCATCACCTTCATCTTCAATTTCTTGTAAATTTTCAGCTACTTCAAGAGGAGCTCCGGTTCTAATAGCATAGTCTATCAACTCATCTTTTGTTGCCGGCCAAGGTGCATCTGCTAAATAAGATGCTAATTCTAAAGTCCAATACATTTCTATTAGGATTTAATTTTCTGCAAAAATAAATTTTTTACTGAAAAAAGCAAGTTTTTTTCGAAATATATATTAATAAAAAAAGAACTTAGTTATAATTTCTCTGGAATCCATTTAACTTCCTGAGCTGATAAGTCTTGTGACAACTTCCGTGCCAGTACAAAGAGGTAGTCAGAAAGTCGGTTTAAATAGGTTAAAACGTCTGGATTTATTTCTTCTTCTTCACTTAAAGAAACTGCTAATCGCTCGGCTCTTCTGCAAACGCATCTTGCAATATGACAGAATGACACCGTTGTATGTCCTCCAGGAAGAATAAAATGGGTCATTTGAGGAAGTACAGTGTTCATTAAATCGATTTGATCTTCTAAATACTGAACAGATTCCTCATTAATTTTGGGAATATTTAAACGTTCTTTTCCGCTTTTTAAAGTTTCTTTTTCAACCGGTGTAGCTAACATGGAACCTAAAGTAAATAAATCATGTTGAATTTTTATTAGAATGTTTTTAGTATTCTTATCAATTGCTTGATCTTTTACTAATCCGATGTATGAATTTAGTTCATCAATTGTTCCGTATGATTCTATTCTTAAATGATGTTTAGGGACTCTAGTTCCTCCAAATAAAGCTGTTGTGCCTTTATCGCCTGTTTTTGTGTAAATCTTCATAGGGCAAATTTACATTTTTATACTCTGATGATAAAATGTTCTTTTTGTTGTTCTTTTCTAAAGAAAACAAATCCCCATTGATAAGTATCAATGGTTACTGTTACTTTTGGGTGATTTTTAATTTCTTCCCAAGCTTCTTCCATTTCTTTATTCCAATGGATATCATCAAATAATAAAACTGAATTGTTATTTATAGAATTTAGACTTAATTCAAAATATTTTAGTGTCCCTTTTTTGGTGTGATTTCCATCAAAATAAATAAAATCAAAGATCATATTTTTGAGTACTTTTGGTAAAGTGGCTTCGAAATTTCCAATCACTAATTCAATATTTTTAAAGTTATGTTTTTGAAACATCTCATTAGCAACTTTAGCCGTTTGCTCACAACCTTCTAATGTGGTTATTTTAGCGCTTGAATTGGCTATGGATAATATTGAAGTACTTAAGCCTAGTGATGTACCAATTTCTAATATATTATTGGGTTTAAAGTACTGAATTAGCTTTAATAATAACTTAGCTCTTTTATTTGAAATTCCAGCATGTTTAGCAATTTTAGATATTTTTCTTTTGTTAGAAGAAAATATTTTTGATCCAGCACCTAAATCTGTAACCTCAATTTTTGAGTTATTTAAAATGAGTTCTTTTTTGTAAGAATTAAATTCTTTTAACTTATCTTTAATCAGTTTTTTATTGAAGCATCTGGTGACTAAATTAAATACAAAAGGAGAGTGAATTCC
>CAJXRR010000048.1 GCA_913060575.1 uncultured Flavobacterium sp.
AGATCTAGTACGGTCTCGTGGGCTCGGAGATGTGTATAAGAGACAGCTACTAAATTTTTAATTTTTTTGCGCATTTATCCTTACTTTTGTATCTCATTAAATTCAATAAAAATGAAATACGATTTAATCGTTATCGGATCAGGTCCTGGTGGATATATTGCCGCAGTTAGAGCTTCACAATTAGGTTTAAAAGCTGCAATTATTGAAAAATATTCAACTTTAGGCGGAACTTGTTTAAATGTTGGATGTATTCCTTCTAAAGCTTTGTTAGATTCTTCACATCACTATTATGATGCTGTAAAACATTTTGAAGAACATGGAATTTTAATCGATCCTCCAAAAATTGATTTTGGAAAAATGATTGAACGTAAAGCTAGTGTTGTAGAGCAAACTACTGGTGGAATTAAATATTTAATGGACAAAAACGAGATTGATATTTTTGAAGGAATGGGTTCTTTTATAGATGCTACACATGTAAAAGTTGCAAAGAATGACGGTTCTGAAGAGACAATTGAAGGAGCAAATATTATTATTGCAACGGGTTCTAAACCTTCTACACTGCCTTTCATTTCAATTGATAAAGATAGAATCATTACCTCTACAGAAGCTTTAAAGCTTCCTGAAATTCCAAAACACATGATCGTTATTGGTGGTGGAGTTATTGGATTAGAACTAGGTTCTGTATACAAACGTTTGGGTTCAGATGTAAGTGTTATTGAATACATGGACAAAATTGTTCCAACAATGGATGCTGATGTTTCTAAAGAATTACAAAAAGTATTAAAGAAACAAGGTGTAAAATTCTTTACCAGTCATGGAGTCAATTCTGTAGTAAGAAAAGGTGATGAAATTACCGTAAAAGCAACCAACAAAAAAGGTGATGAAGTTGAATTTAAAGGAGACTACTGTTTAGTTTCTGTTGGAAGAAAAGCTTACACAGACGGATTAGGATTAGAAAACGTAGGTATTAAAGTAAATGAAAGAGGTCAGGTTGAAATCAACGATCATTTACAAACCAATGTTTCTAATATTTATGCCATTGGTGATGTTGTAAAAGGAATGATGCTAGCACACAAAGCTGAAGAAGAAGGTGTCGTAGTTGCTGAAATTATAGCAGGACAAAAACCACATATTGATTATAACTTAATTCCTGGAATTGTTTATACATGGCCAGAAGTTGCTGCTGTTGGAAAAACAGAACAAGAATTAAAAGACGCTGGTATTGATTACAAAGCTGGCAAATTCTCTATGAGAGCTTTAGGAAGATCTCGTGCGAGTGGAGATATTGATGGTTTTGTAAAAGTATTAGCAGATAAAAAAACAGATGAGATTTTAGGAGTTCATATTGTTGGAGCAAGAGCCGCAGATTTAATTATGGAAGCTGCCGTTGCTATGGAATACAGAGCTTCTGCCGAAGATTTGGCAAGAATTTGTCATGGTCACCCAACTTATTCTGAAGCAATTAAAGAAGCTGCTAAAGCTGCTTGGGACGGAAAACCATTAAACGCTTAAAAGCAAATTAAATAATAAAAAAGCAGCCAATTGGCTGCTTTTTTATTTTCTGTATTTCAATTACATTTACAAAATGGTTCAAAGATTATTCTTGTTTTTTTTATTTTTTAGTGTACTACTTTCTGCACAAGAAAAAGATTCATTAGTCCTTAAAAACGGAATCGATAAGCCCAATACAACTACCGCTCATCATTTTGGATTGTTTCACATGAGAATCAACCAAAATTTTAAAGAAAGACCTGTAAACAAAACCTCCCTTTCTTTTACTTTAGAAAGTGCCAATAGTTTTCATCCATTTGTTGAGATGTATCAACCTTTAGATCCTGCAGAACGAGAAAGATTAAGTCAACAAATTTGGTACAATAGAGGTTTTCAATTTATTGATCAAGCAACAACACCCGCAGATTATTCGAATATTCATATTGATGCAGTTTTTAAAGTATTTCGTTTCGACTTAGAAACTAAAATTTCTGAGAAACACGAACTAAAATTCACTGCAAGAACCTTTATGCCTACCAAAGGAAATTTCCCTTTTACCATTTTTACTAATGACCAAAGTATCGAATGGTTTCATAGCAATATTGCTGGTGGTGAAGATCCGTTTGGAAGACGTTTTTTTGGCTTGAATCAAATGACTGTTGAATATACTGATAGAAATAATAGAACATTGAGCCTTAATAACAATCAACCAATTTTTGCAGGAGTTGAAGTGAATCATTTTTACTATCCTGAATTTTTTAAACCAGAGAAAAATATCTTTATGAGTCTTGGCTCTCATTTAGGAATCAATACTTCTAAATACAATCCTTCCTTAGATCTAGGAATCTCTGCTAATATTCATAAAAAGTGGGAACTTGAAAACAAAAATGAATTTAGAGTTGGACTTGGTTTTTCAGGTTTGCGAAAAGGAATCATTAGATATGGAGATCCTATAGAATTTGGAAATAATTTATTTTTAGGTAGTGGAGAACTTAATGTAGAATTTACAAAATATACGCGAAAAGGAAATTATCATGCTTTCTCTGCTAATTATCAACTACAAACTCGGTACAATAAGAATGAAGAACGAGAATATTACGTTCTAGACGGAGGTACAACATGGCAAGACACAAATGCTGGTTGGCACAACGGTTTTTCAACTTTGTATGAAACCCTAACTGTTTGGTCTATTTTATATACCTATGGAAGAGAAAAAAGTGCAATTTCTTTATATATACAACAAGATTTTAAATTGAACAATGCACCAGATTTAGAAACGGGTATCAGTTTAAAAATTCCTATTTCTAACAAATAGAATTGTATTTTTGCCATCGAAATGCAAAGAACTATTCGTACTTTTTCAATTGAAAATATTCCAAATCTTAATAAAAAATTATTAAGTTGGGCTCAGCAATATGAAACTGCTGTTTGGTTAGACTCTAACCAATACGATCAATCTTACACTTCTTTTAATAGTATTTTGGCTGTTGATGAATTTACGAGTATCAAAACTGATTTTGTGAACGCTTTTGATAAGTTAAAAGAATATCAATCCATTACACAAGATTATTTATTTGGTTACATCAGTTATGATGTTAAAAACGCTACAGAACATTTAATTTCTCAGAATTATGATGGACTAAATTTTGCTGATCTGTATTTCTTTCAACCACAAAAAATTCTATTTATAAAAAACAACACTATAGAATTTCAGTATCTATCAATGGTTGATGATGAAATTGAAAGTGATTTTGAAGCGGTTTGTAATTTGGTGATTGAGCGTAGTCGAAATCACAACAATATGACTTCGACTCCGCTCAGTCATCAAGATATTAAAATAAAACTTAGAATTCATAAAGATGAATATCATCAAAAAGTAACAAAAGTTTTAGAACACATTCATAGAGGCGATATTTATGAAGCTAATTTCTGCCAAGAGTTTTTTGCAGAAAACACCATCATCAATCCATTACAGGTTTATGAAGATTTGAATACAATTTCAGAGCCTCCTTTTGCAAGTTTTTTTAAACTTGATGAGCATTATTTACTCTCAGCATCACCAGAACGATATTTAAAAAAAGAAGGTCGCAAAGTCATTTCACAACCGATAAAAGGAACCGCAAAACGATTCATCAATCCAATTGATGACGAGAAAATAGCATCGGATTTATCAAGAGATATAAAAGAGCGTTCTGAAAATATTATGATTGTCGATTTAGTTCGCAATGATTTATCTAAAACAGCTAAAAAAGGCAGTGTTTCAGTAGAAGAATTATGTAAAGTGTATACATTTAAACAAGTACACCAAATGATCTCTACGGTGGTTTCTGAGCTAAACGATGATGTACATCCAGTTGATGTAATCCGAGATACTTTTCCCATGGGAAGTATGACAGGCGCTCCAAAAATTTCTGCGATGAAAATTATAGAAGAATTAGAAGAAACCAAAAGAGGTTTGTATTCTGGGACTGTTGGCTATTTTACGCCAAACGGTGATTTTGATTTTAATGTAGTGATTAGAAGTATATTGTATAATTCAGAAAAAAAATATCTTTCATTCTCTGTAGGAAGTGCCATTACAGCAAAATCGACACCAGAAAAAGAGTATGAAGAATGCTTACTAAAAGCAAAAGCAATGAAGTTTGTTTTATCAAATTCTAACTAAGATATGATTCCAAATCAAGAAGAAAAGTTTGAAACTGTTTTTAATAGTTTAACTGAAAAAGCTTCAGAACAATTGATGTTTAATACGTTTTTAAAAATGTATCCTAAAGAATGGAAACAGTTAAAAATCACCTTTTCAAAATTTAAGAGAAGCAAACAATTTGGAAAAACCATTCCACTTCCTAGACCTGAAGAATCTCTTCGAAAAAGTATTCGGGTTTGGTTGCGAAAAAAAGTGTTATAGTTTACATTCTATTTAAACCACAAAATTGGTTATTTTTGAGCTCCTATGCTGAAAAAATTCAAACAACATATACACCAAAATTTTCCTTTTCTTGAAAATGAAAAACTACTCATTGCAATTTCTGGCGGAATTGATAGTGTTGTGTTAGCGCATTTATGTTATCAGCTGAAATTAGATTTTTCTCTTTGTCATTGTAATTTTAAACTACGTGGAGAAGAAAGTGATGATGATGAAACTTTTGTAAAAAAACTAGCCAACAATTTAAAAACTACCGTTTTTACAACTTCATTTGAAACAGAAAAGTATGCCGAAAAAGAGAAAGTTTCTATTCAGGTTGCAGCTAGAGATTTACGCTATCGCTGGTTTTATGAATTGATTGAAGAACATCAATTTGACTATGTCTTAACAGCACACAATACCAATGATAATTTAGAAACCTTCATCATCAATTTAACTCGTGGAACAGGTTTAGAAGGATTTACAGGAATTCCGCCTATTAATAATAAATCCGTAAGGCCTTTATTAAATTTTTCTAGAGATGATATTACCATGTTTGCTATTAAGAATGAAATTACATGGAGAGAGGATCGGTCAAATGCGAGTATAAAATATGTTCGTAATAAAGTACGCCATAAAATTTTACCAATTCTTAAAGAGATCAACCCGCATCTATTAGAAAGTTTTCAAAAAACATTAGAAAACTTAAACGAGAGTAAGACAATTATTGATGAAGCTATCAAAAATATTTCTGAAGATATTTTAATTTACGAAAATGATTGTATCAAAATTGATCTTCAAAAATTAAAAAAACTAGACAACAAGAAAGCCTATTTATACCAAGTTTTAAATCAATATGGCTTTACAGAATGGAACGACTTAGTAGATTTAATTGATGCACAGCCTGGGAAACAAGTATTTTCTAAAACACATCGATTATTAAAAGATAGAAAGTATCTGATTCTAACAACTATTAACGAAGATCTGGTAGCTAAAAAACCTTTTATTATCAATCAAGGAACCACAAAAATCACACAACCTTTGTCGATCTCTTTTGAACCAACTTCTAATGACTACTCAAAAGAAAGCAATGAAATTTTGGTTGATAATGATTTGTTAAAGTATCCTTTGTTTGTAAGAAAGTGGAGTTATGGCGACTATATTTGTCCTGTTGGAATGACCGGAAGCAAAAAACTAAGTCAACTCTTTAAGGACAAAAAGTTATCTTTAATTGATAAAGAGAATATTTGGTTGCTTACAGATGCAGATGATAAGATTATTTGGGTTGTTGGCTTGCGACAAGATCGTCGTTTTAGCATTCAGGAATCCACAAAAAATAGATTAAAAATAGCAGTTCCATTATGAAGAAATTCTTCACCCTTTTTATTTTATTAGCTACACTAACACTTTCTGCTCAAACAGAAAAAGATCCTGCTGTTTTTGAAACATCTATCCAAAAAATATCAGAAACAGAATATGATTTAATTTACAATATTACCATTTTAGACAAATGGCATTTGTATTCTCAATACAATCCAGAAGATGCTTCTTTGCCGCTTGCTATTTCAATAGCTAAAAATGCTACAGGGTTTGAATTAATAGGAAAGGCAACAGAAAGTAAAACCTACAAAGAATATAGTGATGTCTGGGAAAAAGAAGAGATTTTCTTTAAAGACAAAGCCACAATTACGCAGAGAATTAAATTAACTAATAAAGATATCACAACTGTTAAAGTGAACTTTTTCGCACAAGTTTGTAAAGAGGTATGTATTCAAATTGAAGATGATTATACATTTTCGCTAGACGGAAAATCGATAACAAATGAAGAAATTGTTATAGATGGCAAGAGCACACAACTTTCCAATAATCTAAAGTTAGATCTTAAAAATACAGCACTTTTAAAAGAGATAACAAATCAAGATGAAGAAAGTGGAAGTCTTTTAAACCTCTTCTTATTAGGTTTTGCTGGAGGTTTATTAGCCTTGCTTACGCCCTGCGTTTTTCCTATGATTCCGTTAACAGTTTCCTTCTTTACGAAACAGTCTCAAAGTAGAGCAAAAGGAATCAGCAATGCTATTTTATATGGATTTTTCATCGTGGTAATTTACATCCTTTTAAGTATTCCTTTTCATTTGATTGACGGGTTAGATCCAAGTATTTTAAATACAATATCTACTAATGTTTGGCTCAATGTGTTCTTCTTTGCCATTTTAGTATTCTTTGCCTTTTCGTTCTTTGGATACTTTGAAATTACGCTCCCAAGTTCTTGGGGAAACAAAATGGACTCAGCATCAAATGTTGGTGGAGTTATCGGAATTTTCTTTATGGCATTAACTTTAGCCATCGTTTCCTTTTCATGTACAGGTCCTATTTTAGGTTCTTTATTAGCGGGTTCCTTAAATACTTCTGGAGATCAAGCCATGCAATTAAGTGCTGGAATGACAGGTTTTGGAGCTGCTTTAGCATTGCCTTTTGCATTATTTGCATTATTTCCAAGTTGGTTAAACTCTCTACCAAAATCTGGCGGATGGTTAAATACCACCAAAGTAATCTTAGGATTTTTAGAATTGGCTTTTGCCTTTAAATTCTTATCAAATGCCGATTTAGTCATTCGATTTGGATTCTTAAAACGTGAAATATTTATAGGAATCTGGATATTAATTTTTATCGGATTAGTCTTATATCTATTCAAAAGAATCAAATTCCCTCATGATGGTCCTAATAAAAAACTAAGTTTTTCCAGAGTGTCTTTTGGAATTTTAGTGCTGTCTTTTGTGGTGTATTTAGTTCCTGGGACATTCAAAACTCCAACATGGAGTTTAAAAGCATTAAGTGGGTTTCCACCACCTCAATTCTATAGCATCTACGAACAAGAAAGCGATTGTCCATTAGGTCTCAATTGTTATAAAGATTTTGATGAAGGTTTGGCTGCTGCAAAAGCAGCAAACAAACCAATTTTATTAGATTTCACTGGTTGGGCATGTGTGAATTGCAGAAAAGTAGAAGAAAATGTGTGGAGTGAACCCGATATTTATCAATTATTAAAAGACGATTATATACTAATTTCTCTTTATGTTGATGATCAAAAAAAATTACCTGAAGAAGATCAATTTCAATTCAAAAGAGAAAATGGAAAAGTAAAAGAAATTGAAACTATTGGGGATAAGTGGTCTACATTTCAAACTGTAAACTTTCAGACTGCTTCACAACCTTACTATGTTCAAATGACTGCAGATTTAGAAATCTTACAGAGAGCAGAACAATATACGGATAGAGACACCTATTATAGGTGGCTAAAAGATGGTAAAGAAAAGTTCTACAATGACAAATAAGCGAAAAGAAATCATCCGAGTTGGTTTGCCTTGGGGAATTGGAATGTTTATTATCATGACATTTATATTGCCCTATTTTAATGGAGAACCTATTGTTTTGAAGAGAGTATTTATTGCTTTTCCTTTTTGGATACTAGGCGGACTTCTATTTGGCTATGCCATGAATCGATGGCTGCCTAAAGAAAAATAGCCTTAATAAATTACAACGTTTTCGTAAATAACTCATTGAAAACGAACACAAACCTCTTTATAAAAGAGGTTTTTTTGTAACTTCACTAATCAATTTTTAGATATGTCAGCAGCAAAAAAACTATCAAAGTTTAACGAAAATGTATTGTCAAAATATCAGATATACAACAGTATATTTATGACTTTGCCGTATGATACAATTACAAATACAGGTGTTTTACTTCCCTTATTTCATGAAGTTTGTAAAAAAGGATTTTCAACTGGAAAAAACCCTACGGAAATAATTGAAACTTTTTTCAATAAATATCAAGAGAATCCTACTGAAGAAGAAAAAATAAATCTATTATTTCGTTTCATACAATATATAGAGCGCCAAATTGTATTGTTTGATGCTATTGAAGATGCTGAGTTCCCTGTTGTCAATAATTTAAATGGTATGGGAACGCTTAGAAGTTCTAAAGATGCTGCATTCTCTTTAAATAAAAAGGATCAATTACAACAATATTTAAAAGATTTTAAAGTAAGAATTGTACTAACGGCCCATCCAACGCAGTTTTATCCGGGAAGTGTTTTAGGAATCATTACTGATTTAGATAAAGCAATTCAGAATGACGATTTATTATTAATCAAAAACCTACTAGCTCAATTAGGAAACACACCATTTTATAAAAAGCAAAAACCCACTCCTTATGACGAAGCTGTTAGTCTTATTTGGTATTTAGAAAAAGTATTATACCACTCGGTAAGTAATATTTATAATTATGTCCAACAAAATATTTATGATGGTGATGTATTAGATAATGAGATAATTGATCTTGGTTTTTGGCCAGGAGGAGATAGAGATGGAAACCCTTTTGTTACTACTGAAATCACCTTGAAAGTGGCAGAAAGGTTACGTCAAACGATTCTTAAAAACTATCATCAAGACGTACGAAAATTAAAAAGGAGATTGACATTTAAAGGTGTTGAGGAGATTTTGAATCGCGTAGAAAAACGACTCTATAAGCATGTTACCAAAAGCTACAAAGTAGTTAACTTTTCTCAAAAAATATTATTAGAAAATCTATATGAAATTAGAGAAATATTAGTGAAAGATCATAGATCTCTTTTTTTAGAAGATTTGGATGATTTGATTCACAAAGTATCCATTTTTGGGTTCCATTTTGCAACCTTAGACATCAGACAAGATAGTCGAGTTCATCATGATGCTTTCACTAAAATGGTAAAAGAGTTAAGCGCTTCTGGCACGACTCCTTTTCCTAAAAACTATCTAGATTTATCTGAAAATGATCAAATAGAAGTCTTATCAACATTAAAAGGAGATATCGATATCAATGTTTTCTCTGATGAAATGTTGATAAAAACATTAGGTTCAATTCAAGCTATCAAAGAAATTCAATATAGAAACGGAAAACGAGGAGCCAACAGATATATTATCAGCAATAATCAAACTGCTCTAAACGTCATGCAGACTTTTGCGATGCTAAATCTTTCAGGTTTTGGAGAGAAACTTCCTGTAGATGTGATTCCTCTTTTTGAAACGGTTGATGATTTACAGAATGCCTCAAATGTGATGAAAACACTCTATACCAATACTTCATACAGAGAACATGTTTCGTATAGAAAAGACAAACAAACTATTATGTTAGGTTTTTCTGATGGAACAAAAGATGGAGGTTATTTAATGGCAAACTGGTCAATTTTTAAAGCAAAAGAAGAACTAACTACAATCTCTAGAGAATATGGAATTGATGTTATTTTCTTTGATGGTCGTGGTGGACCTCCAGCTCGTGGTGGAGGAAAAACACATCAATTTTATGCTTCTTTAGGACCCACTATTGAAGACAAAGAAATTCAACTAACCATTCAAGGTCAGACCATTAGTTCCAATTTCGGAACCTTAAACTCTTCTCAATACAACTTAGAGCAATTATTAAGTTCTGGAATTAAAAATGAAGTATTTCAACGAGATCAAATCAGCGAAAATCATCGAATAATTATGAATGATTTAGCTGAAACAAGCTATAAAGCGTATGTCGATTTTAAAAATCACCCTAAGTTTTTACCCTATTTAGAAAAGATGAGTACGCTTCAATATTATGCGAAAACAAATATTGGAAGTAGACCAAGTAAACGTTCTCAATCAGATTCGCTAAACTTTTCTGATTTAAGAGCAATTCCGTTTGTAGGAAGTTGGAGTCAATTGAAACAAAATGTCCCTGGTTTTTTTGGCGTGGGAACAGCACTAAAAAAATACGAAGAACAAGGTGATTTTGATATTCTAATTGCTTTTTATAATAATTCTGATTTTCTAAAAACATTGTTAGAGAATAGTGTGATGAGCTTAACCAAATCTTTCTTTGAGTTGACTTCTTATATGTCGGATGATCAAGAATTTGGTGAGTTTTGGCAATTAATTTATGAAGAATACAAAACAACCAAAAGGCTACTTTTAAAGATCGCTAATCATACAGAATTAATGGAGAATTATCCTGACGGAAAAGCATCTATTGAAGTGAGAGAAGATATTGTATTGCCTTTATTAACGATTCAACAATATGCTTTAAAAAAGATTCAAGAAATTTTAAAATCTAAAAAACCTTCTGCTAAAGAATTAGATATTTATCAAAAAATGGTCACGCGTTCTTTGTTTGGTAATATTAACGCAAGTAGAAATTCTGCATAAAATTTATTTTTTCTTACCTTTAGCTTGCTAATTGAAAAAGAAAAAGTATGCTAGAAAAAGTATATGGTAGCGCCGTCTTTGGCATAGAAGCTACCACGATTACTGTTGAAGTAAATATAGATAAAGGAATCGGTTATCATTTGGTAGGCTTACCCGACAACGCTGTAAGAGAAAGCTCTTATAGGATTTCAGCAGCCTTAAATAATAACGGATACAAACTTCCTGGAAAAAAGATCACCATCAACATGGCGCCTGCCGATTTACGTAAAGAAGGAGCTGCCTATGATTTAACTTTGGCAATGGGGATTTTAGCTGCATCTAATCAAATCAAATCTGATGGAATTGAGAACTATTTAATTATGGGTGAACTTTCTTTAGATGGAAGTTTACAGCCCATCAAAGGAGCACTGCCAATTGCCATTAAAGCTAGAGAAGAAGGTTATCAATATTTAATTTTACCCGAAAAAAATGCAAAAGAAGCCGCTATTGTAAATGATTTACAAGTTTTGGGAGTATCAACTATTATGGAAGTTATCAATCATTTTGAAGGTAAAGAATTGATAGAACCCACCATCATAGATACCCGAGCCGAATTTTATAAAAACATCGATTTTCCTGAATTTGATTTTTCTGATGTAAAAGGACAAGAATCTATCAAACGATGTATGGAAATTGCAGCAGCAGGTGGTCATAATATCATTTTAATTGGTCCGCCAGGTTCTGGAAAAACCATGTTAGCAAAAAGATTGCCATCTATTTTACCTCCCATGACCCTACATGAAGCCTTAGAAACAACTAAAATTCATTCGGTCGTTGGGAAAACAAAAGACCATGGATTGTTGTGTGAAAGACCTTTCCGCTCACCTCATCATACCATTTCAGATGTTGCATTGGTTGGTGGTGGACAATATCCACAGCCGGGAGAAATTTCTTTATCACATAACGGCGTTTTATTTTTAGATGAATTACCAGAATTTAAACGAACTGTTTTAGAAGTGATGCGACAACCTTTAGAAGATAGAGAAGTAACCATTTCTAGAGCAAGATTTACCGTAACCTACCCATCATCATTTATGTTGGTGGCAAGCATGAATCCGAGTCCCTCTGGATTTTTTAATGATGGGAAAAACCCTTTAGCAAGTTCGCCACAAGAAATGCAACGTTATTTAGGAAGGATCTCAGGCCCTTTATTAGATCGAATTGATATTCATATTGAAGTCACTCCTGTACCATTTGAAAAGCTTTCTGATGAACGAAAAGGAGAATCAAGTGTAGAAATTAGGAAACGAGTGACAGACGGAAGAGAAATTCAAACCAAACGTTTTGCCGACTTTGAAAACATTCATTACAATGCGCAAATGAATGTAAAACAGATTCGTAAATTCTGTAAACTCTCTGATGAAAGTAAAAACCTATTAAAAACTGCCATGGAAAAACTCAATTTATCTGCCAGAGCGTACGATCGAATTTTAAAAGTTTCCAGAACTATTGCCGATTTAGAAAATGTAACCGATATTTCTCCAAATCACATCTCTGAAGCAATACAATATAGAAGTTTAGATAGAGAGGGTTGGTTGGGGTAAATGTGTTTTATTTAGAAAAGCTGATAATTATCATAGCAAAACCAATTAAGTGATTGTAAATTAGTTACTTAAACTAATCGTTATGGACATATCTTTATTTTTATTCAAGTTTTGGGGTTGGTACTGCGTTATCTTCTTTTTTGTGTTAAGTTTTAATCCAAAGAGAATTCGTCAAATCATTGATGATCTCCAAGATCAGAAATTTACTATTCTTATCTCATTCATCGCTATCATTATTGGACTAATCAATGTACTACTTCACAATGTTTGGGAAGCTAATATATCTTTATTGATTACCTTATTTGGTTGGGCTGCTTTATTAAAAGGAATCTTATTATTTACATTCCCAAAACTCATCGTAAAGTGGATTACTTTATTCAATATAAAGTTCGTTCAGGTTCTATATATATTACTACTTTTTATCGGGATATTTCTTTTAAATAAGGCTTACGGAATCGTATTATATTAACTATAAAATTTATAATCATGAAAAATATTGGAATTTGGTTAGATAAAGAAAAAGCATTTATTGTGACAATAGAAAACGGAAAAGAAAAAACACAAGTCGTTTCTTCAGAAATTGAACATTATCATATAAGCGGTGGGTCTGGTACACGATTTAAAGGAGGGCCGCAAGATGTAGTGCAAGACAGTAAGTTTTTAGAACGAGAAAAACACCAGCTTAAAGCATATTTTAAAAAAATAGTAGATGATACTAAAGATGCTGATGCTTTATTGCTTTTTGGACCAGCTGGGACTAATGAAAAATTTAAGAAAGAAATAGATGAATCTTATAGTGAGCTTAGTCAAAAGGTTTTACGTGTAGAGAGAGCAGATAGTATGACAGAAAATCAAATGAAAGCATTAGTAAGAGATGTATTCAACGAAATATGATTACTATAAAAAATAGTTTCTATTTTCCTTAAAAAATCAACGGAATTACAAAAATGTAGTACAGAATTAGTAATCCAACAGCTAGAATATTTAAAATCACTCCAGCACGAACCATTTGATTTACTTTGATATAACCACTTGCAAATACAATGGCATTCGGAGGAGTTGCCATCGGTAGCATAAAGGCACAACTAGAAGCCATTGTTACCGGAATTAATACATTCAAAACAGGAATATTAAGACCAATTGCAATACCCGCCACCACGGGAGCTAAAACTGCAACTAAGGCTACATTACTCATCAACTCTGTCATAAATAACATCAAGATAATTAATAACGAAACTACTATTAAAGGGCTAAATCCTCCATTTTTAATAATTTCAGTAATTACATCCACCAAACCACTTGATGCCATTCCTTTTGCTAAGGCTAAACCTCCTCCGAAAAGAATGAGAATTCCCCAAGCTAATCTGCTTGTATCATTCCAGTATAAAATAAATGTTCCTTTTTGAAAATTTAATGGAATTGCAAATAAAGACATCGCTCCAATCAAACTAATAATCGTATCAGATAATTTAAGTCCAGGAAAAATAGTATTGATAATAGTTCTTGTAATCCACAAAAAAACTGTGATTGAAAAAATAGTAAGCACTCGTTTCTCTTCTTTGGAAATTTTCCCAAGCTTCTTTAATTCATCCGAGATTACATTTGCTGATGTTGTGAATTTTATATCATTACAAGGAAACATCAATTTTACTAAAACCAAATAACACAAAGTCACCATAATAATTGAAAAAGGCAGTCCCATGGTCATCCATTTTAAGAAAGATATTTCTGTATTGTATTCATTTTCTAACAAACCTATTAAAACGGAATTTGGAGGTGTTCCGATTACTGTAGCGATTCCTCCTGCATTGGCAGAAAAAGCGATTCCTAACATCACACTTAAAGCGAAGTTTCGATCACCTTTTGTAAAACCATCTTCATCATCAATCAATAATTTAATCACAGAAATAGCAATGGGTAACATCACTACGGTACTTGCTGTATTGCTAATCCACATACTCATAAAAGCCGTGGCAATCATAAATCCTAGGATCACTTTGTTAGGAGTTGTTCCTGTCATTTTTATGATGGTCAATGCAATTCTTTTATGCAAATTGACTTTCTCTAAAGCTAATGCTAATACAAAACCCCCAAAGAATAAAAAGATAATTGGACTTCCATAATTAGCTCCAACATCTGCTGCTGGCATTACTTTTAGGAGCGGAAATAAAATCAAGGGTAATAAGGCTGTTACGGCTATGTGTACTGCTTCTGTAATCCACCAAATAACCATCCAAACAGCAACAGCAATTACTGCATCACCTGTTTCAGAAACCAAATGAAAAGGTAAGTTGACAACAATAAAAAATAAAATGGGTGCTAAGAGTAAACCGATCTTTTTGGAAAGTGTCATGAATTGGATTTGAGTTTAAAAATAGAAAAACCTCTCGAAATGAGAGGTTTTTTTTATAATTATAATGAGATACTGAAATAAATTCAGCATAACGTTGTACTAGTATCTATAGTATTCTGGCTTGAAAGGACCTTCTTGAGCCACACCAATATAATCTGCTTGGTCTGTACGTAATTCAGTCAACTCAACACCAATTTTTGCTAAGTGTAATTTTGCTACTTTTTCATCTAAGTGTTTTGGTAACATATACACTTCGTTTTTATAAGCATCAAGATTTGTCCATAACTCAATTTGAGCTAAGGTTTGGTTTGTAAATGAATTACTCATTACAAAACTTGGATGACCTGTAGCACATCCTAAGTTTACTAATCTACCTTCTGCTAAGATAATTACATCTTTTCCGTTGATGGTATACTTATCTACTTGAGGTTTAATTTCAACTTTAGTATCACCATAGTTATCATTTAACCAAGCCATGTCTAATTCATTGTCAAAGTGACCAATATTACAAACAATCGTTTTGTCTTTTAATGAAGAAAAATGTTTTCCAGTAACGATGTCTTTGTTTCCTGTAGTAGTAATGATAATATCAGCATTACCCATGACAGTTTCTAAACGCTTTACTTCAAATCCGTCCATTGCCGCTTGCAAAGCACAAATAGGGTCAATTTCAGTAACCGTTACAATTGAACCAGCTCCTTTGAAAGATGCAGCAGTTCCTTTTCCAACATCACCGTAACCACAAACGACTACTCTTTTACCAGCTAACATAATATCTGTTGCTCTACGAACTGCATCTACTGCAGATTCTTTACATCCGTATCTGTCTCTTATACACATCTGACGCTGCCGACGATCTACTCTGTGTAGAT
>CAJXRR010000049.1 GCA_913060575.1 uncultured Flavobacterium sp.
CTACACAGAGTAGATCGTCGGCAGCGTCAGATGTGTATAAGAGACAGGATTAACATGATTGTTTCTTGCGGAATTAGAAAACCCGAAGGTGTATATGGAGAACGTTTTAGAATTCCTTTTGAGGAAGTTTATATCGAAGTATAAATTAACGTCCTTGCGAGGAAGAATTACGAAGCAATCTGTTTTTAGTTGTGAAATCTTCTATTCGTTCCTCATTTGAAATTATATTAAACCAAATCAAATAGCCAAGTATCACTCAAGTCATTCCAATCTGGATTATCTAGATTTATCAAATCTTCTTTACGTTTTCTATTTCCAGATTTTAGTTGTTTTTCTCTTACTATAGCTTCATTAATATTATCAAATTCTTCAAAATAAACTAATTTTTCACAATTATATTTTGATGTAAATCCTTTAAATATTTTTGTCTTATGTTGATAAATTCGTTTTAACAAATTACTTGTTACTCCAATATATATAGTAGTATTATTTTTGTTAGTTAGAAAATATACATGAGATTTTTTCATTTTATAAAATTATACTAAATTCTCTAGAGCGAGATTGCTTCGTCATTCTTCCTCGCAATGACTTAAGACTAACTATTGCTTTCTGGCTTAAAAATCAATACATTCTTAGAACGCTTAATTTCATCTTTATTTAGGATCATTTTTACAAATTCTCCATTCAAATATTTTTGAGCTTGGTCTTTGTAATGCTTACTAAACACATTTCCAGATTGTCCAGTTGGCAAGATACTTACACTGTTTTCAACATCTGAAAAATCAATCACTCTCCTTGTAGAAGGCCCTGCTTTTACATTGTAGATTCCTGTTTCATTAAGTGTAAAAATATGATTGTTGATGACTTCATTTCCTCCATCCATAGAAAACGGACCTACATTAAAAAAACTTCTTAACGCCTCTCCTCCTGCCGCTAATGGATGTGCATGTTCTACAGAAATCACTTTACTCCAAGACCAGCCAGCAACATCATTTCCTAATTGATTTTCCAAAAACGCCACCGCTTTTTTAAAGGATTTTTGAGTAATATCAAACTTAGTTTCTTTTACGTCTGTCGAAATGTCATCAAACCAAATAGATGTTTCTTTTGCAGCCTGAACAGCAATCAGTTTTTTCATTAAATGGGTTTCCATAAACAGAGAAAAGCTTTCCCCCATTTCATCTTTAAAAGTACCTGACAAAAACTCATACAAGAAACGATTATAAATCGTTGGGGCATTTTTTTCTTTAGCATATTCCCCATCCCATTCATTTAAAACTTCTAAAGCTTTTTGTTCGTTTTCAGTAAAATCATTGGTATCTAAATCAGCAACTAAATTGGCAATATTATGAGAAACAATTGGTGAAGTAACATCAAAAATCATTTTCTGAACATCTTCGCTAGTCCAATCATTTTTTTCTTCTAACAATTGTGCTACTCTATGACCTCTATCTTCCGGCAAATAGTATCCTGGATACAAAATTCCGGCAATACTATCTGGCTGATTATTTGATGAATACACATAATTCCAGTCTGGGTTGATTGCTTGTGGATTGTCTTCAAAATCCAAATATTCTAAGACTTCATCTTTACCAGAAGCTCCATCTAAAACCAACTTTGTATTTAAAGAATCTCTGTATTTGTATAGCTTTCCAGAGGCAAACCAAGCTATATTATTTTGTGCATCTCCATACATCATATTTAAACCTGGCGCATGTAATAATGAAGCTCCGTTTTTAAATTCCTCTAACGATGTAGCATGAGATATTTGATACCCAACATCTAAAATTTGGTTCTCCAGTTTTGTGTACATCCATTGCATAGCCATAGGTCTTTTATCATGAATCTCTTTAACTAAACTATTCATAATCGGACCGTGATTACTTATTTTTACCGTAAATGTAGTATCAGGCAAATCTTTAATTTTGATCGTTTTTTCAACCAATTTATAAGCGGAAAATCCATCTGGCGTTTCGTATTCATTTGAGTTCTTAGGATTGTTTTTTTCAAAGTAAAAATCAACATCATCATTTTCAAACATCGTCAAACCATAGGCGTAATTTCTATTATGGCCCAATAAAGGGAATGGCGTTAAGGCTAAATTATAACCATATATTTCATAATCTGGAGTTGTTATATGAGATTGATACCATACCGATGGTTGAGAAAACCCTATATGAGGATCGTTCGCAAAGATCACTTTTCCGTTTTTAGTTTTATCAGCTCCAATCACCCAAGAATTACTTCCTATAAAAGGAGAAATTGGTAATTGCTCGAACATATTATTCATTGCTTTTGCAAACTCTGCCTTAATAATTGGATTTTTTTGATTTTTAAGAATCGCCGTTTTAGAATTTATCGGAATTCCTAATTCTGCTAAATATTCATCACCTAATTTATCTTGTATTTCTTGTAATAAAGGATCTGTTTTTTGCGCAATGGCAAAACTAAAAGACATATAACCAAAAACGTGATACACATCATTTATCGTAAATTTTGATTTTTCTAAACCAATTAATTTGAATTCAATTGGCGTAGCTCCTTCTTCAACAAATTGATTAACTCCGTCTAAATACGACATCGTTAATTGATACGCTTCAGAGTTTACATCTAGTTTTGCAATGGATTCATTTGCATTTTCAACCAAACCTAAACCCGAGAAAAACAAATCTGTGTCAAGTAGTTTTTCTCCAAAAATTTCTGATAATCTTCCCGGAGCAATCCTTCTGATTAGCTCCATTTGCCATAATCGATCTTGCGCATGAACATAACCTAAAGCTACATAGGCGTCTTTTTGGTTTTGAGCATTAATATGCGGAACTCCGTTTTCATCAAAATGAACGACAACCTCTTCAGATACATTACTTAAAGCTAATTCGCCACTATAAGTTGGATAAAAAGTTCTGACATACAACCAACTAGAAACACAAATTAAAACAATAATTATGAAAGTAATTTTTAAAATTTTTTTGAAACGATTCATTCTGATAAGTTTGATTTTCCTCAAAGATAACAGATTTAAATTGTATTTTTGATACCTACAAATTCAGTATCAATGAAAAAAATTCAGATGGTTGACCTAAAAGGTCAATATGCAAAAATTAAAGAAACGGTAGATGCTTCAATTGAAGAAGTATTAGATTCTTCAGCCTATATTAACGGACCATATGTGCAACAATTTCAGGCAGATTTAGAAAAATATTTAGATGTAAAACACGTGATTCCTTGTGCAAACGGAACCGATGCTTTACAAATTGCAATGATGGGATTAGGTCTAGAACAGGGTGATGAAGTAATTACTGTAGATTTTACCTTTGCTGCAACTGTAGAAGTCATTGCTTTACTGAAGTTAACTCCTGTTTTAATTGATGTAGAAGCTGATACTTTTAACATGGATATTGATGCATTGAAAAAGGCCATCACACCAAAAACAAAAGCAATTGTTCCTGTTCATTTATTCGGACAAGTTGCCAATATGGATGCGGTAATGTCTGTCGCAAAAGAACACAATCTTTTTGTTATTGAGGATAATGCACAAGCAATTGGAGCTACCTACACTTTTGAAGATGGAAGAAAACAAAAAGCCGGAACCATTGGAAATGTTGGAACTACTTCTTTTTTCCCTTCTAAAAACTTAGGTTGTTATGGAGATGGCGGTGCTATTTTTACAAATAATGATGAGTTAGCACATATTCTTCGAGGAATTGTAAATCACGGAATGTACAAACGTTATTATCATGATGTGGTTGGAGTAAATTCAAGATTAGACAGTATACAAGCTGCCGTTTTAAAAGCGAAACTTCCTTTATTAGATGAATACTGTGACGCTAGAAGAGACGCAGCAAGATTTTACAATAATGCATTTGCTAGCAATTCTAATATCATTACTCCATCAACAAAATCTAATGCAACTCCAAATTGTGGAGAAATTTGCGATACTTGTGATTGTCATGTTTTTCATCAATTTACATTACAGATTACGAATGGAAAAAGAGATGCTTTACATCAACATTTATTAGACCAAGGAATTCCTAATGCAATTTATTATCCAGTCCCTTTACATGCACAAAAAGCATATCAAGACGATCGTTATAAAGAGGATGATTTTACAGTAACCAATGAATTAATTGAAACGGTTATTTCTTTACCAATGCATACCGAATTAGACAAAGAGCAATTGGGTTTTATTACAAAAACTATTAATGAATTTGTTGGATAGCTTCGACTACGCTCAGCTACAAAGCTCGACTACGCTCAGCTATCAAAACTCAACTATACTCAATTGCCAAAAAAATATAAAATATGAATAGAATTTTAGTTACTGGAGGCCTAGGCTTTATTGGCTCTCATACAGTAGTTGAACTACAGCAAGCTGGTTATGAAGTTGTCATCATCGATAACTTATACAATTCAAAAATTGAAGTTTTAGAAAGCATCACTTCGATTACTGGGATAAAACCAACTTATTTTAATATTGACCTTCGTAATAAAAGAGCTGTTGAAGAGTTTTTTAGCAATAACTCTGTAGATGGTATTATCCATTTTGCAGCATCAAAAGCCGTTGGCGAAAGTGTTAAGAATCCTTTATTATATTACGAAAATAATGTTTCTACCTTAGTTTATGTACTTCAAGAAATGAAGAAACATCAATTAACAAATTTTATATTTAGTTCTTCTTGCACTGTTTACGGACAAGCTGATGAATTACCAATTACAGAAAATGCACCTGTAAAACCTGCAGAATCACCTTATGGAAACACCAAGCAAATAGGTGAAGAAATTATAAAAGAAAGCTGTAAAGTAGATAGCTTAAAAGCAATTGCTTTACGGTATTTTAATCCAATTGGCGCTCATGAAACGGCTATAATTGGAGAGTTACCCTTAGGTGTTCCTCAAAATTTAATTCCTTTTGTGACACAAACGGCAGCTGGAATTAGAGAAGAATTATCTGTTTTTGGTGATGATTATCCTACAAAAGATGGAACAGCTGTTCGTGATTACATTCACGTAGTTGATTTAGCAAAAGCTCATATTGCTGCTTTAGAAAGATTGATAAACAACAAAAACAAAAAAGACTTTGAAGTTTTTAATGTTGGAACCGGAATAGGAAGCTCAGTTTTAGAAGTTATTAAAGCTTTTGAGAAAGTCTCAGAAAAATCACTTAACTACAAAATAGTTGACAAACGTGAAGGCGATGTTACTGCTGCTTATGCAGACACTACTTTTGCTAATAACGAATTAGGTTGGAAAACTGAAAAGACATTAGAAGATGCTCTTTTGGATGCTTGGAAATGGCAACTAAAACAATAATTCTCTAGTTTAAATATTAAAATCAATACAAAAATTAAAACTAAACTCATGACTAAAAAAATTATTTTAGGATTAATGGTTACTCTTTTAATTGGTTGTCAACCAACAAAGGATAAAACACCTGAACTATCCATTAACTTCGAAAAAATCACTCTTGACAATGGTTTAGATGTAGTATTTCATATAGATAGATCTGACCCAGTTGTAGCTGTAGAATTAATGGCACATGTTGGTTCTGGAAGAGAAATTGAAGGAAGAACAGGTTTTGCACATTTATTTGAACACCTTTTATTTTTAGAATCTGAAAATTTAGGGAAAGGTGGGCTCGATAAAATGAGTGCAAGAATTGGAGGATCAGGAGCAAACGGATCTACTTCAAGAGATAGAACAAATTATTTGCAAACTGTGCCAAGTGATGCTTTAGAAAAAATGATTTGGGCAGAAGCTGATAAATTAGGTTGGTTTATCAATACAGTTACTGATCCTGTTTTAGCTAAAGAAAAACAAGTTGTAAAAAACGAAAAAAGACAAAGTGTAGATAACAGACCTTATGGTTTCAATCAACAAATTATAGATAGAAATCTATATCCAAAAAATCATCCTTATAATTGGCAAGTCATTGGATCTTTAGAAGATTTACAAAACGCAACTTTAGAAGATGTAAAAACATTCTTTAAAAAATGGTATGTTCCTAACAATTCTACTCTAGTGCTTTCTGGAGATATAAATGTTGAACAAGCAAAAAAATGGGTTCATAAATATTTTGATGAAATTCCTAAAGGAGAAGAAATAATTCCATTAAAAAAAGAAGCAGGTTTTGTAGCCGAAAGTAAATCTTTGTATTACGAAGACAATTTTGCTCGTTTACCTCTTTTAACAATGGTTTGGCCTACAGCAGAATTATATCATGAAGATTCTTATGCTTTAGATGTGTTATCTGAGTATTTAACTTCTGGTAAAGAAGCGCCATTTAATAAAGTTCTTATTGATGATTTAAAATTAACATCCTATGTTGGTATGGGAAGTTATACTTCAGAAGTTGCTGGTCAAATGCAATTATCTGTAAGAGCTTTCAACAATACAAAATTAGACGATGTTAAAAATGGGATTGAATCTGCATTTACAGAATTTGAAAAGAACGGAATTCCTCAAAAGGATTTAGATAGAATTAAAGCTGGACAAGAAACTGGTTTTTACAGGAGTTTATCTAGTGTTTTAGGAAAAGGAACTCGTTTAGCTTCTTATAATACTTATACTGGAGACCCTGGCTTTGTTACTAAAGATATTAAAAGAACTTTGGCTGTTACTGCAAAAGATGTAATGAATGTATTTAATAAATACATCAAAGGGAAGAATTACATTGCTACTAGTTTTGTACCAAGAAATGGTAAAGAGCTAGCTTTAACTGGTGCTACTGAAGCAATCATTAAAGAAGAAAAAATAGTAATTGGAGCAGAAGAAAATTTTGATGCATCTATTGTCGCTAAATATGAAAAAACTCCTTCAACTTTTGATAGATCAATTGAACCAAATTATGGACCAACTCCTGTTGCTAAAGTACCAACTGTTTGGGAATCTAAATTAGAAAATGGATTAAAAGTATTCGGAATTGAAAGTGATGAAGTTCCTTTAGTTCAATTTAACATCGTAATTGATGGCGGACAATTAGTTGAAAGTATGGATAAATTAGGAGTTGCAAACTTAACTGCTGATTTACTAGAAAAAGGAACAAAAAATAAAACTGTAAGCGAATTAGAAGATGCTTTAGCACAATTAGGAGCTTCTGGAAGTTTTTCTGCTGGAAAAGAAAGCATTAGAATAAGCGGAACAACATTAGCTAAAAACTACAATGCAACTTTAGCATTGGTAAAAGAGATGTTGTTAGAGCCAAGATGGGATGAAACTGAATTTGAGTTATTAAAGAAAAGAGCCATCAGTAATTTAAGACAGCAAGAAGCAAGCCCTAGATCAGTTGCTCAAAATGCATACAACGAATTGATTTATGGGAAAGATAATATCCGTTCTAAAAATGTTTTGGGTAGCATCGCTTCTGTAAATTCAATTACAATTGACGATTTAAAATCTTACTATGACAATTATATTTCGCCTTCAGTTGCTAAAATGCATGTTGTTGGAGATATCAGTAAAGATGTAGTATTAGAATCCATCAAAGATTTAAGCCAAAACTGGGCAGCAAAAGAAGTAACAATTCCAGCGTATAAAACTCCAGAACCACCAAAAAAATCGACGGTGTATTTTTATGATATTCCAAATGCTAAACAATCTCAATTACGCTTTGGTTCTCCTGCTTTAGCATTTAATGATACAGATTATTTCCCAGCAAGTGTCATGAATTATAGACTTGGTGGTGGTGGATTTGCTTCTCAATTAACTCAACAATTAAGAGAGGGAAAAGGATATACATATGGAATTAGATCTGGTTTTTCTGGAGGAAAAGAAAAAGGATCTTTTACTATTTCCAGTGGTGTAAGAAGTAATGTAACTTTAGAAGCTTCTCAATTAATAAAACAGATCTTAGCAAACTATGGTGAAAACTATAATGAAAAAGATTTAGCAACCTCTAAAGGTTTCTTAATTAAAAGTAATACTAGAGCTTTTGAAACTATGGGAGCAAAATTGAGAATGCTACAAAATATTAGTAATTATGGATTAAAAGCAGATTATATGAGTGATCGTGAAAAGATTGTAAACAACATGACTATTGAGCGCATTCAAGAACTAGCTAATAAATATGTAGATCCAAATAAAATGATTTGGTTTGTTGCCGGTGATGCAAAAACTCAATTAAAACGAATGGAACAACTAGGTTTTGGAAAACCTGTTTTGCTCAATGAAATAGAGATTCCTATTAAAGATTAACTAAAAAAGCCCGCTTAATTAAGCGGGCTTTTTTAGTTAATAGTTTTTTTCTATGCTTCAAAGCTAGCACCACTAGCTGAAACACTTCTATCTATCTTACGCATGAGTCCTTGTAAAACTTTTCCTGGGCCAACTTCTATAAACTCAGTTCCTCCATCCGCAACCATCGCCTGAATTGATTGTGTCCATTTCACCGGAGCTGTTAATTGTTTCATTAAATTCTCTTTAATCTTAGCAGCAGATTTTACAGCTTTCGCTGGAACATTTTGATAAACAGCACATGTTGGTTCATTAAATTGAGTTGCTTCTATTGCAGCTGCTAATTCTTCTCTAGCAGGTTCCATCATTGGCGAATGAAATGCTCCACCAACTGGCAAAACCAACGCTCTTCTTGCTCCTTTTTCAGTTAATACTTCACAGGCTTTTTCAATAGCAGAAATTTCACCAGAAATCACTAATTGACCTGGACAATTATAATTCGCTGCCACTACTACTCCATCAATATCAGCACAAACTTGTTCTACAATTTCATCTTCTAAGCCTAAAACTGCAGCCATTGTAGAAGGTTGAATCTCACAAGCTTTCTGCATTGCTAATGCTCTTTTAGAAACCAACAAGAGTCCGTCTTCAAAAGATAATACACCAGCAGCAACTAAAGCAGATAATTCGCCTAAAGAATGACCCGCCACCATTTCTGGCTGAAAAGAATCTCCTAAAACTTTTGCTAAAATGACTGAATGTAAAAAAATAGCAGGTTGAGTAACTTTCGTTTCTTTTAAAGCTTCTGGAGTTCCTTCAAACATCACATCGGTAATGCTAAAACCTAAAATTTCATTAGCTTTTTCAAAAAGCTCTTGTGCTATAGGTGAGTTTTCATATAAGTCTAAACCCATACCTGTAAATTGAGCTCCTTGACCTGGAAAAATATATGCTTTCATATTGTTTAATTTCGTTGTTTGTTGTGCAAAAATAAGGAATTCTCAATAATCAAATATTTAAAATTATCTTTACTGAAAAAAGAAAAAGTGTTTGCTTTATTTCACCTAATTTTTGAATTCTTTAGGATTTCAATTTTATCAATTATCTATTCGGCATTCATATGGTTGAGTTTATCTAAAATTTTTAACTATTCTAAATTTAAGATCTATTTTATATTTCCCATTTTATTTACCCTAATGTTTATTTGGAGGTTTTCTCATTGGAGAAATAACGCTTTTGGTGATAATGGCTATGTACCTTTAAACAACAATTATTTGTTACATGATATTGATGGAATAATTATTTCTCTAGAAAAGAGAAATCATGAAACAGATGCTAAAAACAGTTTTTCAACAGCAGATAAATTATATAGAGAAAACAACTTTCTATATGTCTCTGATCATAATAAATATCATATTTTCGATATAGAAAATGAAAAACTATTTAAAAACTTAACCTTTAGTGAGTTTACACAACAAAATGGAGATGTATCCAAATTATTAAACATTAATGACTTTCATTCTGATTATTGGGGATGGTGGATATTACTATATTAAATACTATTTATGAGCAACAGAAAAAAATCACAAGCACAAATAATTTATTTAATTTTAGCCGCACTTTTTATAGCATCTTTAGTTACCTCAAATTTAATTTTTCAAAAATTCTTTTATTGGTATCCTTTCGATACAGAAATTTTTGATGTAAAATTATTTGAAGTTTCGGTAGGTCTATTGCCTTATCCAATTACTTTTTTAATTACAGATATTTTGTCTGAGATTTACGGAAAAAAGAAAGCCAATCATGTGGTCATAGCTGGAATATTTGCTTCTTTCTTTTCATTAGCTATTATTTATGTTTCTAAAGAAGTTCCAGCAACTTCATGGTCTGTAATTAATGACACTACATTTATTCAAGTATTTGGCGCCGCTCCATTAGCTGTTTTAGCTTCTATGATGGCCTATTTATTTGCACAATTTATAGACATTAGAGTCTATCATTTTTGGAAAACATTCACCAAAGGAAAGCATTTATGGCTACGTAATAATTTCTCTACTTTTTCATCACAAATTATAGACACACTAACTGTGCTACTTTTACTTTGTTCTTTTGGTATTATTGGTTGGGATAAATTCTTAGGATTATTAATAAGCGGAGTTATATTTAAAATGATGATCGCAGCTTTAGACACGCCTGTTTTATATGCAGTAGTGTTTTTCTTTAGAAAACATTTTGGTTTAAAAATGGGAGAAGAAATAGAAATCTAAAACAGGGCGCTTTTTTTTGTAAACTATCTTAAGGATTGTCGTCTAAAATTTTACAACATTTTATCCTAAAATAAATTTATTATTCAATAAAAAATAAAACCTCTAACTTACAACTGGAGTTTGAACAGAAATAAATACTTATGTCGAAAACATATTACGATCCTGCCGATTTACGCAAATTCGGCAATATTACAGAATGGAATGAAGAACTTGGAAACAAATTCTTTGATTATTACGGAAAAGTCTTTGAAGAAGGTGCTTTAACAGCGAGAGAAAAATCGTTAATCGCTTTAGCTGTTGCTCATACAGAGCAATGTCCATATTGTATTGATGCCTATACAAAAGATGGCTTACAAAGAGGAATTACTAAAGAACAAATGATGGAAGCTGTTCATGTTGGAGCCGCCATTAAAAGTGGAGCGACTTTAGTTCATGGAGTTCAAATGATGAACAAGGTGAATAAGTTAGAAATGTAAGCAGAGAACCAATTCCGTTAAAAAACGGAATTGAGTGAATCGCTTATCCTGAGCAGAGTCGAAGGATCTGTTAATTTGGAAGTTTAAAAAACTATTTCGGTTTTTAGCGAAATTGAATGAATCGCTTATCCAGTGAGGAGTTGAAGGATCAATTAAATTAAAGTTTAGAAAACAAAAAACTAATGATGAATTTCAAATTACGAAATGTAATAATTCAACATTCATAATTACAAATGAAAAAATCCCTTTTAGCTAGAAATAATGATCTAGCAAATACAGAACGTCAATTAGAAATTTTATCCAATGGGATCTTTGCAAATGGAGAATTACCAACATTTGCAAAAAAAATAAAGGAAACGAATCAATTTCCGTTACGCCCAAAAAAATTAGAAATTCTACAAATCAATCTAGGATACATGTGCAATCAAGTTTGTTCTCATTGTCATGTTGATGCGGGTCCAGATCGTAAAGAAATCATGACTAGAGACACTATGAAACAATGTTTGGGTGTCATCAATAAAACAGGAGCTCATACCTTAGATTTAACAGGCGGAGCACCAGAAATGAATCCAAATTTTAGATGGTTTGTTGAAGAAGCTGCCAAAGCAGGAATTAAAGATTTTATTGTTCGTTCTAACTTAACCATTATTAGAGCCAACAAAAAATACTACAATTTACCAGAGTTTTTTAAGAAGTATAACATCCATGTTGTGAGTTCTATGCCACATTGGACTCGTGGCAAAACTGATAAACAACGTGGAGATGGAGTTTTTGACAAATCGATAAAAGCACTTCAAGAACTCAATGCTGTTGGCTACGGAATGCCTGGGAGTAACTTAAAACTAGATTTAGTTTACAATCCTTCAGGTGCATTTTTACCTGGAGATCAAAAAGCTTTAGAAAATGATTTCAAAAAAGCTCTGAAAGACGAATTTAATATTGACTTCCATGATTTATTTGCCATAACAAATTTACCTATCAGTAGATTTTTAGATTATTTAATTGCTTCAGAAAATTATGAAGACTACATGTATTCGCTGGTAGATGCATACAATCCTGCAGCAGTAGAAAACGTGATGTGTACCAATACTCTTTCTGTAAGTTGGGATGGTTGGCTGTATGATTGTGATTTTAATCAAATGCTTAATCTAAAAGTAGCCAGTAAAGTAAAACACATCTCAGATTATAACGAAGAATTGTTGCAAAACAGAGATATTATCATCAATCAACATTGCTATGGTTGTACAGCCGGTGCAGGAAGTAGTTGCCAAGGAGTTGTTGCCTAATGAATTCAAAAAAACTATTAATAATTTTTACCCGTAACCCTGAATTAGGAAAAGTAAAAACTCGTTTGTCTAAATCTGTAGGTGATATAGTGGCTTTAGATATCTATCAATTTTTGTTAGATAAAACCAAAGAAGTTACACAAAATATAAGCGCTGATAAAGTAGTTTATTATTCTGAAAAAATTGCTGAGAATGATCTTTGGAATTCTTCTCTTTATAAAAAAGAAGTTCAATTTGGAGATGATTTAGGTGCAAAAATGGAGTATGCTTTTCAAACTGCATTTGAGAATAATTATGAAAAAGTTTTACTCATTGGAAGTGATTTATATGATTTAGAACCTTCTCATATCAATGAAGCTTTTGAAAAACTAAAAAACAAAGATGTTGTAATTGGACCTGCTTTAGATGGTGGCTATTATTTAGTTGGTTTAAAGAAAAATTATCCAGAAATTTTTAAAAATAAGCGCTGGGGAACTTCATCAGTTAGAAAAGATACCTTGAAAAATTTAGAGAAAGTTGATGTACATTTGTTGCCAATATTGAATGATGTAGATGTAGTTGAAGATATAGAACATCATCCTGCTTTTACCAAATTCTTTAAAACTTAGTCTCAGAAACTAATTCAGCATACATGAGAAAACAACAACTACAAGAAACAACAGATTTCCTTCTATCAAAAGGATTTCAAAAGCCAGCAATTGGAATTGTTTTAGGAACCGGTTTAGGTCAGTTAATTAATGACATTGATATTGAGCATGAAATTGCCTACTCAGAGATTCCTAATTTCCCTCAAGCAACCGTAGAATTCCATTCAGGGAAATTAGTTTATGGAACACTTTCAGGAAAAAAAGTGATGGTTATGTCTGGTAGATTTCATTTATATGAAGGCTACGATCAATGGGAAGTAACCTATGGAATTCGCGTAATGCATCAATTAGGAATCAAAACTTTATTAATCTCTAATGCTGCAGGCGCTATCAACCTATCCTACAAAAAAGGAGATATAATGGTTCTCGATGATCATTTAAATTTACAAGGAGGTTCGCCATTAGCATTTGCTGAAGTTGGAGAATTTGGTGAACGTTTTGCTGACATGCTCGAGCCATATTCAAAAAGAATTAATAGTTTATTGAAATCAATTGCAAAACAAAACGACATACAATTGCATGAAGGTGTTTACGCCGGTGTTTTTGGACCACAATTAGAGACCAGAGCAGAATATAGAATGTTGCAAATTTTAGAAGTTGATGCCGTTGGAATGAGTACGGTTCCTGAGGTGATTGTTGCCAAACATTTAAATTTACCATGTGCAGCAATTTCAGTTTTAACAGATGAATGTGACCCAAAAAATTTAGCTCCAGTTGACATACAAGAAATCATTAAAATAGCGGGAGAAGCAGAGCCAAAAATGATTACACTATTTAAAGAATTGATACATAAACTTTAGAACCAAGAGTTTTAGATTCAAGTACCAAGATTATTATTATTGGAAGTCTTGACTCTATCTTTTTGTTTCTTTTTTATCAAAAAAAATGAGTTACTTAGAAACGACACATAACGTATATAAAGAAGCAGCCTTAACACCCGATATTGGTTTATGCTGCACTACAAATCCAATTTGGGAGTTACCAGGATTAAAAATCCCAAGAATCATGCAAGAAATGAACTACGGATGTGGTTCAACCGTACATGCTCGCGATTTAACAAACAATCCGAAAATGCTATATGTTGGTGTTGGAGGTGGAATGGAATTATTACAATTCGCATATTTCAATCGCCAAAAAGGCGGAGTTATAGGATTAGATGTTGTAGATGAAATGTTAGAAGCTTCTAGGAAGAATTTTATTGAGGCAGAAGAAATGAATCCTTGGTTTCAAAGCGATTTTGTAGACCTACGAAAAGGAGATGCTATGAATTTACCTGTAGCGGATAATTCGATTGATGTAGCAGCTCAAAATTGCTTGTTTAACATCTTTAAATCTGATGACTTAAAGAAAGCTATTGAAGAAATGCATCGTGTTTTAAAACCTCACGGGCGTTTGGTAATGAGTGACCCCACCTGTGAACAACACATGAACGATGAATTGCGCAACGACGAACGTTTGCGTGCGTTATGTTTAAGTGGAAGTTTATCAATTGCTGATTATGTAAAAGCTTTAACCGATGCTGGTTTTGGGACCATCGAAATTAGAGCCCGTAAGCCTTACAGAATCTTAGATCCTAAGAATTATCCAACAGATGAATTGATTTATATTGAATCGATTGAAGTTGCTGCGATTAAAGATCCAATGCCAGAAGACGGACCTTGTATTTTTACAGGAAAAGCAGCGATTTATTATGGTGATGAAGATTATTTTGATGATAGAGCTGGGCATACGTTATTGAAAAATCAACCTTTAGCAATTTGCGATAAAACTGCAGCTGCTCTAAAGGCTTTGGGAAGAGATGATATTTATTTTTCAGAATCTACTTTCCATTACGATGGTGGCGGATGTTGTTAATTAGTTTACTAACTTTAAATATTTAATTTAAATATAATTTTTAATGAACTTATCTAGAGCTAAAAAAATAGGACGAAAAAAAGCTTACGAATCTGTTACAATTGGAGTTGTAGTTTTTTATTTAACAGGTATATTTATTTTTAGTTCCGAAGGGTTAAGATCATTATTATGGATTAGTTATTTAGACCTTTATAACTGGGTTTTTATCTTAAACTGGTTAATTACATTTTATTTTTTAGCAATTTTTGTTGGAAATTTTGCAGGTAAAAAAATTCTAATTGATAACAGAAATTATATTATAATTGGTTTACAATCCAGTTTAATGATGCTTGTTTTTGGAGCTTTCTTAGGATGTTTTTTAGGGTTTATTACTGAAGGAATTGATAATATCGGAACTAATGACAATCCTTTTGTAGACTATTTTTTTAAACCTATTTTTTGGATAGTTATATTTGGTTTTATTCCTTCTTTACTTATTGGTTTGTTTTTTGGCTGTCTCTTATACACATCTGACGCTGCCGACGATCTACTCTGTGTAGA
>CAJXRR010000050.1 GCA_913060575.1 uncultured Flavobacterium sp.
CTACACAGAGTAGATCGTCGGCAGCGTCAGATGTGTATAAGAGACAGTTAATATTCTTAACTTTAGCTTTTCTTTTTCTTTTTAGAAGTCTTCTTTTTCTTCTTAGCGAACATCTTTTTGTATTCTTCTAAGTCTACTTTTCCTTTTTTTGAGGCAGCTATTTTGGGAAAATCAAATGTAAGTTTTGATTTTTGTAAGACTAACTTATCATCAATAAAGGCTCTTTGTAAGACATCTTCAATTAAATAATCCTCATTTATTGACTCTGGATGGTATTCGCTTTTTAATGATAGCTTAAATAAATTAGCTGTTGTATTATACCAAAAGGCTTTCCAGCCACTTCTTAAACTCTTAATATTATCAAAAGTTGTGTTCCCTGTTTGGCGATGAATTAACTTAATTAGAATACGACCTTCTGTTTTTGTCATCTTTTTTAATTGATCTGTAAACTCTCCCTCAAGATACTTTTGTGCTCTTTTTGTATATCTTCTTCTACCTCTTTTTGTTTTTATCCTTTTTAATCTAACATTTAAAGAATCTAATCTTTGAGATGCAAGTTTTGCATAAGGATATGCTTTATACACTTTTCTTTGAAACCAATAATAATATCTAGCATCAATAGATGAATTAAATTGATGTTTTGGAAGTATCGTTAACTCATCTAACTTTATCGTTAATGTATCTCCTGTTTTTATTAAAACATAATCTTCAAGCTCTAGAGGAACAGCATCTTTTTTTTGAGCCATCAATGACAAAGGAAGCAATAGCAATAAGTATAATAACCTTTTCAATAGTTTGATTTTATCATGTAAAGATATTATAAATAACAAAATACGAATAATGAGAACATAATATCTAATCTTAATGAATTCATAAACTTTTATATAAGTTTTACTATTTTGTTTTTATGGTCTTAAAAATGGTTTATTTTTACTGGAAAATATATATCAAACATGTCAAATAAATCAATTTTAACAGATAAGTCAATTTCTTTCTTAGAAAAATACTTGAACAATGCAGCTCCTACTGGTTATGAATGGGAAGGACAGAAAATTTGGATGGATTATTTAAAACCATATGTAGATGAATTTATTACAGACACTTATGGAAGTGCCGTTGGAATAATCAATCCAAAAGCTAAATATAAAGTAGTCATAGAAGGACATGCTGATGAAATTTCTTGGTATGTAAACTATATTTCTGATAATGGTTTAATCTATGTGATTAGAAACGGAGGAAGTGATCATCAAATTGCACCCAGTAAAATTGTAAATATTCATACAAAAAAAGGAATTGTTAAAGGTGTCTTTGGTTGGCCAGCAATCCATGTAAGAGATAAAGCTAAAGAGGAAGCTCCAAAACCAGAAAATATTTTTATTGATTGTGGTTGTAAAACTAAAAAAGAAGTAGAAGAGTTAGGGGTACATGTTGGTTGTGTCATCACTTATCCAGATGAATTTCATATTTTAAATGAATCCAATTTTGTTTGTAGAGCTCTAGATAATAGAATGGGTGGATTTATGATTGCTGAAGTTGCACGTCTTTTACATGAAAACAAAAAAGAACTTCCTTTTGGATTATACATCACTAACTCTGTACAAGAAGAAATAGGTTTACGAGGGGCAGAAATGATTACTCAAAGAATTAAGCCAAATGTAGCCATAGTGACTGATGTTACACATGATACTACTACTCCAATGATTGAGCAGAAAAAACAAGGTGCTATTAAAAATGGAGATGGACCTGTTATTGCTTATGCTCCTGCGGTTCAACAAAAATTACGCGACTTAATTACAGATACTGCTGAAGAAAACAAAATTCCTTTTCAGCGTTCTGCATTATCAAGAGCAACCGGTACAGATACTGATGCATTTGCTTACAGTAATGGTGGAGTAGCCTCTGCTTTAATCTCTTTACCTCTTCGTTATATGCATACTACTGTAGAAATGGTTCATAGAGATGATGTAGAAAATGTTATTAAATTAATTTATAATACGTTGCTTAAAATAAAAGATGGAGAAACATTCTCTTACTTTGATTAAAATGCTAAAAACTCAAAAACATCTGTTTGATATTCCATGTGATGTCAATTATTTAAATATTGCTAGTCAGTCGCCTTCTTTTAAGGCGATTGAACAAGCAGGTATTACAGCTGTTTTAGAAAAAAGTCATCCTTATAAAATTGTTACTGATCATTATTTTGAACCTGTCAAGGAAATTAAAAAATTATTCGCTTCATTAATAGATGTAGAAGATTATAATAGAATTGCCAACATCCCTTCAGTTTCCTACGGAATGGCAACGGTTGCAAATAATATCACTTTACAAAAGGGTGATGAAATCCTTTTAATTGAAGAACAGTTTCCAAGTAACTATTATGTTTGGGAACGTTTGGCTAAAAAGTTTGATGCTAAAATCATTACGGTTAAAAGACCAACAACTGAAGTGAATCAAGGTGAAATATGGAATAAAGCTATTTTAACTGCTATCACAGAAAAAACTGCTTTGGTTACTTTAGGAAATATTCATTGGGCAAATGGAACATTATTCAATTTAAAAGCTATTCGGAAGAAAACAACTAAAAATTCATCTTTATTAATTATTGATGGAAGTCAGTCTATCGGAGCTTTGCCTTTTTCTATTAAAGAAATCAAACCCGATGCTTTAATCTGTGCAGGCTATAAATGGCTATTTGGTCCATACGGTTGTGGCTATGGGTATTTTGGAGCATATTTTGATAATGGAATTCCCTTGGAAGAAAATTGGTCGAATCGTTTGCATAGTGAAAACATGAGTGGTTTAACCAATTATGAATCTGAATACAAGCCATTAGCAAATAGATATTCTGTTGGTGAACATGCCAGCTTTATTCATATAAAAATGCAAATTGCCGCTTTACAACAAGTCGTCGAATGGACACCAAAAGCTGTTCAAAAATATTGTGAAGAAATTACCAAAGAAGCTGTTTTAGAACTAGAACAAATAGGCTGCTATATTGAAAACTCTAAAGATAGAGCCCATCATTTATTTGGCGTGAAACTTCCAGAAAAACTAAATCTTGAGAAGCTAAAATTAGCATTAAAAGAAGCGAATATTTTTGTTTCATTTAGAGGGAAATATATCAGACTCTCTTGTCATTTATACAATACTAAAGAAGATTTTAAATCACTTGTCACTTGTATCAAAAGTGTTTTAAATTAACCTTTACATGGATGAACTCATAGACATCTTAGATTCTGAAGGAAAGTTTACAGGTACTTCTTGTTTAAAATCTATTGCTCATAAAGAAGGCCTTTATCATGCAACAACACATGTTTGGTTTTATACGGATGATGAAAAAATACTATTACAAAAAAGAGCTGCTGTAAAAAAAGTATTTCCGAATCTCTGGGATGTTTCTGTCGCTGGACATATTGGTGCTGGCGAAAAAATAACAACTGCGGCAATTAGAGAAGTTAAAGAGGAAATTGGTTTGACTATTTCTGAAAATCAATTGATAAAAATTGGGTTAAGAAAAGATGAGATAATTCATCCAAACGGAATTCTAGACAAAGAGTTTAAACATATTTTCATCTGCAAACTAACTGTTCCTGTTGCTAAGTTAACAAGGCAAATTGATGAAGTCGATGCTCTTCAGTTATTTGATTTCACTATTTTAAAAGACGCTTCAAAGCATGGCAACTTTACCGTACCAAACATCAATAAGTATTACGATTTTGTTTATGATGAAATTCTAAAAATAATTACATGTTCTCTACAGTAGATTTTTCAAAAAATGAATCGTCTAGCTTAATATTACTTACTAACGGATAGATAAATTCTGTTGCAGGTCTTGCTGGTTCTGTAGGCTGACCCTTTTCATCTTTTTTATACCAAGTAATAGATTTTGGAAGTTGCAAGCCATTTACATCTTCCCAATTATTATATCGTATCAAATTATATTTTTCAGAAGGTTCTTTAGAATTAAAAGTAACGGTATAAGCTAACCATTGCATTTTTAAACTTTCTTTATCATAGTAAATGATGTAATTATCATCTGGTGAAGTTCCTACATTTGCTTCATAAGAAATTTTAATTCCAGGATATTCTTTTCCTTTAAAAGTAATTGGAGCAGCATCTTCATAAATAATTCCGTCATCAGCCAATACAAAAGGCATTGCATAGAAATAGAAAAATAGATTATGATAGAACTTTGGATTCCCTTTATAAGTACCTGAATCTTTTTCATACAACCATACCTCTTTTCCATTATATCCCATAGAATACTTTGGTGAAATAACAATTGTTTTTCTAGAAACTAAATCAGCCGTATGTGCTTCTTCTCCTTTGTTAAAAGATAAAGTTTTTGCAGCTCTCCATGTATCAATTCCTCCATGAGTTTGAATTATTTTACCCAAAACCTCTGGAAATTTTTCTGCCTTTTTCGATATTGACTTTGTTTCTGGTTTACAAGAAACTGCTAGAATAGCAACAATAAGAAGAATCGATAATTTTTTCATGAGTCAGTTTTAATAGGTGTTTAGGTCGTCTTTATATAAACTACTTACAAAAGTAAGAAATCTAATGATTAAATTTTTGCTTGATATGTATACAAATCGTAATACCTGCCTTTAGCTTCAATCAATTCATCATGTGTTCCTCTTTCTGCGATATTTCCAGCTTCAATAACTAAAATTTGATCGGCTTTTTTAATAGTACTCAATCTGTGTGCTATTACAATAGTTGTTCTGTCTTTTACCAATTCTGACAAACTTTTCTGAATTAATGATTCGCTTTCAGTATCTAAACTAGAAGTTGCTTCATCTAGAATGATGATTTTAGGATTTGCTAAGATAGCTCTTGCAATTGCCAAACGTTGTCTTTGTCCGCCCGAGAGCTTCACTCCTCTTTCACCAATTAAGGTATCTAAACCATCATCAAAACGATCTGTAAACTCATTAACATAAGCTGCTTTTACTGCATTCTGCAATTCATTTTCTGATGCATTAGGTCTAGGAAATAATATATTTTCTCTAATGGTTCCTTCAAATAAAAACTCGTCTTGCAAAACAACTCCTAAATGTTTTCGATAACTAGATAATTTAACCTTAGACATATCTTGATTATCAATGGTGATTTTCCCTGACTTAGGATTTAAAAACGTTGCTGATAAGCCAGCTATCGTAGATTTTCCTGAACCAGAACTTCCAACCAATGCAGTTACAGAACCTTTTGGAGCATGAAAATTAATATGATGCAACACTTCTTTTCCTTCTTCATATGAAAATGATACGTCATCAAAAAGAAGATCACCTTTCACATCTTCTAAAACTACGGTTCTTTCTTTATCATCTTCTTCAGCAGTCATATTCATTAATTCTTCTGTTCTGTCTAGACCAGCCAACGCTTCTGTTAATTGACTTCCAATATTACTCATCTGAACAATGGGTGCAATCATAAAACCCAGTAGCAAAGTGAATAATAAAAAGTCTCCTGTTGTCATTTGATTCTGTGTCATATAATAACCACCAATACCCATAATTCCAACCGATGCTAATCCTAATAAGAATGTTGAAGAACTTGTCATAATTGCCGTTGCCGTCAAACTCTTTTTTACGTTTTGAAATAATAAATCGACTCCTTTTTCAAAAGTTTCATTTTCTTGATCTTCAGCATTAAATGCTTTAATCACTCTAACTCCAGCTAAGGTTTCAGTTAACCTTCCGGTTACCTCAGCATTTATTTTCCCTCGATTTCTAAAAATTGGACGAATATATTTAAATGCTTTTAAGGCTACAATTCCAAAAATGATGACGGGTATGAATACAAATAATGTCATCCACGCATTGATACGGATTAATAAAACCAAAGAAATTATAGCCGTAATTGTTCCTCCTACTAACTGAACTAAACCTGTTCCTATTAGATTTCTAACCCCTTCTACATCGCTCATAATTCTTGAAACTAAGGCGCCAGACTTTGTATTATCAAAAAAACTTATAGGTAATGAAAGCACTTTCTTTTGAACCTGAGCTCTTAATTCAGAAATTAAATATTGGGCTTGTACGCTTAAAATCCTTGTCAATAAAAACGAAGTGATTGCTTGTATAAGCAACGCTACACCAACAATCCATAAAAGATTGTACAGAGAATCCATGTCTTTATTAGGAACAATTTCATCTAATAATTCTTTAGACTTTAGTGGTAAAACAAAACCAGCTAGTCTACTAATTAAAATAAGAAACAATCCTAAAATGACTAAGTTACGTCTTGGCCAAATGATTGTTTTAAAAGCTTTCGCCATTGTAACCTTTGGTTTCTTTTTATGTTCTTTAGACTCTTTATAATGTTGCATGTATTTTGATTAGGATAGTAAATGATTAACAATTGTCAATTTATATGCCATGGTATTCATACCTGACATAGTTACCAACTCATGACAAAATATTTATTAAAGTGAGTTTATAATTTATTTTCAATGATATTTTTAACTACTTCGGGATTTAACAAGGTTGAGACATCTCCCAAACTATCTATCTCATTGGAAGCTATTTTACGTAATATTCTTCGCATAATTTTTCCAGAACGAGTTTTTGGTAGTCCTTTTACAAATTGAATTTTATCTGGTTTAGCAATAGGGCCAATTGTATTAGCTACAACCTCTCTTACTTCTTTGGCTAATTCATCATTCACCTCTACTCCATCATAAGGAATTACAAATGCATATAATGCAAATCCTTTTAAATCATGAGGAAAACCAACTACAGCACTTTCAACAATTTTTTCATGCTCATTGATGGCATTTTCTATGGGTGCTGTACCCAAATTATGTCCAGAAACAATCACTACGTCATCTACACGCCCTGTAATTCTGTAATTTCCCCTTTCATCTCTTAACGCTCCGTCACCTGGAAAATAATAATTTTCATAAGCAGAAAAATAGACGTTTTTATAACGTTCATGATCTCCATAAATAGTTCTTGCAATAGATGGCCACGGATATTTGATTGCTAAAATTCCTTCAGCTTCAACTTTTTCTATTTCATTAGAATTTACATCCATTAAAACAGGTTGTATTCCTGGTAATGGAAGTGTTGCATAGGTAGGTTTACTTTCTGTAATTCCTGCCAAAGATGTGATCATAATTCCACCATTTTCTGTTTGAAACCAAGTATCTACAATGGGACATTTGTTCTTACCAATATTGTCATCATACCAATGCCAAGCTTCCTCATTGATTGGCTCACCAACGGTTCCTAAAACTTTTAAACTACTTAAATCATATTTATCAATAAACGAAGTTGGGTGTTTTGCTAAAGCTCTAATAGCTGTAGGAGCTGTATAAAATTGATTTACTTTATGCTTTTCACAGATTTGCCAAAATCGGCCATAATCTGGATAACTAGGAACACCTTCAAATAAAATACTTGTTGCACCAGAAATTAGCGGACCATAAAGAATATAACTATGTCCAGTAATCCATCCGATATCTGCCGAACACCAATAAATATCTCCTTCTTTATATTGAAATACATTTTGAAAAGAATAGGTAGCATAAATCATATAACCTCCACACGTATGAACCATCCCTTTTGGTTTTCCTGTTGAGCCAGAAGTGTATAAAATAAACAACATATCTTCTGAATCCATTGTTTCAGCAGGACAGTTGTCGTCAACTTTTTCGAGTTCTTCGTGCCACCAAACATCTATTGAAGGATTCCACGTAATATTTTGATACGTTCTTTGACATATAATTGATTTTTTAATAGATGGAGCATTTTTTAAAGCTTCATCTGCTATATCTTTTAATGGAGTTATTTTATCACCTCTAAACCCTCCATCTGCTGTAAGAAGAATTGAACAAGTTGCGTCATTAATTCTAGCTGCTAATGCTGTTGATGAAAATCCTGCGAATACAACAGAATGTATTGCTCCTATTCTTGCACAAGCCAAAATAGCCACTGAAAGTTCTAGAATCATGGGCATATAAATGCAAATTCTATCTCCTTTTTTTGCGCCATTTCTTTTTAGAACATTAGCAAAAGCACAAACTTTTGAATGCAGTTCTTTATAGGTTATGTATTTTGTTTCTTCTTCTGGGCTATTCGGTTCACATATTAACGCCACTTGGTCTCCTCGAGTTTCTAAATGTCTATCTAAAGCGTTTTCTGTAATATTCATTTGACCACCTAAGAACCATTTTGTTTCTGGGACAGTCCAATCATATTCTAATGTCTTTGTCCATTTTTTTCTCCAAAGAAATTGGTTTGCAATTTCATCCCAAAAAAGAGATGGGTTTTCTACACTTTTTTGATAAGCTTCTTTGTAAGCCTCTAAAGATTGTATTTGTAACGACATATTTATTTAATGATTATAAGCTTCTCCTACTCCACTTGGAATTCTAATATTTTCAACTATTTCTTGAACTTCTTTTGGAGGAGCGGCTGTAAATTTTGAAATTACTATTGAGACGATAAAATTAACAATCATCGCGACAGTACCAAATCCTTCTGGTGAAATTCCAAACCACCAATCTTCTTTTGTTCCTCCACCAAACCAATCGAACTTAAATTTGGTCATATAAAACAACATTAATAAAATTCCGACAACCATTCCTGCTACTGCTCCTTCTTTGTTAATTCTTTTGCTAAAGATTCCTAAAACGATGGCAGGGAAAAATGAGGCTGCTGCTAAACCAAAAGCTAGAGCAACCGTGGCGGCGACAAAATCTGGAGGATGAATTCCGAAGTAACCAGCAACACAAACTGCTACAACTGCTGAAAGTCTAGCTGCAACTAATTCTCCTTTTTCTGAGATGCTTGGTTTAATCATCTTTTTAATTAAATCATGAGAAACCGAAGAAGATATTACTAATAATAATCCTGCAGCTGTTGATAAAGCTGCAGCCAAACCTCCTGCAGCAACTAAAGCAATGACCCAATTTGGTAAATTTGCAATCTCAGGATTCGCCAAAACCATAATATCTCTATCTACTGTTAATTCATTTAATGAAGCATCTCCAATATATTGAATTTTTCCATCGCCATTTTTATCATTGAATTCTATTAAGCCTGTTGTTTCCCAGTTCTTGAACCATTCAGGTACTGTAGCATACTCTTTGTTGCTCACCGTTTCTATTAAGTTTGTTCTTGAGAAAACTGCTATCGCGGGTGCAGTAGTATATAAAATTGCTATAAATAACAATGCCCAACCTGCAGATTTTCTAGCATCTGCAACTTTTTTTACGGTAAAAAATCGAACGATTACGTGCGGTAAACCTGCGGTTCCAACCATTAACGCTGCTGTAATAAAAAAGACATCTAAGGTTGATTTACTTCCTGATGTATATTCAGCAAACCCTAATTCTCTATGTAATTGATCTAATTTATCTAGAAGGTATACTCCATTTTCATCAACTCCACCAAAACCTATTTGTGGAATTGCATTGTTTGTCATTTGAATAGAAATAAAAATAGCGGGAACCATAAATGCAAAAATCAGCACACAATATTGTGCTACTTGTGTATATGTGATTCCTTTCATTCCTCCCAGAACAGCATAAAAAAGTACGATAATCATTCCTATCATGACACCTGTGTTGATATCTACTTCTAAAAATCTTGAAAAAACCAATCCAACGCCTCTCATTTGACCAGCCACATAGGTAAAAGAAACTAACAAAGCACAGAAAACCGCAACACTTCTTGCAGTATTAGAATAGTATCGATCTCCTATAAAATCTGGAACAGTGAATTTTCCAAACTTCCTTAAATACGGTGCTAATAATAAGGCCAATAGTACATAACCACCAGTCCAACCCATTAAATAAACCGATCCATCATAACCGCCAAAGGAAATAATTCCTGCCATAGAGATAAAAGATGCAGCTGACATCCAATCAGCAGCAGTTGCTAATCCGTTTGCTAAAGGAGAAACTCCACCACCTGCAACATAAAAATCTTTGGTTGAAGATGCTCTAGACCAAATAGCTATACCTATATATAATGTAAATGTGATTCCGACTAAAATCCAAGTCCAAGTTTGAATACTCATGGGTTTATTATATTAATCGTTAGTATCTTCATTGTACCCATGTTTTTTATCCAATGTATTCATCAACTTAATGTATGCAAAGATTAATATTACAAAGACATAAATAGAACCTTGTTGCGCAAACCAAAATCCTAATTTAAATCCTCCGATTCTAATTGTGTCTAAAGATTCTCGAAATAAAATTCCTGCTCCAAAAGATACTAAGAACCATATGATTAATAAAATTAATAGATATCTAAGATTTGTTTTCCAATATGATTTCATGATATGAATTTTATAATAGGGGTCGTCTAAAATTAAATAATTTTAAATAATTTTCGACAAGATAAAACTATATTCGCTAAATGGATTTAGATTTAATCATCAATATTCTGATTTCTAATTGGCATATCATTCTCTTCTTTTTTTTGGTAGCCATCCTATATTCCTCAGTTGGCTTTGGAGGAGGCTCAAGTTATCTAGCAATATTGGCTTTAACAGGTATTATCTACACTCAAATTAGATCAACTGCATTACTATGTAATATCGTTGTAGTTATTGGAAATGTTTTCTTATTTCAAAAACACAAACTGTATCAATGGAATAAAGTTTTACCTCTTATTATTTTTAGCATACCATTTTCATTTTTAGGAGGTTATTTGATAATTAGTCAGACTTTCTTCTTTATTCTTTTGGGAATTACATTAGTATTTGCATCTATTACCATGTGGATTTCAAAAAGAAAGAATTCTGATGAAGATAATTATGAAAACTTAAGTATTCTTAAAAATAGTAGTTATGGTGGATTTATTGGTTTTATCTCTGGAATGGTTGGGATAGGTGGAGGAATCTTTCTAGCCCCTCTATTGCATATAACAAAATGGGATAACTCAAAAAAAATTGCAGCAACTGCAAGTATCTTTATTTTGGTAAATTCGATTAGTGGCCTTTTTGGCCAGTATTATAATCCAGATTTTTCTATCGATTGGAACTTAACATCCTTTTTATTAATTACTGTTTTTATTGGAGGACAAATTGGTAGCCGCATCAGTAATCGATATTTTTCTTCAATTCAGTTAAAAAAAGCAACAGCCATACTAATTGCATTTGTTGGTCTTCGAATTCTTATCAAGTATCTTTTTTAGTCTTTAAGAAATATTTAATACTTTGTTTAATCATTTTAACATTTAATTAAACAAAATAGAATTAAAGAGCACTAGTTTTGTAGAGAACTATAAAAACAAAAACAATGCGCTTAAAAAATTTAATACCATCAGTCTTAGTAGCCCTATTTATAACTACTTCAGTATTGGCAACAACTACTAATAGTAAAAAAGTTGTAAAAACAAACACAGAAGAAACTATCGTTGGAGTAGCTATTGGGAACAAAGATTTCTCAACTTTAGTAGCAGCAGTAAAAGCAGCAGGGTTAGTAGAAACATTAAGTAGCACAGGACCTTTTACAGTATTTGCTCCTACCAATGCAGCTTTTAACAAATTACCAGAAGGTACTGTGGGTACATTAGTAAAAAAAGAAAATAAAGAATTATTGACAGCTATCTTAACATATCATGTTGTGGCTGGAAAATTTAGTGCTAAAGATGTTGTAGCAGCTATAAAAGCAAACAAGGGAAGCTTTGTAATAAAAACTGTACAAGGTGGAAACCTTACGGCAACTCTTAGTAATGGTAAAGTGATCTTAACTGATGTAAAAGGAAATACATCTACAGTTGTTATCACAGACGTAAAGGCTTCTAACGGTATTATTCACGCTATTGATAGTGTAGTAATGCCACAATAAGAAGTTTTGGTTGATTGTTGAAAACCGCTACAATTTCTTGTAGCGGTTTTGTATTTACAAAAGGTTTTAAAAAGAAATGTTAAAATTCTATTAATCACTATTTTATTAATCAAAAAAGCCATAGAAACAAAAATTAATCATTATATTTGTTTAGCTTTAGAGCTATTTAGATAAACAAAAATTCTTTTGATTGATTTGGTTGATTACTTCAAAAGTCTAAATTAAAAACTTTCTATGAAAAGGTTTGGTTGATTGTTAAAACCGCTGAGTCCCCTATTCAGCGGTTTTATTATTTTAGAGAATCAGACTATCCTTTATTCTTTTTTGAATAATTTTCACAATCCTTTTATGTACTTCCGAAGAGTTTACATTGTAAAAATTAAATTCTTCTATAGTAAAATGACCAATGATAAAACCCAAAATGATGTTTTTATAGCCTATATCTTTTGTGAAAGCAGCATTAATTACATTACTTTTCTTACCATCTGCTAAATTTTCAAAATCAATTTTTCTTTTTACTAGATAGTTTTGAAAAGAAAGAATTAATAAATCATGTTGCATTTTTATAATCGGACGTAAAGTCTTGTTTTGAAAACTTTCGATTTCTGTAGTTCCTTCATTGATTAAATCAGGTAGTATTGGTCTTTCTTTCTTATTCATCTAGCAGTTCATCTAATTCTAATTGATAATCATATTGTAAATCTTCGTGTAATGTAGCTAATGCTTTTTTAATCATCAAGATTTGTCTATCATATACATTTTGTAGGCGTGGACTTTTTGAAATTGAAGGTGTAAAATCTTTTAATCGACCACAAAAGTGAAGTAAAAGCAGTACTTCAGTTTCTTTTTTCTTTGAATAACGAATGTACTTTTTAGTCAGTGTTAGAATTTTACGAACACTCTTTCTTATATAGAAATAACTCTTTGTATTGATATCATCAAAAAGTTCATCCATAAATTCTTTTACACTCTGAATATACATTTCTTCATCATGCGCTTCAAATAGCAGATAGGTGAGTAATTCTTTATTTTCTTTTTTAAATTTTGAAAGTTGTAAGCACAACTCCACCAGATCTTGTGAAGAACGATGTTTCAACTCATCTTTTATTTTTTTGACTGTTACTGCTTTCAAAAGAAAATCATTGTACGAATTTGTTATTTATGATGCTGATAAAAAGGAAAGAACATTTCGTTCTATTCTATTCAATACGTTATCAGTATTTGCTTTTATAAAAGTATCGCCTGTAATTTGTTCAAACAACTCAATATAACGATCCGAAATTTCTAAAATCTTTTCATCTGTCATTTCTGGAATTTGTTGTCCGTCTTTTCCTTGAAAACCATTTTCTATCAACCATTGACGCACAAATTCTTTGGATAATTGTTTTTGACTTTCACCTTTTGCTTGTCTTTCTTGATATCCATCTGCATAAAAATAACGTGAAGAATCCGGAGTATGAATTTCATCTATCAAGACGATCTTTCCTTCTTTTGTTTTTCCAAATTCATATTTTGTATCCACTAAAATCAATCCGCGTTTTGCAGCGATTTCTGAACCTCTTTGAAATAATTTACGCGTATACTCTTCTAAAACGACATAATCTGGTTCAGAAACAATTCCTTTTGCTAAAATATCTTCTCTTGTTATATCTTCATCATGATCGCCATTGGCTGCTTTAGTTGATGGCGTAATAATTGGTTCTGGAAATTGATCGTTCTCTTTCATTCCTTCAGGCATTGAAACCCCGCAAAGTAATCTTTTACTAGCTTTGTATTCTCTAGCTGCGTGTCCAGACATATAACCGCGAATTACCATTTCTACTTTGAAGGGTTCACATAAATGTCCTACTGCTACATTTTCATCAGGATTTGCGATTAACCAATTTGGTACCAAATCTTCGGTTTCTTTCATCATTTTAGTAGCAATCTGATTCAGGATTTGTCCTTTAAATGGAATTTGCCTTGGCATAACTACATCAAAAGCAGACAATCTATCGGAAGCAATCATCACTAATAAATCATCGTTAATATTATAGACCTCCCTAACCTTACCTTTATAGACAGATTTTTGATTCGGAAATTGAAAATTGGTTTCGTTTATGGTGTTCATTCTAAATTATAATTATAGTCTGCAAAAGTAATTAAAGACAATTAAAATTAATCAGTTTCAATGCTTTTATAAGCACTAATAATACTTTTAACCAATCTGTGTCGAATTACATCTTTATCGTCCAAATAAACCTGTGCAATTCCTTCTATATCTTTTAAAGCCAATAATGATTCTTTTAAGCCTGATACTTGTTTCCGAGGTAAATCTATTTGTCCAGGATCACCGTTAATCACAAATTTTGCATGTTTCCCCATTCTGGTTAAAAACATTTTCATTTGATTGTGTGTAGTGTTCTGAGCTTCATCCAGAATAACAAAAGCATTATCTAAGGTTCTACCACGCATAAAAGCTAAGGGAGCAATTTGAATTACTCCTTTTTCTAAGTGTGATTCTAATTTTTCATGAGGTATCATATCTCTTAAAGCATCATACAAAGGTTGCATATAAGGATCTAATTTTTCTTTTAAATCACCTGGTAAAAAACCTAAATTTTCTCCAGATTCAACCGCAGGTCTCGTTAAAACAATTCTTCTAACCTCTTTTTCTTTTAAAGCTTTTACAGCCAATGCAACTGCTGTATAAGTTTTACCTGTTCCGGCTGGTCCAACAGCAAACAACATGTCGTTCTTTTGCATCATTGAAACCATCTTACGCTGATTTTCAGTTTGTGCTTTAATGAGTTTTCCATTCACCCCATGAACTAAAACATCTTTTGAGTTTACAGTGCTTTTATCTTCTTTCCCAGTAGAAGTTAAGATTCGTTCAATACTGTTCTCATCAAGTTTATTATACCGATTAAAATATTTAATGAGCATTTCAAGCCGTTTTTCAAACTCATTTAACAATTCTGGTTCTCCGTAAATTTTCAGTTTAGATCCGCGGGCAACAATTTTAATTTTCGGGAAGTATCTTTTTAGTTGCTCTATAGTACTATTGTGTGCGCCAAAAAAATCATTTGGATTGATTTCTGTAAGCTCAATGATGCGTTCGTTCAAATGTTTTCGATTTATTGGTTGATGTTGAATAATTCAATCTAAAAATAGTGAATAAATTTTCAGAATTGTTTAGCTTTGTGTGAATATTATTAGCAACTTTTACACATTTAATTAACAGCCAATTCTTTAATGTCAATTATTACATTAACTACTGATTTTGGAACGAAAGACCACTTTGTTGGTGCCGTAAAAGGAG
>CAJXRR010000051.1 GCA_913060575.1 uncultured Flavobacterium sp.
ATTTGTTTGAATTGAAGCTCCCTTTTCTATGATAAAGTTATCAACGATTTGTTTATAGACTATCCGATAATCATTCCAGCAATGGTGGCAGACATTAAAGAGGCAATTGTACCACCTAATAAAGCTTTCATCCCAAATTCTGATAACGTTTTTCTTTGACCTGGAGCCAAAGAACCTATCCCTCCAATTTGGATTCCTATAGATGCAAAATTTGCAAATCCGCATAACATATAAGTAGCCATAATAATTGATTTATTATAGGTAAGATGTGTTGCGCTTGCTACATTTTTCAATTCTGCTAATTGGATGTACCCAATAAACTCACTGGCTGCTAATTTAATTCCTAATAGCTGTCCCATTAAAGTCATATCTTCACTAGAAACTCCAATTAACCACATTAATGGAGCAAAAGCGTAACCTAAAATCATTTCTATTGTAAGACCGCTATAAGATGTATTGGCTGCAATTATTTCGTCTAGAGAAGTAAAATGCCATCCTAAATATTCAATTCCGTCAAAACCTCCGAAAAATCCTAAAATCCCGTTTAGCATTGCAATAATTGCTACAAATACCAGTAACATTCCACCTACGTTTACTGCTAATTTTAATCCTTCAGTTGTTCCGTTAGCAATTGCATCTAAAATATTAGATCCAATTTTCTCTTGCGAAACGGTAACATCTGTATTTACTTCTTCAGTTTGTGGGTATAAAATTTTAGAAATCACGATTGCTCCTGGAGCTGCCATTACTGAGGCTGCTAATAAATGTTTCGCAAATACTAATTCTAAAGCTTTATCTCCTCCTCCTAGAAATCCGATATATGCTGCTAATACTGCACCAGCAACTGTGGCCATACCTCCGATCATTACCAAGAGCATTTCTGACTTATTCATTTTTTCTAAATAAGCTTTAATCAACAATGGTGCTTCGGTCTGACCTAGAAAGATATTCCCAGCAACAGAGAGACTTTCCATACCTGAAATTCCTAAAAATTTAGATAATACTTTTGCCATTACTTTTACTACTTTTTGAATAATTCCTAAGTAGAAAAGCAAAGATGTTAGTGCTGAGAAAAAGATGATTGTTGGCAATACTTGAAAAGCAAAAATATATCCAAAAGTATCCATATCAGCAATCAATCCATCAAATAAGAATTTACTTCCAGCTTTAGTATATTCTAAAATCTCAATAAAAATACCTCCAATAAAATTAAATATTTCTTGGATAAAACTCACTTTTAAAACTCCAATAGCTATCGCTAATTGAAGCGCTAATCCGATTCCAACTTTTTTCCAATTAACAGCTCTTCTATTGGCACTAAATAAGAATGCTATGACTAATAAAACAAACATTCCTAAAACTCCTCGCCAAAGACTTTTCATAGAAAAACCTTGACTTGGTAATATGGTATCTTTAGTTTCTTTGACTATAACAGTATTATTGTCTGCTATTTTGTTTTTTAGATTAAAAGAATAAACATGATCACTCTCAGAAATAGTTAGTGTAGAATCTGTTAACTGTGTTATATTATAATAACGTACAGTATCGTTTGGGTTTTTGAAATTAAAAATAAGTAAGTTATTCTGATGAATGTATGTACCCTCAGCTACCAAACTATCTTTAGAAACTAGTGAATATCTAAAATTCCCTTCCTTTAAATTAAAAGAGTCATTTGAATTAATATCAACAATGGATGTTCCATCATTTTTTTTTATAGATTCAAATTTCCAATCTTTTTCAATCGTTTGCCCAACAGCAAAAATTGAAAAAAAACATAGCATAACAACAAGGTGTTTTTTCATAATATAAACTTAAGATCGTTTACTAATTTCATCTCTTATTTTAGCTGCTAATTCATAATCTTCATTAATTACAGCGTCATTTAATTGACTGTGAAGTTCTTCTAATGAAAATGATGAAAAACTAGAAGAGTCTAAGGGTTGATTTTGCTCTAATGTAACCTCAACCGTTTCTGGATCTAGATTTCCCTTTATTGCAATTTCTTCTTCTAATTTTAAATAAATACCTGCTTTATCTAAAATGTTTTCATAAGTGTAAATTGGCGCAAGAAAACGAACTGCAATTGCTATTGCATCTGAGGTTCTGGTATCTATTATTTCCTCTATTCCATCTTTTTCACAAATTAAACTTGAAAAGAAAATTCCATCAACTAATTTATGAATAATGACTTGTTTTACTTGAATATCGAAGCGTTCAGAAAATGTTTTAAATAAATCGTGTGTAAGCGGTCTTGGTGGACGAATTTCTTTTTCTAAAGCAATTGCAATGGACTGAGCTTCAAAAGCTCCAATAATAATTGGCAATGTTCTAGTTCCTTCCATTTCACTCAACACCAAAGCATAGGCTCCACTTTGAGTTTGACTGTAAGAAATTCCTTTTATGGTTAGTTTAATTAAACTCATGAATATTTTTAGGTAAAGTAAAAAAGCTGTCTAATTCATGGCAGTCACCAAAAAATTAGACAGCCCTTTACTTGGGCACAATTTACTAAAAATTATGAGTTTTGAGCTTTAAAATCTTTGAGTTTGCTAATTAACTGAGGAACAACTTCAAAAGCGTCTCCAACAATTCCATAATCAGCTGCTTTAAAGAAAGGTGCTTCAGGATCTGTATTGATGACAACTTTCACTTTAGAAGCATTAATTCCTGCTAAATGTTGTATTGCTCCAGAAATTCCAATGGCAATATATAAGTTTGTTGCTACTGGTTTACCTGTTTGACCAACGTGCTCACCGTGAGGTCTCCAGCCTAGATCTGAAACAGGTTTAGAACATGCTGTTGCAGCACCTAAAACATCTGCTAATTCTTCAACCATTCCCCAATTTTCTGGTCCTTTTAAACCTCTTCCTGCTGATACAACTACATCTGCATCGGCAATAGTTACTTTACCTACTGCTTTATCGATACTAGTTGATGTTACACCAAAATCACCTATTGATACATCAAAGCTTTCTACAGAAGCGGTCACACTATTTTCATGAATTCCATATGAATTCTTGGCTAAACCTATTACTTTATTTTCTGTTGAAATCTCTGTATTATTAAATCCTTTGTTTGAAAATGCTTTTCTCTTAACAATAAATGGACTTGAAGAAGATGGTGCTGCAACAACATTAGATGCATAACCAGCATTAAAAGCTACTGATAATAATGGTCCTAAATACAAACCATCAATACTAGAGTCGATAATAATAATATTGCTTCCTTTTACTTCTGCAACTTGTTTGATAACCGATGCATATCCTTGTGCATTAAATACTTTTAACGCATCATTATTAACAGTAACAATAGTTTCTGCTCCATAATTTTGTAATTCGGCAACATCATCACCATTAATGGTTACTGCAATGACATTGGTTCCTAATTCTTCTGCTACTTTTTTCCCATAAGAAACAACTTCAAATGCTGATTTCTTAAATTTTCCTTCTGAAGAATTTGCATATACTAAAACTGACATATCTATTTATTTTCTTATGGTTAAATTACTTTTGCTTCGTTATGTAATAAATTGATTAATTCATCAATATTATCTGCATCAACTAATTTCACAGCCCCTTTAGGTGCAGGCTTCTCAAAAGATTGAGAAGATGTTGCATTTTCAGAACTTGTTGGTTCTACAACATTTAATGGTTTTTTACGAGCCATCATAATTCCTCTCATATTTGGAATACGTAAATCCGATTCTTCAACAATTCCTTTTTGTCCACCCACTACTAATGGTAAAGTAGTCACTAAGGATTCACTCCCTCCATCTATTTCTCTTGTAGCTGTTACATTATTCCCATCTACTTCCATTCCAACACAACCATTTACAAAGTTAAAACCTAACATTGCAGCTACCATTCCTGGAACCATCTGACCATTATAATCACTAGACTCTTTTCCTGCTAATACTAAATCATAACCACCATTTTTAGCAACTTCTGCAATTTCTTTAGCTACAGACATTCCATCAATTGGTTCCGCATTTACACGAATAGCATCATCAGCACCAATAGCCAAAGCTTTTCTTAAAGTTGGTTCCGTTTGAGAAGTTCCAACGTTCACAACAGTTACAGTTGCTCCTTGTTTTTCTTTAAACCACATGGCTCTAGTTAAGACAAACTCGTCATATGGGTTGATCACAAATTGAACTCCATTTGTATCAAACTTTGTATCATTATCTGTGAAATTAATTTTTGAAGTGGTATCTGGTACATGACTGATACATACTAATATTTTCATCTGTTTTCTTTTATTTTTTAATTAGGTCAGATGTAATTCGCTAATAGTAATTTTAAATTTATTTAAAAAACTAGTATAGCTCATTTCATTGAAAATTTATTTTGATTTGACAGGCACGAAGATACTACAAATAATTAAAAAATACTATGCGTGCATAGTATTTTTTTGTTAATATTTATAATTTAATAAATAAAGAATCAAAAAAATATCTTAGTGAAAAAATGGTTCTAAAATCGTTATCATTTTTTGAAGATTAATGTCTTATTATTTACTCATATTTTCACTATTTTTGCTTTTCAGTAAACAATATAGAATATACTACATGAAAACAGTTCAGTTTAGAGAAGCCATATGTGAAGCCATGAGCGAAGAGATGCGTTCTGATGAAAGTGTCTACTTAATGGGTGAGGAAGTTGCAGAATATAATGGTGCTTACAAAGCTAGTAAAGGAATGCTAGATGAATTTGGCGCAAAAAGAGTCATTGATACTCCTATTGCTGAATTAGGATTTGCAGGAATTGCAATTGGTTCTGCCATGAATGGTAACCGACCAATTGTTGAATATATGACCTTTAACTTTTCTTTGGTTGGAATTGATCAAATTATTAATAACGCAGCAAAAATTAGACAAATGTCTGGTGGACAATTTAATTGTCCTATAGTATTTCGTGGACCAACAGCTTCTGCTGGTCAATTAGGTGCTACGCATTCACAAGCTTTTGAAAATTGGTTTGCCAATACTCCTGGGTTAAAAGTAATTGTTCCTTCAAATCCATACGATGCTAAAGGTTTATTAAAAGCAGCTATTCGAGATGATGATCCAGTAATCTTTATGGAGTCTGAACAAATGTATGGTGATAAGATGGAGATTCCAGAAGGAGAATATATCATTCCTATTGGAGTTGCTGATATTAAAAGAGCAGGAACAGATGTAACTGTGGTTTCTTTTGGCAAAATCATTAAAGAAGCTTACAAAGCTGCAGATGAATTAGCAAAAGAAGGAATTTCAATAGAAATTATTGATTTAAGAACTGTAAGGCCTATGGATCATGCAGCTATTATTAAATCTGTTAAGAAAACGAATCGTTTAGTGATTTTAGAAGAAGCATGGCCTTTTGCTAGTGTTGCTTCAGAAATTACTTTTAGAGTACAAGATGAGGCTTTTGATTATTTAGATGCTCCAATTAAAAGAATTACAACAGCCGATACACCTGCGCCATATTCTCCAGTATTATTAGAAGCTTGGATACCTAACAGTAATGATGTAATCAAAGCTGTAAAAGAAGTTTTATACAAATAAATCGCGTTATTTAGCGTTATGATAACTTCATCGGCATAAAAGTTGATGAAGTTTTTTAGTCTTATGAGAAAACTCTTACCCATTTTTTTATTCCTTCTTTCGATCGGATATTCTATAGCACAGACCAAAGTAAGTGGTCAAATTTTTGATGAAGAAAATGAGCCTGTTGCCTATGCAACTGTTTTATTTAAAGGTTCTATAGAAGGAACTATTTCTGATGAAAACGGAAGGTTCTACCTCGAATCTAAAAAGAGCTGGAGTCAACTAGTAATTTCATTTATTGGTTATCAAACCATAGAATTTGATTTGCCGAAAAGTGTAAATTACAAACTTAAATTCATCTTAAAGGAAGAAGAAAACACCTTAAATGAAGTAGTTATTGTTACAGGAAAACAATCAAAAAAGAACAATCCAGCAATCGATATACTTAGGAAAATTTGGGAGAAAAGGCGTAAAAATGGTGTTAAAAAATTCAAACAATATCAATATAAGAAATACCAAAAAGTAGAATTTGATTTAAATACTATAGACAGTACTTTTAAGAAAAAAAGATTGTTTAGAGGAATGGAGTTTGTCTTTAAAAATGTGGATACATCAGCCATTACAGGTAAAACGTACCTTCCTGTGTTTTTAAATGAATCGGTTTCTGAAGTTTATGGAGACAATCTTTTAAACAAAGAAAAAGAGGTTGTTAAAGGAAATAAGAATACCGGATTTAGTAACAATCAAGCTATTATAAGTTTTATTGACGACCTCTATAACGACTATGATATTTATGACAATTATATAAAGTTTTTTTATAAGAGTTTTGTAAGTCCACTTTCTCGAACTGGAATTCAGAATTACAACTACTTTTTATCAGATAGTGCATTTATAGATAACAAATGGTGTTATAACATCATTTACTATCCAAGGAGAAAAAACGAATTAACATTTAAAGGTGATTTCTGGGTGAATGACTCAACCTTTGCTGTCAAAGAAATTAACATGCAAGCCTCTAAAAACGCGAATATTAATTGGGTAAAAGACATTTATATTGAGCAAGAATTTGACATTTTAAACGATTCTATTTTTCTATTAAAAAGAGATTATTTCTTGTCTGATTTTGCTATCAATAAAAAAGAAAAATCTAAAGGATTGTACGGTAAAAGAACAACTCTGTATAATAATTATGAATTTGACAAACCACTAGATCCAAAGTTCTATGACAAAAAACAATACGATTTAGATGAATCTGTTTACAATCAATCTGATGAGTTTTGGGAGAATAATAGATTTGAAAAATTAAATAAAGACGAACAGGGTATTTATACTTTATTAGACACTTTAAAAACAGTTCCAAAATTTAAAAGATTATATAATACCATAGCTACACTTTCCTCTGGTTATTATGAATTTGATAAAGCTAACTTTGATTATGGTCCAATTTTTTCAACCTTCGGTTTTAATGATGTAGAAGGATTACGATTAAGAACTGGTGGTAGAACTTATTTTGGGTACAATGATCCTTGGAGAGTTGAAGCCTATACCGCTTATGGTTTTAAAGATAGAAAATTTAAATATGGATTTCAAGCCAAAGCAATTCTAGATAAAAAAAGTAGACTCATCATCTCTGGTGGAAATAGACGTGATGTAGAGCAGATTGGTGCTAGCCTTACAGCTTCAACCGATGTTTTAGGAAGAAGTAACGGATCTTCATCTATCGTAGGAACTGGTCAGAACAACAGACTTACAAATGTTAATCTAACTAAATTGAGTTTAGAAGCTGAGCCTATTAGAAATTTTGTCGTAAGCGTCTCAGGAAGTTATAAAACCTTAAGTTCTGCTTCAGAATCCTTTAGTTTAGATTATAATGTCTCGCCTACAGAAACCTCTTCATTTGTAAATCAGTTTGAAACTATTTTCACCGCGAATTACTTTCCTGGAAGAAAAGTATCTGGCTCTGGAGTTGAGAGAGGTACCAATACCGAAAAATTAAGAAACATCTTTTTACAAGTAACCAACGGTAATAAAGGCCTTTTTGATAGTGATTTTGATTATACCAAGGTTCAGTTAGCCTACACACAACCATGGTTTATTGGTGGTTTTGGAAGAATGAGAACTTCACTTGAGGCTGGTAGAACATTCGGAGAAGTACCCTTAAGCTTGTTAAATGTAGTACCAGGAAATCAAACTTATTTTGCTTTCTTCAATACTTTTAATCAATTAGATTTTTATGAATTTGTAACGGATACCTATGCTACTTTTCATTTAGAACATAATTTTAACGGACGTTTATTTGCTAGAATTCCTTTCTTAAGAAAATTAAACCTTAGAACTATTGTTGGTTTTAGAACCGCTTGGGGTCAGCTATCTAACGAAAATAAAGTTCTAAACACCACAAACAACCCTGCTCAAATATTATTGCAAGCGCCAAATGATAGACCTTACTATGAATACAGTATTGGTGTTGGAAATATTTTAAAAATTCTTAGAGTAGATTTTAATTTCAGAGGAAACTACCTAGACAGTCCGGGAGCACGTAAATTCGGTATTACATTCGGAACAGGATTCTTATTCTAATTATTTTCTTATAATAACTGTTTGTATAGTTTTTATTGAGGTGCTTTTTTATTTTTTCGAAATTGAGTTTAGTAGGTTTGTAGTTACTTTAAACTCTTCGGTTAGATGAAAAAAATGACACCTTATTTAAAAGCAATATTCTTTATAAGCTTTAGCTTTTATTCCTTAACAAATCATTCTCAAATTACAACTGTAGGTAGCGGTAGTTATACTAATTCTTTCCCTGGAGTAGATCAAGCTGGTAGAAATTCTTTTCCTAGTGGAGCACCTCAAGTAAGTGGAAATGCAGTTGGAAAACCAATCCCTACAAATGATTGGTGGTCTAATCTTATCAAAGAAAACCATGCTAGCAATTTGTATAATTATCCTATGGCATTGCAAACTATTAACCAAGGTTTAAATGTCAATTATATTGTTCCTGTTTCTACACCAAATGGTAGTAGCCAACCTATAGATGGAACATTACCTGTGGTTGTTGGGGTTTCTGGATTGAATACTACAAGAGCTACTGTTTCAGATTTTACGGATTGGACTGTAACTATGGATTGGGATGATAATACACATCATTTTAATGCTACAACGGGAATTGCCATGCCGTTTCTATATTTCACAAAACAATCTTCAGATGTAGCCGAAGTCACAGTGAATAATGGTTCCGTTAGTGTTACTAACGAAATGATGGTTATTACCAACTCTAACAACGGTTCAAATTATGCTATTTATGCTCCAATTGGAAGTACTTGGACACAAAATGGAAATACATATACCTCATCGTTAAACGGAAAGAATTACTGGTCGTTAGCTTACATTCCAACTGCTGGAAGTATTACTAACATTGCAAATGAATACAAAAAATATGCTTACGTATTCCCTGCAAATACCGAAGCAAATTGGAGTTATAATGAAAGTACTTCAAAACTTTCAACCACTTTTACAGTTACTACCGATGTAAAAGAAGGAACAGAAACCAATGTGTTAATGGGTTTACTACCTCATCAATGGGGATATTTAGCACCAAGTTCAGCACAGCCAACAGGATATACTTTTAGTACTATACGTGGAGATGTAAAAACTTTAGACGGAAACACATTTACAGTTGAAAATACCTTCAAAGGTATTTTACCAACACTTCCTAACAGAGTAAATAATAGTGTTGGATTTAACCCTGCAGATTTGGATGCTAAAATTTCTTTATTAGAAAATGAAGGTTTAGCAACTTGGACAGATTCCTATAATGAAGGACAGGTGATGAATCGCTTAATTCAAACCGCAAGAATCGCAGATCAAATTGGAAAAACTCAAGCACGTGATAAAATTGTAGCGACTATTAAAGAAAGACTAGAGGATTGGTTAAAAGTTGAATCTGGAGAAGTTGCTTTTTTGTTTTATTATAATGACACTTGGTCTGCAATGTTGGGTTACCCGGCTGGTCATGGTCAAGACAGTAATTTAAACGATCATCATTTTCACTGGGGGTATTTTATTCACGCTGCAGCTTTTATGGAACAATACGAGCCCGGTTGGTCTTCTCAATGGGGAGATATGATTAATCTTCTAGTCAGAGACGCTGCATCGACTGATAGAAACGATACTCAATTTCCATTTCTACGAAATTTTAGTCCGTATGCTGGACACAGTTGGGCTAATGGCTTTGCAACATTCCCTTTTGGTAACGATCAAGAATCAAGTTCAGAAAGTATGCAATTTGCAGCTTCATTAATTCATTGGGGAAGTGTTACTAATGAAGATAGTATAAGAGATTTAGGAATCTATATTTACACCACAGAACAAACAGCTGCAGAAGAATATTGGTTTGATGTCTATGAAAGAACTTTTAAACCAGGATATAATTATTCAGTCGCTTCAAGAATTTGGGGAAATGGCTATGACAATCAAACGTTTTGGACTTCAGATATTGCTGCTGCCTATGGTATTGAAATGTATCCTATTCACGCTGGCTCTCTATATCTTGGACACAACACCAGTTATTCAGAAAGTTTATGGACAGAAATCTCTGCCAATACTGGAATTTTAAGTAATCAAGAAAATCCAAATTTATGGCATGATACTTATTGGAAATACTTATCATTTACAGATCCTCAAGCTGCCATAGATTTATATGATTCATATCCAGATCGTGAATTGAAATTTGGAATCTCAGATGCACAAACCTATCATTGGCTGCATGCGATGAATGCTTTAGGTCGTGTAGAAACTTCTATTACTGCCAATCACCCTATTGCAGCTGTATTCAACAAAGAAGGTGATATTACTTATGTCGCTCAAAACTATTCAAATACCGCCATCAATGTAACTTTTTCTGATGGTTATATTTTACCTGTACCAGCATTTCAATTAGTAACAAGTAAAGATATAGATGCAAGTGGAATTATTTCCTCAGATTTTTATCAAGCTTATAATAATGGAATTGTCAATTTATCAGTAACAACAACCGGAAACGGAATTACTAAAGTTGAATTTTATGATGGCACTTCTCTTTTAGGGGAAGACACGACTGCTCCTTATAATTTTCAAGCTCAAAATTTAAGTTTAGGTGTTCACGGAATGTATGCTAGAATATATGTTGGATCAGAATTTAACACTAGTAATGTGATACAAATTCAGGTGGGAGAACAAGTTCCTTTTTCAGGAACATCTTTTATAATACCAGGAGAAATAGAACCAGGAAATTATGACAAATTTCAAGGAGGCTTGGGTCAAGGAATTTCTTATAATGATTCTAGTACCGGAAATAATGGAGATTATAGAACTGAAGAATATGTAGATGCTGCTTCAGTCACCAATGAAGGTGCAACTATTGGTTGGTTAACTGCTGGTGAATGGTTAGAATATTCAATTGATGTCCAAACAGCAGGTGAATATGATTTGAGCTTTAGATATGCTTCAGACAATACTGCTGGTGGCGGACCTTTTTATCTAGAAATTGATGGAACTAAAATTAGTCCAGATATTTCAGTAACTACAACAAACGGCTGGGGCAATTGGGTAAGTCAGGTTGTAAATACTTTAGAGCTTACAGAAGGAAAACATATATTACGTGTGGTTATAACAAATGGCGAATTTAATCTGGGTAAAATGACATTTACCTATCAAAATCCTTTACCTTATAATCCTCCAATAGCAAATGCAGGAACAAATATTACTGTAATTCTTCCTGAAACTACAGCAACTTTAGATGGAAGCCTTAGTTCTGATGTTGACACAGCTACTTTAAATTACAATTGGGAACAGGTATATGGACCCTCAATTATAGCTTTCGATGACAATACATCTGTATCACCAGATATATCAAATTTACAAGAAGGTATTTACAAAGTAAAACTAACTGTTGATGATGAAACACACTTTTCAAGTAGTGAAGTTTTGGTAATTGTTCAAACAACTGCAAATTCTAATCCAACTATTTCGATAACATCTCCTGCAAACAATACTTCCTTTTTTCAAGGAACTGAAATTAATATTATCGCTATTGCTGACGATTTAGACGGAACAGTTTCTTTAGTAGAATTTTTTGATGGAGCTACTAAAATTGGTGAAGACACCACAGAACCTTACAATTTTAATTGGACAAATGCGAGTCTAGGAAGTCATCAAGTAACAGCTAAAGTAACTGACGATGCAAATGCAACAGCAACCTCTACCGCCATAAACATTGAAGTAACTTCTGCTCCTTCTTGTACAGGCGGACCATCAAACGGACATTATACGTATGAATTTTCTGAAGATGCAAACAATCCAACCTTAACATTTATTTCCCAAACAGGCAATGCTGGAAATCCGACTTGCCTCTTATATTATGGAACAGGAAGTGGACCTTATCCAGGTTATAACGTTACGCCCAATGTACCTTTTCAAATAAATGCCTCACAAGGAAGTTCTATTAACTTTTATTATACCTATTCATATAATGGTTTGCAAGAAAGTACAGTAAATAATCAACATACATATACTATAGGAACTTGTGCTACACTAGATGCTGATTCATTTAACTTTAATAAATCCGTTTCAATATTTCCAAATCCATCATCAAAAAGCATTTTCGTAAAATCTCCTACTTATATTTTAAACCGTTTAGAAATATATTCATTGCAAGGAACATTAGTAAAAAAAGTTGCAAAAAACATCAATCAGGTAGATATTGAAGAATTATCAAGTGGTCTCTATTTAGTGAAGTTATTTACAATAGATGGCTTTTCAACTGTCAAAAAATTAGTAAAGAAATAATCAATTCCTTTTTTATTGATTCCCTTTTTACAAATCAATACATTTGTCAAAAATTTAAAAAATGCAAACATTCGACGTTTTAATAGAGATACCTAAAGGAAGTAGAAATAAATATGAATATGATTTTGAGTTAAAAAAGATTCGTTTTGATCGAATGTTATTCTCTTCTATGATGTATCCTGCTGATTATGGTTTCGTGCCAGAAACTTTAGCCTTAGACGGAGACCCACTAGATGTTTTAGTCTTAGGACATGAACCTACATTTCCGATGTGTGTTGTAGAGGTAAGACCCATTGGAGTGTTTCACATGGCTGATGAAAAAGGACCCGATGAAAAAATTATTTGTGTTCCTATTTCCGATCCTATCTGGAGTAATAAAATGGATTTAACCGATTTAAATCCTCACAGATTAAAAGAAATCGAACATTTCTTTCAAGTATACAAAGACTTGGAAAAGAAAAAAGTTGATGTTGGTGGCTGGGGAAATGCGGAAGAAGCGCTGGCCATATTTAAAAAATGTGTAAAACGTTACGAAAACAGCATACACAAAACCAAAGGTGATTTTACGATATAAATCACTCTAAATAATAGTTAATTAAAACCCTTTCATATTCCATAAGAAAGGGTTTTTGTATTCGAGTCGATTTTACTACTTTTGCCCAGGAAATTAACAAAACAAAACAAATATGGGATCAATGATGATTTACATGCCAATCGCTTTGGCAATCTTAGGCCTAGTATACATGCTAGTAAAGAAGTCTTGGGTAATGAAACAAGATGCAGGTGATGGTAAAATGAAAGAAATTTCAGACCACATCTACGAAGGAGCTTTGGCTTTTTTAAATGCAGAATACAGACTTTTAGCAGTCTTTGTACTTATCGTAAGTATATTATTAACGATTGTATCTTTTGTAGTACCAACTACACACTGGTTAATCGTAGTAGCATTTATCTTCGGAGCTATTTTTTCTGCTTTTGCAGGAAACATAGGAATGAAAATCGCAACTAAAACCAACGTAAGAACTACACAAGCTGCAAGAACAAGCTTACCAAATGCTTTAAAAATCTCTTTTGGAGGTGGTACAGTAATGGGATTAGGTGTTGCAGGTTTAGCCGTTTTAGGGTTAACCTCATTTTTTATCATCTTCTTCTGGTTCTTTATGGACAGTACTTGGACAAGTACTATGGACATGACTATCGTTCTAGAAACATTAGCAGGATTCTCTTTAGGAGCTGAATCTATTGCATTGTTTGCAAGAGTTGGTGGTGGTATCTATACAAAAGCTGCCGATGTTGGAGCTGATTTAGTAGGTAAAGTTGAAGCAGGAATTCCTGAAGATGATCCTCGTAACCCAGCAACTATTGCTGATAACGTTGGAGATAATGTAGGTGATGTTGCCGGAATGGGTGCCGATTTATTTGGTTCTTATGTTGCAACGGTTTTAGCTGCAATGGTTCTAGGAAACTATGTAATTAAAGATATGGGCGGAAGTATTTCTGATGATTTCGGAGGAATTGGACCCATTTTATTACCAATGGCAATTGCAGGTGCAGGAATTATCATTTCTATCATCGGTACTATGTTGGTAAAAATCAAAGACAATACCGCAAAAGAAGCACAAGTAATGGGTGCTTTAAATATTGGTAACTGGACATCAATAATTTTAGTTGCGGCTTCTTGTTTCGGACTATGTTATTATATGTTACCAGAAACTATGAACATGGAATTCTTCGGTGAAGGATTAAAAGAAGTTTCTAGAATGAGTGTATTCTACGCTACCTTAGTTGGTTTAGTAGTTGGTGCAGTAATCTCTTCTGTAACTGAATATTATACAGGACTTGGAAAATCTCCAATCTTAAAAATCGTTCAACAATCTAGTACAGGAGCAGGAACAAACATTATTGCTGGTTTAGCGACTGGTATGATTTCTACGTTCCCTTCAGTATTATTATTTGCAGGTGCAATTTGGGCATCCTATGCTTTTGCAGGATTTTACGGAGTAGCTTTAGCTGCTTCTGCTATGATGGCAACAACAGCGATGCAATTAGCGATTGATGCATTCGGACCTATTTCTGATAACGCAGGTGGTATTGCTGAAATGAGCGAACAAGAACCTATCGTTAGAGAACGTACAGATATTTTAGACTCAGTAGGAAATACGACTGCAGCAACCGGAAAAGGTTTTGCAATTGCTTCTGCTGCCTTAACATCGTTAGCATTATTTGCTGCCTATGTAACTTTTACTGGAATTGATGGAATTAACATTTTTAAAGCACCCGTTTTAGCAATGTTATTTGTTGGAGGAATGGTTCCTGTTGTATTCTCTGCCTTGGCAATGAATGCAGTAGGTAAAGCTGCCATGGAAATGGTCAATGAAGTGAGACGTCAGTTTAGAGATATTCCTGGAATTATGGAAGGAACTGGAAAGCCAGAATACGATAAGTGTGTGGCAATTTCTACGGAAGCTTCTTTAAGAGAAATGATGTTACCTGGTTTATTAACAATCGGTTTCCCATTAGTAATTGCTTTTGTTCCAATGATTTTTGGAATGGACAATTTAGCAATCGCAGAAATGTTAGGTGGTTATATGGCAGGTGTTACTGTATCTGGTGTTTTATGGGCAATCTTTCAAAACAATGCTGGAGGTGCTTGGGATAACGCTAAGAAATCTTTTGAAGCTGGAG
>CAJXRR010000052.1 GCA_913060575.1 uncultured Flavobacterium sp.
TTTCCATTGCAGCATCAATTTGTGCAATATCTTTAGATTCATGTGCCGCTTTTAATTCAACTAAAGCAGCTTCAATTGGACCTTTTTTATCATCAGATAGTTTATCTCCAAATTCTTTCAATTGCTTTTCAGTTTGGAAAATCATTCCATCAGCAGCGTTTATTTTTTCTGCAGTTTCTTTAGCAGCTTTATCTGAATCAGCATTTGCTTCAGCTTCTTGTCTCATTTTCTCGATATCTTCTTCTGATAATCCTGAAGAAGCTTCAATTCTAATTTCATGAGATTTGTTAGTTCCTTTATCTAAAGCAGAAACTTTAATAATTCCGTTAGCATCAATATCAAAAGTTACTTCAATTTGAGGAACTCCTCTTTGTGCCGGAGGTAAACCATCTAAATGAAAACGTCCAATAGTATTGTTATCAGCAGCCATGGCTCTTTCACCTTGTAATACATGAATTTCAACAGATGGTTGATTGTCTACAGCCGTAGAAAATACTTGAGATTTTTTTGTAGGAATCGTTGTGTTTGCATCGATTAACTTCGTGAAAACATTCCCCATAGTTTCAATTCCTAATGATAAAGGTGTTACGTCTAATAATAAAACATCTTTTACATCACCCGTTAAAACTCCACCTTGAATAGCAGCTCCTAAAGAAACAACTTCATCAGGATTTACACCTTTACTTGGCGCTTTTCCAAAGAATTTTTCAACAGCTTCTTGAATTGCAGGAATACGAGTTGATCCTCCAACTAAGATAATTTCATCAATATCAGCAGTAGATAAATCTGCATTCTTTAACGCTTTTTTACAAGGCTCTATGGTTCTTTTTATTAAATCATCTATTAATTGCTCAAACTTAGCTTTTGTTAAACTTCTTACTAAGTGTTTTGGTCCACTTGCAGTTGCAGTTACATAAGGCAAGTTAATCTCTGTTGTAGAAGAACTTGATAATTCTATTTTCGCTTTTTCAGCAGCTTCTTTTAAACGTTGTAAAGCCATTGGATCTTCTCTTAAATCCATGTTTTCTTCCGCTTTAAATTCTTCTGCTAACCAGTTGATGATTTTTTCATCTACATCATCTCCTCCTAAATGAGTATCACCATCTGTTGCTAACACTTCAAAAACTCCATCACCTAATTCTAAGATAGATACATCATGTGTTCCACCACCAAAATCAAATACTACAATTTTCTTATCGTCATTAGCTTTATCTAAACCATATGCTAAGGCAGCAGCAGTTGGTTCATTAATAATTCTACTAACTTTTAAACCAGCAATTTCAGCTGCTTCTTTTGTAGCCTGTCTTTGTGCATCATTAAAATATGCAGGAACAGTTACTACTGCTTCAGAAACATCATGACCTAAATAGTCTTCTGCTGTTTTTTTCATCTTTTGCAAAATCATTGCAGAGATTTCTTGTGGCGTGTATAAACGACCATCAATATCTACACGAGGTGTGTCATTGTCTCCTTTCACTACTTTATAAGGTACTCTTTTCACTTCTTTCGAAGATTCAGAGAATTTATTCCCCATAAAACGTTTGATAGAATATACTGTTTTGGTTGGATTTGTTACAGCTTGACGCTTTGCAGGATCTCCTACTTTACGTTCTCCACCTTCAACAAAAGCAACGATAGAAGGAGTGGTTCTTTTTCCTTCTGCATTCGGGATTACAACAGGCTCATTTCCTTCCATTACTGAAACACATGAGTTGGTTGTTCCTAAATCGATTCCTATAATCTTACTCATAATAATTATTTATATTTTTATTTATTGTCTAATTTTTAACTGATTACCTAATAGTCAATATGTATGCCAATAGAATTTTAGCTTAAGATTGTCAGAATTTTTAGGATCTCTGACTTTTTTGGTGACAGATTGACAGAATTTGTCTTTTTATTCATGAAATTTCTTCATTTCTTACCATACTATTTGGTTATATTTGGCTCAAACAAATCAACATTAATTAGTATAACATGAGTAAGTTTGATGAGAAAATTATCTTTTATAAGCAAAACATGGATAAAATGGGATTGGCTTATGAAGACGAGTTGTTTAATAAAGTTACCAGAGGATTAGGTCCTTCTATATTTAAAAGAGATGCTGCATCTGTTTCTACCTCAGATGAAAAAGAAATATTTACTGTCAAACATAACTTCTTAATCAAGAAACTTGGTTTAGAGGATGGAGAATATTTAGATAAAGCTATTGTAAAAGTTGCAGAGATGATGGGAATAACAAATAGAGTAAAATACAGAGCTATTTTTTATTATTTGTTGGTCAAAGAATTAGGCCAAGAGTCTAAAATTTTAAGCTGATGTCTCAATTTATTAGTGTCTTCGACATGTTAAAGATTGGAGTAGGCCCGTCTAGTTCTCATACTTTAGGACCTTGGAGAGCAGCACAATCTTTTATAGAAAAATTGCGCATACATAATTTATTTCATCTTGTTGATGCCGTAAGAATAGATCTTTACGGCTCTTTATCTCTTACAGGTAAGGGTCATGCTACGGATATTGCAGTACTTTTAGGATTAAGCGGTGAAGATCCAGAAACCATTGATGTTAGAGAGATTGAAGATATCATAAAAGATATTGAACTTTTTAAAACCATAAAATTGAATGGAATAAAAGAAGTTAATTTTTCTACTGAAGATTTAATTTTTAATAAAGAGTTTTTGTCTTACAATCCAAATGGAATGACATTTTCTGCATTTTCTAATGGAAAAGAAATTTCTAAAGAAACCTTTTTTTCCATTGGAGGAGGGTTCATCATTCAAGAAGATGATAATTTGGTTGAGGAAATTGAGATTACAAAACATAATTTTCCATTTCCTGTTAACAAAGCATTGGAGCTTGAAGAATATTGTGAACGTGAAAATCTTCAAATTTCTGATATTGTTTTTGCAAACGAATTGGTATTAAATTCTAAAGAAACCATCGACTCTGAACTTAGAAGAGTTTGGGAAACTATGTTAGAATGTATGTACATCGGGTGCCATACTGCAGGAAATTTACCGGGAGGATTAAATGTAAAAAGAAGAGCTTTTGATACCCATCAAAAACTAATAAAAGATGCAGCGTATTCCAATCCACAAGAATGGATTACTGCCATTAGAAGTACGGAAGTAAAATTTAGAGAAATTTTAAAGTGGGTGAGTTGTTTAGCGCTGTCAGTAAACGAAGTGAATGCTTCTTTAGGTAGAGTAGTTACTGCGCCAACAAACGGAAGTGCTGGAGTAATACCGTCCGTTTTAATGTATTATTTAGTGATAGAAAATCATGAAGCAGATTTTGAACACATCAAAAAATTTTTATTAGTAGCTGGTGAAATTGGTAGTATTTTTAAAAAGAATGCCACTATTTCAGCTGCCATGGGAGGTTGTCAAGCTGAAATTGGAGTTTCTTCTGCTATGGCAGCTGCAGGGTTAACAGAATTGCTAGGAGGTACGGCGGCTCAATGTTTATCAGCTGCAGAGATTGCCATGGAACATCATTTAGGATTAACCTGTGATCCAATTGGTGGACTGGTTCAAATTCCATGTATCGAAAGAAATTCTATGGGTGCAATTAAGGCCATTCATGCCGCGGAAATTGCTTTAGAAACCAACCCAAAAGAATCTTTGGTTCACCTAGATGAGGTCATTACTACCATGTGGGAAACTGCAAAAGACATGAATAAAAATTACAAAGAAACTTCAGAAGGAGGTTTGGCGGTGACTGTTAGAATGGTAGATTGTTAAAACAAAAAAAAATCCCAAGAAAATTTAGAAATATTTCTTGGGATTTTTAACTAACTAAAAATAAACTACTCTTTTGAACTATTTACAGCTAAGTTGTAAACTACAAGTCCAAAACCAATTTTGTTTATTGCATCTCCAATGTTATAGATAACATTTAAATCCAATCCTCCAAAGATACTTTCGTACCAACCTGGAGTTCCAGCCATATACCCAATTGGATAAATAGCCCACCCAACTAATACAAACCAACATAGTGTTTTGTGTGCGCTTAAAACTGCTCCACCAGCTTCAACAGCTAATTTTTTAGCAGAACCTAACCAGATATCATATACAATAACAAAGTAAGCTATTCCAGATACTAGACCCCAAAGCCAAGCATTATCTCTATCTAAAGTTTCACCTATGTAACCTGTTACTAACATCACAACTGATAAGAAGATTAATCTCCACATCATTGATTTTTTAGCACCAGCTACTTTTAAAATTAAATAGAATTCAACACACATTAGAGGTACTGTTAATACCCAGTCTACATAACGAAAGAAAGTTGGAGATTCTGCATTAGATGCCCAATAATCTCTCATGTACCAATAGTGAACTGCAGCAATAAAAGTAATTAGTCCAGATACTAATATTGAAGTTCTCCATTTTTTGTCAAAAGTATTCATAGAAAAGAAAAAGAATACTGCTGCTGCCATCATAGCCATACATCCTACAAAGAATGTAAACCCTACGTAATCGTCTGTTGCAATCTTAGCAACTGATAAATAATTTAATAAGTAGTTCATGATAAATTTGATTTGTTAGTAAATGATCTGTTTAGTCATTTAGATTAATAGTTAAACAAAAATACAAAAAAAACTGTAACTTTGAAAAAAAAATAAAAATTGAAACTTGATTATCAAGATTTTATGATTTTCTTCACATTTCTACTACTTTGGATTAGTATTCAATTTGGGAAAGTAGTAGAAGATTCTTTGGCTTATATTATTGTACTTTCTATAGGAATCATTCATGGTTCTAATGATTTTACGATTCTAAGAAAACAACAAAAGGGTACTATTAGTTTTATAAAATCGACAGGAGTATATTTATCTTTAATGCTTCTTTGTATTATTAGTTATCTCATAAATTCTTATCTGGCAATTCTTTTTTTTATAGTATTAAGCTCTTATCATTTTGGTGAACAGCATCTAGAAAATAAGATTAGTGGTAAAAAAATTGTAAAAAGTTTAATATATATTTTATATGGTTTACTGATTTTTTCTTTAATCTTTATTGAGAATATGAATGATGTAGATACAATTATGTCAAACCTTACTGGATCACTAATCCCAAAAGTTTGGATAAAAATGCTGCTATTATTTTCTTCCTCTATGATGCTGATCTTATATGGTTATCAGCGATTAAAAAAAATAGCCTTTCACTTTAATATTATAAGAGAATTGTTTTATGTTTTTTTACTGTATTTAGTTTTTAAAACTAGCTCCCTTATTCTAGGTTTTGCTATTTATTTTGTTTTGTGGCATAGTATACCTTCAATTTTAGATCAAACAAAATTTTTATGGGGAGATAAAACTAAAAAAGCGCTTTTAAATTATTTTAAAACAGCATTTGTATACTGGATAATAAGCATTGTTGGGTTATTAATTGCTTACTACTATTTAACGGAGAACTTATTTAGTTCGGTAATTTTTCTGGTTTTATTTGCTGTGACAGCACCGCATGTTTGGGTAATGAATCGAATGAAAAAGTAGTTTTATCTTGTAAATACTAATTCTGTTTCAGTAGATAATGTTTCGCTAAACCCATATCCCTCTGTATTAAATCCTTTTAGTTCATCCAATGAATTTACATTGTTGTCTAAAATATAGCGGACCATTAATCCACGAGCTTTTTTAGCATAAGTCATGACAATTTTATAATCTCCATTTTTTAATTCTTTAAAAATGGGAGTAATCATAGGAACTTTTAAAGCTTTTTGAGGTACTGCTTTAAAATATTCTGAACTCGCTAAGTTGATAAGTAAATCACCTTCTTGCATTTCTGCATTTAAGGCATCAGCTAAATCTGTATTCCAAAATTTATAAAGATTATCTGCTTTGCCAACTTTTATTCGTGTTCCCATTTCTAAACGGTAAGGCTGAATAAGATCTAACGGCTTTAGTAAACCATACAAACCAGATAAGATTCGTAAACGATTTTGTAATAAAGAGATTTTTTCTTCTGGTAAAGTGGTAACATCCAATCCTCTAAAAACTTCCCCTGTAAAAGCATACACTGCTTGTTTTGCATTGTCAAGAGAAAATGGAGGTTGCCAGTGTTGGTTTCTATCATAATTCAATGCTGCCAAAGCCGGAGAAATTTTCATTAAGTCTCCGAGTTTATTCCTTGACAAGCTTTTCAATTTCTTGTTAAGCTTTACAGAATCTTCTAAAAATGAAGGTTGCGTATATAAACTTGTGGTTGCTTTGCTTTCAAAATCTAGTGATTTTGCAGGAGAGATAATTATTTTCATTTTGTCTTTGCGTAAATTCTAGGTAAAAATACAACTCATATTATCTGCGAGCAAATAAGTACAATCAATAATATTTTTTACTATATAGTTAAGATTGATAATAGGTATAAATACCTGTTTTTATAAAAGTGGTTGTAGTATGAATAAATACTCTTTAAATTTATGCTTTAAATTGATATTAAATACGATGATTTCAAACACAATAGAATCTGTAGATACAAAAAATGATTGCATTAAGTTGCCTTTCACTTTTGATGTTGATAAAATGAGGGAAGAGGTCGCAGCCTTAGATTTAAATAACTTTATTTATTATAATGTTTTGCCTCTACGATCACCTGCTCATATTGTAGATTCTTCAAGAGAAATTCCATCGCCACCAGATGATTATGCAGATGGTTCTTGGACAGAGTGGCTAAATACCATCCAGTTAGAAGCTTCTTCCTACATAAAAAGCACCGTAGAAAAATTTCAAGAGCATACTACTGTTACCTTGGTTAGAATGCTTCGTCTAGAATCCGGAAACCATGTAAAAGAACATACAGATCCAACCTTAGGATTACAAGTAGAAAAGTCAGTTATTAGACTAACCATTCCAATTATTAAGGAGGCAGGTGCAGATTTTTATTTGAATCATAAAATTGTTCCCATGAAACCAGGTGAATGTTGGTATATGAGATTAACTGATCCGCATAGTGTTGAAAATAATAGTACTACCGATAGGATTAATATTACGATTGATATGATTCCAAATGAATGGGTAAGAAACTTGATTTTGGAGGAAGACAATTAATGTAGCAATGAATCAATATCAAAGTGTAACAATTAAAGCAATTGATACATCGGTAAATTCAGACATTGATAAATTGAATTTTTAATCCTTAGAATTCAAGGTGTAGGTTCTCCATTTTTCTAGACAATCAGTAATGTCTTGTGGTACTTCACAATCAAATTGCATCATCTCTTTGGTAATAGGGTGTCTAAAACCTAGGGTTTTTGCATGTAAGGCTTGTCGAGGTAATACCTTAAAACAATTTTCTACAAACTGCTTGTATTTGGTAAAGGTTGTCCCTTTTAAAATATCATTTCCACCATATCGTTCATCATTAAATAAAGTATGACCAATGTGTTTAAAATGTGCTCTAATTTGATGCGTTCTTCCTGTCTCTAATTTACACTCTACTAAAGTAACATAGGTTAAACGTTCTAAAACTTTAAAATGGGTAACGGCATGTTTCCCAAATTCACCATCAGGAAAAACATCCATTTGCAAACGGTTTTTAAAACTACGTCCAATGTTTCCTTTTATAGTTCCTTCGTCTTCTTCAATATTTCCCCAAACCAATGCAATATATTTACGGTTGGTTTTTCTATCAAAAAATTGTTTTGACAAATGTGCCATTGCAAATTCTGTCTTTGCTACAACCAACAAACCACTTGTGTCTTTGTCAATTCTATGCACCAATCCCGGACGTTCATTACTGTTGGTCGGTAAGTTTTCTACATGATAAATTAATCCATTGACCAATGTGCCAGAATAATTTCCATGACCAGGATGTACTACCATTCCTGCAGGTTTATTCACGACCATTAAGGTGTCATCTTCGTACACAATATCAATTGGAATATCTTCAGCAACCAATAAGTTTTCTGCTGGAGGATAGGCCAAAACAATGCGAACTACATCTTTCGGCTTTACCTTGTGATTGGATTTTACAGGAACATCATTTACCAAAATATTACCCGCTTTGGCAGCTTGTTGTAATTTATTTCTGGTAGCATTTTCAATAAAATTCATTAGAAATTTATCAACACGAAGTGGAACTTGTCCATCCGTAGCAACTACTTTATGATGTTCGTATAATTCTTCGTTTTCTAATTCGGGTGTAAAGTCTTCTGCCATGATCTATTTTCGTTCTCCGTCACCTAAAATTAGATCAATAACAGAATTTTTTGGAAGTTTATTTCCAGGTTTTATATTTTTTCCATTAGACTTTAAACCACGAACCACATCTTTTCCAATATCTGGAATATAAGAGAATTCACCAATTTTAAAACCAATAGATTGTAATTGAGTTGTTGCTTGACGTTTAGTTCGACCGTTTAAATCAGGGATGGTAATATCTCTGTATTTAGATGGGTTTAATGTTAAATAAATTTTACGTTTTTCTTTCACAAAATCACCAGCTTCTGGAGTCTGTTCTATCACAGATTTATTTGGGTAATTTGGATTATAACTTGCAGAATCGATAACAATAAAGTCTAGATTTAGCTCCTTTAATTTAGTTTCAACATCGGTTAACGACATTTTATTTAAATCGGGAACTTGTATTTTCTGATCATGATTGGTTGTAAAACCCAACCACCATTGTAGCACAAAAACAAATAATAAAATACCAATTGCTGCAATACCAATTTGTATAAAGAAAGATTTACTTTTTAAAAAACCAAAGAAACTCATTTTTCCTTTTTTTAGATGAGACAAATGTAGTGTAAAAATAGAATTAATCGAATTGACAATTCTTTTATCTATCAACGAAATTTTAACTAAGTTTGTGTGTAAACCAATAAAGAAATGCAAAAAAATATTGCCATTGTAATGGGAGGTTATTCTTCTGAAGCAGAAATTTCATTAAAAAGCGGTGATGTAGTCTATAATTCGTTGGATACAAACAAGTATCGTTTGTACAAAGTGTATATTTTAAAAAGCAAATGGTTTTTGATGGAAAATCAACAAGAATACTTTATTAATAAAGACGATTTTTCAGTAACAATAGGTGAAGATAAAATTATATTTGATTGTGTTTTTAATGCAATTCATGGAGATCCAGGAGAAAATGGAGCTTTAATTGCTTATTTTGATTTGTTAGGAATTAAACATACATCGGCCCCATTTTATCAAATGGCATTAACCTTTAATAAACGAGATACCTTAAGTGTTGTAAAAGAATACGGAATTAAAACGGCCACTTCTTTTTATATGCATCAACGTGATGAAATTAATACTTCAAAAATTATCAAAAAAGTAGGGTTGCCTTGTTTTGTTAAACCTAACAATGCCGGTTCTAGTTTTGGTATTTCAAAGGTATATAAAGAAGAAGATTTAACAACAGCAATTGAAAAAGCTTATCAAGAAGATGCTGAAATTTTAATAGAATCTTTTTTAGATGGAACCGAAGTTTCTGTAGGAGTTATTCAATATCAAGGAAAGGTAAAAGTATTACCGATGACCGAGATAGTATCAGAAAATGATTTCTTTGATTATGAGGCAAAATATGAAGGAAAATCTCAAGAAATTACACCGGCTAGAATTACCAAAGCAGCACAACGAAAAGTAGAAAAAGTAGCCAAAAAAGTCTATGAAATTTTAAATATGAAAGGTTTTTCAAGATCTGAATACATATTAGTAAACGGTGAGCCTTATTTCCTTGAAATGAATACTGTTCCAGGAATGACAGAAGAAAGTTTATTGCCTCAGCAAGCACAAGAAGCCAATATTAGTCTTTCAGATTTATTTGATAATGCCATTCAAACGGCACTAAATTAAACAACATGAAAAAAGCAGTTTTCCCCGGTTCATTTGATCCCATAACTTTGGGACATGAAGATATTATTACAAGAGCAATTCCTTTATTTGATGAAATTATTGTTGCTATTGGAATTAATGCCGATAAAAAATACATGTTTTCTTTAGAGCAAAGAAAAAAGTTTATTGAAGATTGTTTTAAAGAGTATAAAAATGTAAAAGTGGTTACGTATAAAGGGTTAACCGTTGATTTTTGTAAAAAAAATGATGTAGATTATATCGTTAGAGGTCTAAGAAATCCTGCAGATTTTGAATTTGAAAAAGCTATTGCACATACCAATAGAGATTTAGCTCCAATAGAAACCGTTTTCTTATTAACTGCGGCTAAAACATCGTACATCTCATCCTCAATCGTAAGAGATGTATTAAGAAATGGAGGAGATGTTTCTAGTTTAGTTCCTTCTACAGTAATTTCAAAAATTGATCTTTAAAAAATGAAAAAAATTAGTATTCTTTTTCTGGCGATGACATTTATGATGTGTCAGCAAGAAACTCCAAGTAACAAAGATTTCACCACACAATTTGAAAAATCTGGCGGAACCGAAACTCCAGAATATAACGATGTAATTTCTTACTATAAAGATTTATCCAACACCTATTCAGAAATCTCCTTGTTTGAAATGGGAGCAACCGATTCTGGAAATCCATTACACATTGTTGTTTTTAATTCAGATGGAAAAATTGCGTTAAAAGACATTAAGAATTCTTCAAAAAATAGAATGCTTATTAATAACGGAATTCACCCTGGCGAATCAGATGGAATCGATGCGTCTATGATGTTGTTAAGAGACATCGTACAAAATGATTCTCTAAAGAAAGTATATCAAAATACCATTATTACCGTCATTCCAATTTATAATATTGGCGGAGCATTAAATCGAAATTCACATACCAGAGCCAATCAAAACGGACCTAAAGCATATGGTTTTAGAGGAAATGCTAGAAACTACGATTTAAACAGAGATTTTATCAAACAAGACACTAAAAACGCTGCTGCTTTTGCAGGGATTTACCATACGATAGATCCAGACGTTTTTATAGACAATCATGTAAGTAATGGTGCAGATTATCAGTATGCAATTACACATTTATTTACGCAACATAATAAGTTAGGAGGTTCTCTAGGGAAGTTCTTAGAAACTCAAATGAGACCAGCTTTAGAAAATTCTATGATTGTGAAAAAGATTCCCATTACACCGTACGTAAATGTTTGGGGAAGTACACCTAAAAAAGGATGGTCGCAGTTTTATGATTCACCAAGATATTCAACAGGATATACAACACTGTTTAATACCTTAGGAATGATGGTTGAAACACATATGTTAAAACCGTATAAAATTCGAGTAGAACAAACCTATGAATTGATGTTGTCAATGCTAGATTTTACCGAAGAAAGGTCGGCAGATATCAAAATGGTTCGCAAAAATGCCATCAAAGAAATCCTAGATAAGAAAACCTATCCAATTTCATTTGAAATCAATCCAAAAAAAGAACCAACAACCCTCCAATTTAAAGGATATGAAGGAGAAATGATTGCTAGTAAAGTAACTACTGGGAAACGATTATTTTATGATAAATCAAAACCGTTTTTAGAACCTGTTTTTTACAAGAATCAGTTTAGATCAAATAATGACGTAAGCATTCCTAAAGCATATATATTAAAACAAGGTTGGCATCGAGTAGTAGATCGATTAAAAAATAATCAAATCGAATTTACTCAGTTTAAAAATGACACCACTTTTGTTGTAGAAACCTTTCACGTAGACGATTATAAAACAAGAACGAATGCCTACGAAGGACATTATTTACATTACGACACGAAAGTGAAAATTGATTCTATTCCCCTGCGTTTTTCTAAAGGAGATATCTACATTCCTGTAAATCAAAAAGGAGCGAGATATATTATGGAAACACTAGAGCCAGAAGCAACGGACTCCTTTTTTAATTGGAATTTTTTTGATACGGTTTTACAACAAAAAGAAGGCTATTCTGCCTATGTTTTCGAAGAGGTTGCTGAGCAGTTTTTAAAAGAAAATCCTGAAGTTAAAAAGGAATTCGAAGATAAATTAGCTACCGATAAAGATTTTGCAAAGAATCCTAGAGCACAGTTAAATTTTATTTATAAGAAAAGTCAGCATTACGAGAAAGCACATTTGTTTTTACCGGTTTTTAAGTCTTATTAATAGCCATGTAAAATCACTTTCCTAACTATTTATTTTCTTAACTTGTACTTTTTAATTCAAACTGTACAATGCAAACACTTACAATAAACGGACAAGACTATCAAGTTGATGCGCCAGATGAGATGCCATTATTATGGGCAATTAGAGATTTAATAGGACTTACAGGAACCAAATTTGGTTGTGGAGTTGCGCAATGCGGAGCTTGTTCTATTATGATTGATGGAACAGTCGTTCGATCTTGTAGCACACTAGTAAGTCAAGGTGTTGGTAAAAAAATCACCACCATTGAAGGAACTTCTGATAGTATTCTTGCTTTAAGGCAAGCATGGCGAGATAACAATGTACCGCAATGTGGCTATTGTCAATCAGGTCAAATTATTTCTGCCGCAGAATTGTTGGATACCAATGAAAATCCAACCGATGAAGACATCGATAATGCGATGAGTGGTAATATTTGTAGATGCGGAACGTATGTTCGTATCAGAAAAGCGATTCATGATGCCGTAGAACTTAAAAAACAAGCCTAATGGAAAAGATAGAAATGAAACGTAGAGACTTTGTTAAAATATTTGGATTGGCAACCGGAGGCTTGCTTTTGGGTTGTAATATATCCACAGACAAAGTTGTAATCAATACTTTAGAAGACGGAATTTCTTTTGTTCCAAATCTTTTTGTTCAATTGCAAAATGATGGAAAATTAACCATAGTTGTGGCACGTTCAGAAATGGGACAAGGAATTAGAACTTCTATGGCTTCAGCAATAGCAGACGAATTAGAAGCCGATTGGCAATATGTTTCAGTACAACAAGCAACAGGTGATGCCAAGTTTGGAAATCAAAATACAGACGGATCAAGAAGTATTAGAACTTTATTGAATCCCATGCGAAAAATGGGAGCCATGGCACGTGCTGTTTTAGAGCAGGCTGCTGCTAAAAAATGGAATACAGCTCTTGCCAATTGTACAGCAGAAAATCATTTTGTAGTGAATACAGTTTCTGGTGAAAAAGTATTCTTTGGTGATTTGATTGAAGAAGCAAAAACGATTACTATCCCTACAGATGAAAACATCAAATTAAAAGATAAAAAAGATTTTAAATACATCGGTAAAGCAGCGGTTCGTGGTATTGATATGGAAGATTTTCTTCATGGAAATGCTAAATACGGACTAGATGCACGTTTGCCAAATATGAAATTTGCTGCGATTGCTAGATGTCCGGTTACTTTTGGAACTGTAAAAAGTTTTGATGATAGTGATGCTAAAGAAATTGCAGGCGTAGAAAAAATCATCCAATTAGATCGATTAAAACCACCGACAGGTCAGTTTTTTGGAATGTTTGGGGGTGTTGCTGTCATTGCAAACAATACTTGGTCGGCTTTTCAAGGAAAAAGTAATTTAAATATCGAATGGGAAACGGGTGCAAATGGTTCTTACGATACAGAAAAATTCAATGAAAAATTAGTTAGTAGAATTCACAATCAGGCAAAAGTAGTTCCGCCTTTTAAAGGAAGTGTAGAGAAAGCATTTAAAGATGCAGATAAAATCATAGAAGCGACGTATACCATGCCACATTTAGCGCATGCGCCAATGGAGGTTCCGAATGCTTTGGCATGGGTACAAGAGGATAAATGTGAAGTTTGGGCACCTGTGCAAGATCCGCAAACGGTACGAGCAGAAATTGCTCATTTCTTCGGATTCGAATTAGAAAATATTACCATTCATGTGATGTTACTTGGTGGTGCTTTTGGAAGAAAATCAAAATCAGATTTTGTAGTAGAAGCAGTTGCCTTATCACAAAAAGTCGATGCACCGGTTCAGGTTGTTTGGACTCGTGAAGATGACATACAACATAGTTTTTATCATGCACAAAATGCACAGTACTTAAAAGGATCTTTAGATAAAAACGGAAAAGTAACAGGTTGGTTACATCGAGTGGCATTTCCATCGATTACTTCTAGTTTTAAGCCCATGTCAGATTATTTGGCAGGTTTTGAATTAGGAATGGGATTTACCAATAATCCGTATCAAATAGAAAATTTTCAAATAGAAAATGCTAAGGCAGAATCTCATGTAAGAACGGGTTGGTTACGTTCTGTTTCTAATATTATTAGTGGATTTGGAATCAACTCTTTTGTGGATGAACTGGCAATAGCAGGAGGGACTGACCAAATTGAATTTATGTTAGACCTCATAGGAAAAGACAGAGTTGCTACTGCGGAATCTCCGCATCCATTTAATTCGGCTCGATTAAAAAATGTGCTTAAAAAGGTAAGAGGATTGTCTAACTGGAGAAGACCTTTGCCGGAAGGTCATGGAATGGGAGTTGCTATTCATTACAGTTTTTATAGTTATGTGGCAACAGTCGCTGAGGTTTCTGTAAAGAATGGTAAAGTAAAAGTAATTGATATTTATTCGGTTTTAGACTGCGGAATGTATGTCAATAGAGACGCAGTGATGAATCAAATGGAAGGAGCGGCAATTTTTGGAACCTCTTTGACATTATTTGGAAAAATATCAGCTAAAAACGGCGCTGTAGAACAAAGTAATTTTCATGATTACCAGATGACAAGAATGAAAGATGCACCCAATGTACATGTGGAATTAATTGATAACAATGAAGATCCAACAGGAGTAGGAGAGCCAGGGGTACCACCAATTTCGGCAGCAATTTGTAATGCCATTTTTAATGCTTCGGGTAAACGTGTACGATCGTTACCGTTGTCAGATCATGGGATGGTGTAGTTTTTAAAATGAATAAACGAGAACAAAAGTTCCTTTTATCCGGAAATGATAACCGATAAACGAGAACATTTTTCTCCATATAACCAGTTCTACGCAATTTGAAAAAAAGACAAACTACATATTCTGTCTCTTATACACATCTGACGCTGCCGACGATCTACTCTGTGTAGA
>CAJXRR010000053.1 GCA_913060575.1 uncultured Flavobacterium sp.
TACGGTCTCGTGGGCTCGGAGATGTGTATAAGAGACAGGTATAATTCTTGAATCTTCATAAGATAAATATAAAAAAAAACCTCATTGAAATGAATCAATGAGGTTTATAATATTTTTTAAAAGTAGAATTTATTCTCTTGATGGATTTCTAGCTTTTCTCTTCTTATAGCTTAATGCGCCAACAATATCTGTAGCACATCTAAATCCGATGAAATTGGTAGACATATATTCTGGTAAATTTCTTCGTTGAGCTGGGTCTAACCAAAACTCTCTATCTTGCCAAGAACCACCTTTATGAACTCTAGATTTATTACTAATTAAGGTAGTACGCTTTCTTACGTCATACTGATTTAGTTTTCCTGTAATAGAGTCTTTTGTGTTTATAGGTGAATTATACATTCTAGGCTGTCTATTAAATTGATCATCCTCATTGTCAAAAAATCTACTAGAAGATTTATCACCATCTTTTTTGTTAAGATTAGATGCAACTTTATAGTTTCTTCTCATAAAAGCATCATCTCTTGTGATAGGAACATATTTAATCTCACCAGGAAGTTCTATAGGAACTATTTTACCGTTTGGTAAGGTGTCAAAAGTAGCCATCGCTTTTGCCGATTGCCCAATAACAACAACTTGTCCTGTAGAGTCAATCAACTTTTTAGTGAAGATATTTCCTCTAAAATAATTGAAATCATTTGCTTCAGTATCAATAATAGGTCTGTAAACATCCGCAACCCATTCGGCTACGTTTCCAGACATATCATAAAGTCCATATCCGTTAGGAGGATATGATTTTACTCTAATTGGAATATCAGAACCGTCATCAGACCATCCAGCTAACCCACTATAGTTACCTTTACGTTGTTTGAAGTTTGCTAATTGATCTCCTTTATAACGGGTAGATTTATCTCTTGTATACTTTCCATTCCAAGCATATTTCTTTCTACCTCTTAAATTGTTGTACTCTCTGTTTTCAGCATTTGCTTTTGCAGCATATTCCCATTCAGCTTCTGTTGGAAGTCTAAATTTCTGAGTTAAAATACCATCTTGAGAAGTTACTTGTCTTCCTGTAAAAGCTCCTCTTGCAGGTCTTGGCTCTCCTCTTTTTCTGATTTTATTATCAGGAAGTCCTCTTTTATAAACTGTAGAGTCTCCATCAAATAATCGATAAGGATCTTCTAAATATAAATCGGTGTCAAAAAAGTTTCTAATCGTATCATTTCCTAGTACATTAGATAAAACTCCTCTGTCAATTAAGTTTTTTAAGTTAACAGCACTGGTTCTCCATTTACAATATTGAACGGCTTGTAACCAACTCACTCCAACTACAGGGTAATCTGAATACGCAGGATGTCTTAAGTAATTCTCTGACAAAAGTTCAGTATTCCCTAAACTACTTCTCCAAACTAAAGTATCTGGCAATGCAGCGTTATAAATGTTTTTATATTTTTCTTCTTCTGGTGGAAAAACATCCTTAGTTACCTGTAAGTATAACAAGTATTCTGAATTAGTAACTTCTGCTTCATCCATGTAAAAAGAACGAATGTGCATTTGTTGAGGAGTGGTATTCCAATCAAACATTACATCATCTTGAACTTGTCCCATTGTAAATGTACCACCTTCAATAGCAACCATTCCTTCCGGAGTTTTTTGTCCTTCAAAAGAAGTTCCTTTTATATAGCTTCCATATTTTGGGTCGTTAAAGTTCCAACCTGTTAAAGAAGATCTACTTTTACTAGCAGAATTACAGTTGTATAGTAGTAAAGTACTAAGTAAGAGTAATGTTATTTTAAATAAGTTCTTCATATCTTATTCCAAATATTAGGGTTTTGTTTCAGCTTTGCAATTTACAATAAAAATGTCTTCTCACAAGACGAATCGTAAATTTTAATACATTGCTATTTATTATCAATATACCTTTAACGTAATACTTTTTTTTTTATTATTAGATATCAATCTTTAACATAAAATATATGCGTATAATTTGCGTTCTTTGAGGTATGATTATGATGAGAAAATTTATTATTACTTCAATACTATCTTTATTTTCATTCACAATGCTAAGTCAAGTGACCAATTCTGTGCTTGCAAACGGTAATTGGTATAAGTTTTCTGTGGATACCACTGGTGTTTTTAAGATAGACAGAAACCTTCTACAACAAATAGGGATTGCTACAAATAACCTCAATCCTAAGAAAATCCACATTTATGGAAATGGAGGAAATTTATTACCAGAATTCAATGGCGATTTTAGATATGAAGACTTAGAAGAAAATGCTATATACATAGAAGGAGAACAGGATAATTCTTTTGATTCCAATGATTTTATATTGTTTTATGCAAAAGGGCCACATGACTGGGACGTTGATCCAAATTCTGGAAATGTTAGCCACAATCAAAATATATATTCGGATGAAGCGTATTATTTTATCACAGTTAATGAGGTAGATGGTAAAAGGATACAAAATCAAACTCCAATAACGGGTCCCCCGTCAATTCAACTCACCAGTTTTAATGATTATGTTTTTTATGAAAAAGAAATCATTAATATTTTTGCTGCTGGAAGACGATGGCTTGGAGAAGAATTTAGTATAGAGAATCAACAAACATTTCAAATACCTTTCCCTAATGTATTGCAGAGTGAGCCTTTGACGATTTCAGGAAGAGTCGTGGGAGTTTCGAGTTCTGCCTCTAGCATGCAAGTAAGTGTTAATTCTCAGAATATTTCTACTGTAAATTTTTCTGCTATTACCTCCGGTACCTTAGCATCAGACAGGTCATTTTCTGTAAATAATATTAGCGCAACAGCAACCATCGATGTTACTTTTGATTATAACAATAGTGGAAATCCATCTGCCAGAGCTTATTTAGATTTTATCGAAGTTTCAGGAAAGAAACAATTGATTGCTGATGATTTTCAGTTTTCTTTTAGAAGTTTTGATGCTGCAAATACAAGTGGAGTTGTAGAGTATCAGATTCAAAATTCTCAAAATATTCTTCAAGTTTGGGAGGTTAGCGATCGAATTAATATAACTAATATTCAAAATGAATCGACTGCTACTAATTTTTCTTTTAAAGCTAATGGAGGTGATTTGAAAGAATATATTGTTTTAAATCAAAACGATTTTTATACACCAAGGGCTATTGCAAATTCTAAAGTGGTAAACCAAAATATCCATGCGATAAAAGACATTAATTACCTATTAATTACGACAGATGAGTTTGCCCAACAAGCACAAAGACTTGCAGATTACCATATCCAAAATTCTGGATTAACAGCTCAAGTAGTGATGTTAGATGAAATTTATAATGAGTTTTCTTCTGGTAGTAAAGACATCACCGGAATTAGAGATTTTATCAAACATGTGTATGAATTAAACACAACAGATGATGATAAATTAAAATACGTTTGCTTTTTTGGAGACGCTTCGTATGACTACAAAGATCGAATTACGGGAAATAATAATATTGTTCCTGTGTACCAATCTGATCAAAGTTTCAACTTGGCTTTTTCTTATGTAACCGATGATTTCTTCGGCATGCTAGAAGACAACGAAGGAACCATGTCACCATCACATTCTTTAGATGTTGCTACAGGTAGAATCCCTGTGTCAACTCAAGAACAAGCTTCAGATGTCGTTGATAAAATTCTTAATTATTATACTACAGTAGCCCTAGGAGACTGGAGAAATACAGTCACTTTGGTTGCAGATGACATTGATGCCAATTCAGACATTACTATTCAGCCTGGTGTAGAAAGAATTGCAGATAATATTAAAAATAACAAACCTGTTTTTAATGTGAACAAAATCTATGCAGATTCCTTTGTACAGCAAAATTCATCGGGTGGAGAACGATATCCAGATGTACAAGCAGCGATTACAACTGCAATGGAAACCGGAACATTGGTCTTTGATTATTTTGGACATGGTGGAGAAGATGGATTTGCTCAAGAAAGATTTTTAGATATTCCGCAAGTAAGAGGTTTTCAAAATGAAAACACTTTACCGCTTTTTATAACAGTAACCTGTGAATTTTCAAGATTTGATAATCCCAATAGAATAACTGCAGGAGAACTTACTTTATGGAGTAACACCGGTGGAGCAGCGTCAATGATCACAACAACAAGAGAGGTTTTTATTAGTGTTGGGCAAGGATTTAATGAAGATTTAATGGCCATTTTGTTAGAATTTAATGATGAAGATTTAACGATAGCAGAATCTTTAACCAAAACAAAAAACGAGTTTTCAAACTTTCAAAAATTCTTTATCTATTACTTTGGCGATCCTGCTCAAAAATTAGCCATTCCAGAACCTAATATTAGAATTACAAAAATGAATGGAGTAGATATTACCCAATCATTAGATACTTTGAAGGCATTATCAAAGGTAAATTTTGAAGGAATTGTAACGGATAATCTTAATAATATACTTTCAGATTTTAACGGAAACTTATCCACTACTGTCTTTGACAAACCCATTGATAAATCAACTTTAGATAATGATAATTTTGGGATTGTCAATATTTTTGATTCTCAAGAAAGTAAACTATTTAGAGGTTTGTCAAGTGTAGAAAACGGAAACTTTAATTTTGAATTTATCGTCCCAAGAGATGTAAGAATTGCTTTCGGAAATGGTAAATTAAGTTTCTACGCTACCAATGAGTTATCTGATAAAGCCGGTTTTAATAAAGATGTTATTGTAGGAGGAATTAACGAGAATGCGCCTGATGATACCCTTGGTCCAGAGATTCAGTTATTTATGAATGATGAATCCTTTTTAGATGGAGCCAATACAAATGCATCGCCAAATTTAATAGCAAAATTATTTGACTTAAGTGGAATTAATACTTCTGTCACAGCCGTTGATCATGATATTGTTGGAATCTTAGATGGAGATGAATCCAACCCCATCATTTTAAATGATTTTTATCAAACCGAATTAGATGATTTCACCAGAGGTAAAGTAGTTTATCGTCTAAGAGATTTAGCTGTGGGTCCGCACACCCTTAAAATTAAAGCCTGGGACACTTATAATAACTCTTCGGAATCTGTTCTAAATTTTGTGGTTGTAAGTGATGCAACATTAACTTTAGATAATGTTTTGAATTATCCAAATCCGTTTGTAAATTACACCGAGTTTTGGTTTAACCATAACAAACCGAACGAGCCCCTCGAAGTTCAGGTTCAAATTTTTACAGTTTCTGGAAAATTAATCAAAACGATTAACCGTCAAGTTCAAACAACGGGTAATTTAGCCAGAAATATTACCTGGAATGGTTTAGACGATTTTGGTAATAAAATAGGTAAAGGAGTATACGTATATAAATTAAAAGTAAAATCAACAATAAGTAATATATCGTCAGAAAAGTATGAAAAATTAGTCATACTATAATAAATTACGATATTTGCGTTTAAGTAAGTAAACAATTATATGAAGAAATTAGGGGTATTATTGATCATTAGCATCATAAGTGTAGGAGGAGCTTATGCTCAAACAGGTGGTATTACAACAGCAACACCGTTTTTATTAATTGTTCCAGATGCAAGAGCGGGAGCAATGGGAGATGTTGGTGTATCAACTTCGGCAGATGCGTTTTCTCTATTTCACAATCCGTCTAAAATTGCATTTGGTCCTAGACAAGTGATGATTGGAGTTAATTATTCTCCTTGGTTAAGAAACCTTACTGATGATATTTTTATCGGAAGTGCTTCATATATCAATAGATTTAGTGAAAATGCTGCATGGGGAGCCGAGTTTAGATACTTTTCTTTGGGTCAAATAGATCTTACAAATGATTTAGGTCAGCCAAACGGAACCATTAATCCTAATGAATTTGCATTATCTGGAACCTATGCATTAAAATTGAGTGAAACTTTCTCAATGGGAGTTACTGGTCGTTATTTTAGATCAAACCTAGCTTTTACAGGTACAAATTCAACCTTACAGCCAATCAATTCTTTTGCTGTGGATGTTTCTGGATACTACCAATCTTTAGAAGAAAATTACGGAACGTTCAACGGTCGTTATAGAATTGGTTTTAATATTGCGAACATCGGACCAAAAGTATCCTATGTTCCTGGTGAAGAAGATTTCATACCAACAAATTTAAAATTTGGTGGAGGTTTTGATTTTATCCTAGACGATTATAATGTTGTAAGTATAAATACAGAGTTCACAAAATTATTAGTTCCTTCGCCTCAAGCGGATGGTTCTGATCAAGATAAAGGATTTATCTCTGGAATGTTTAGTTCTTTTGGTGATGCAGAAGGTGGTTTTAGTGAAGAGTTACAAGAAGTTACATATGCTTTAGGAGCCGAGTATTTATATAATAATGCTTTTGCTTTACGTGCTGGATATTTTCACGAAAGTCCAGACAAAGGTAACAGACAGTTTTTTACGATGGGAGCTGGATTTAAGACCAATGCGTTAAACATAGATTTGTCGTATTTGATTAATTCGTCTGATGTAAACAACCCATTAGAAAACTCACTTCGTTTTTCATTATCATTTGATTTAGGAGAGATTTACAACGATTATTAGTACCTTAGTTTCTTCAAAAGAACAAATTCTTAATGAAAGAAATTAATATTGGCGCTGCTGGTTTTGTGTATGAAAATATCAATGAATTATCTGATATAGACAAAAATTTAATGGAAGCTGCCATAGAGGCTACAAAAAAATCCTACGCTCCTTATTCTGGTTTTAAAGTGGGTGCAGCACTTTTGATGGAAGACGATTCTATCATTACTGGTAATAATCAAGAAAATGCAGCATATCCATCTGGAATGTGTGCAGAACGAGTAGCTATTTGGAAAGCAGGTTCATCATTTCCTAATAAAAAAGTAATTAAAATAGCCATTACGGCAATTTCCTCTAATAAAATAGTTGACAAACCAGTAGGTCCCTGTGGTGCTTGCAGACAAACCTTATTAGAATATGAAATCAATCAAGCAAAAGATGTTGAAGTCATTTTTATGGGCCAAATAGGAAAAGTAGTAAAGGCAAATTCTATTAGTTCATTATTGCCTTTTTCTTTTGATAGCTCGTACTTATAGTGAAAACAGACATCCTTTCTAGAAACGATATTTATTTTGTAATTGCTGATTTCTACAAAAAATTAGTAAAAGATAAAACAATGGTTCCTTTCTTTAAAGATATTGTTGAACAAGACCAATTAGAGCCTCATTTAGAGATAATTACTGATTTTTGGGAAGATGTACTATTACAAACGTATAAATATAAAAATAATCCGATGCAGAAGCATTTAGATTTTCATCAAAAAATGAGTTTTACAAAAAAACATTTTGATCTTTGGTTACAGTATTTATCTTCTACTATTGATGCCCATTTTATGGGGGTTAATTCAGAAAATATGAAGACTAGAGCACTGTCTATTGCAAATGTGATGCAAGTAAAAATGAATCTTTATCAGAGTTAAGAAGATTTGAACATCGTAAAAAACGAATAATAATTTGAGAAACTTAGCCAAAAATCAGTTTCTTTAAAACTATAAAAATAATAACTGTTGATTTATGACATCATCAATAATTACTGGAACAGGATCTTACATACCTGAAATCAAAAAAGAAAATAAAAAATTCTTAGACAATCGTTTTTTAAATGCAGATGGAACAGAGATTTCTAGTGAAAACGAAATTATCATAGAAAAATTCAAAGGAATCACAGGTATCGAAGAAAGAAGATATGCAGATGCTAAATACAATACTTCTGATCTTGGTTTCTTTGCAGCTCAAAAAGCTATAGAAGATGCTAATATCAATCCAGAAGAATTAGATTATATTATTCTTGCTCATAATTTTGGAGATGTAAAATCAGCTGCTATTCAAAGTGATATTTTACCAAGTTTAGCAACACGAGTTAAATATCGTTTAGGAATTGAAAACCCTAATTGTGTTGCTTATGACATATTATTTGGTTGCCCAGGTTGGGTAGAAGGTGTAATACAAGCACAGGCTTTTATAAAAGCAGGAATCGCCAGCAAAGTGTTAGTAATTGGAGCAGAAACGCTTTCTAGAGTTGTAGATAAACACGATAGAGATTCTATGATTTATAGTGATGGAGCCGGAGCATGTATTGTTGAAAAAAATGACGGACAAGATTCCGGAATTTTGAGTCACGCTACACAAACCTTTGCAAAAGAAGAAGCGTATCATCTGTTTTTTGGGAATTCTTTTGATAAAAATGAAGATCCAGATGTGCGTTATATTAAAATGCATGGAAGAAAAATCTATGAATTTGCGTTAACAAATGTGCCATTAGCGATGAAATCTGCTTTAGATAAAAGCGGAATTCCTATTGAAGAGGTGAAAAAAGTATTCATTCATCAAGCCAATGAAAAGATGGATGAAGCCATCATCAAACGTTTCTTTAGATTGTATAAAACTCCTGTGCCAGAAGGAGTAATGCCGATGAGCATTCATAAATTAGGAAACAGTTCTGTTGCTACCGTTCCTACTTTATTAGATTTAGTTTTAAAAGGAAATGTTGAAAATCAAGAAGTACATAAAGGGGAGGTAATTATACTTGCATCCGTTGGAGCAGGAATGAATATTAATGCAATTGTTTATAGGTATTAGATATAATCAATATCATTTTATTTTTTTCTCTGTTAACTTAATTTTATTTTTAAAATAATCTTAATTCTTTCAACTCTAAACTCTTAGAGATAAAGTGTCTTAACCATCTTTATTAATCAGATAAAAAAATCTAACATCTGATATCTAAAATCTAACATCAATATGCTATTTTTGCACATGCAACAACACAACGTACTTATATTAGATTTCGGTTCGCAATACACTCAGTTAATTGCGAGAAGAGTAAGAGAGTTGAATATCTACTGTGAAATTCATCCTTTCAATAAACTACCAAAAAACACCAACGAGTTTAAAGCAGTCATTTTATCTGGAAGTCCGTCTTCTGTGAGAGGTGAAGATGCACCTCACCCAGATTTAACTCTTATTAGAGGAAAAAAACCAATGCTGGCTGTTTGTTATGGAGCACAATATTTAGCGCATTTTTCTGGAGGAAAAGTAGCCCCATCAAATACAAGAGAATATGGTAGAGCCAATTTATCATTTGTAAAAAATAACGAACCTTTCTTTTCTAATATCTCAGAAGGAAGTCAGGTATGGATGAGTCATTCAGATACAATCAAAGAATTACCAACTGGAGCGGTTCATTTAGCTAGTACTTCTGATGTAGAAAACGCAGCTTTTAGAATAGAAGGTGAAGAAACGTATGCAATTCAATTTCATCCAGAAGTATATCATTCTACTGATGGAAAACAATTACTTGAAAATTTCTTGGTCAATATAGCAGGTGTAGCACAAACTTGGACACCAGATTCCTTTGTTGAAACGACAGTAGCTAACTTACAAGAAAAGTTAGGAAACGATAAAGTAGTTTTAGGTTTGTCTGGAGGAGTAGACTCTTCTGTAGCTGCCGTTTTATTGCACAAAGCGATTGGAAAAAACCTTTATTGTATTTTTGTCAATAATGGATTGCTGCGTAAAAATGAGTTCGAAAGTGTATTGAATCAATACGAAGGCATGGGATTAAACGTTAAAGGTGTAGATGCATCGGCACGTTTTTTGAATGCTTTGGCTGGATTGTCAGATCCAGAAGAAAAAAGAAAAGCGATTGGAAACGCATTTATAGAAGTTTTTGATGATGAAGCTCATTTAATTGAAGATGTAAAATGGTTGGCACAAGGAACTATTTATCCAGATGTGATAGAATCAGTTTCTGTAAATGGAGGTCCGTCTGCAACAATTAAAAGTCATCATAATGTAGGAGGTTTACCAGATTTCATGAAATTGAAAATCGTAGAACCTTTACGAATGATTTTTAAAGATGAGGTAAGAAGAGTAGGAGCATCTATGGGAATTGATCCTGAATTATTAGGGAGGCATCCGTTTCCTGGGCCAGGTTTGGCAATTAGAATTTTGGGAGATATCACTTCAGAAAAAGTTCGTATTTTGCAAGAAGTAGATGCGATTTTTATCAACGGATTAAAAGATAGCGGATTGTATGATAAAGTTTGGCAAGCAGGAGCAATGTTGCTGCCAGTCAATTCAGTAGGAGTGATGGGAGATGAAAGAACCTACGAAAAAGCAGTTGTTTTGAGAGCGGTAGAAAGTACCGATGGAATGACGGCAGATTGGGTAAATTTACCCTATGAGTTTTTGCAAAAAACATCAAACCAAATTATCAATAAAGTAAAAGGTGTCAATAGAGTTGTCTATGATATTAGTTCTAAACCACCTGCAACCATAGAATGGGAATAAACTTATGAGAAGATTTAAATTATTAATCATTTTGTTTTTTGTGGTGATTACAACCTCTTGTGGTCAACAAAAAAAATATATTTCTTATACCGTAAAAAAAGGTGAAACTATAAAGGTAATTGCTAAACGCCTTGGAGTTAAAACAAAAGATTTAATACGGCTAAATCCAGACATAGGAAGAAAGCCCGCACCTGAAACAGTCATTATAATTCCAAATAAACAGTATCAACAAAATCCAATTAACACTACTTTAGTTGAAAAAAATGAGGCTACTGTTGTTCTAGAGGAAGTATCTACAATAGATGAACCTATCAATGATTTTGTGCTTCATAAAGTGGCAAAGGGAGATACTTTTTACAATTTAACACGGGCATACAACGTTTCAGAAGATCAATTAAATAATTTAAATCCTTCTCTCCAGACTACAGGCTTACAATTGCAAATGCTGTTAAAAATAAAACCAGTAGAAGATGAAGATACGCTAGCAATATATAGGGACACTATTCAAGAAAATACTGTTTTAAAATTAGCAATGATGCTTCCTTTTAGAGCCATAGAATACGATACAATAGATGCCAAAGATATTTTTAAAACAAATAAATTGGTAAATATTACAACAGATATTTATTTGGGAGCCTCAATAGCCATAGATTCTTTAAGAAAAATGGGAATAGATGTAGAACTTTCTGTTTTTGATACTGGAAGAAAAGACACCAAATTAGATTCAATTTTAGCTGTTACAGATTTTAGTAATATAGATGCAATCATTGGTCCATTGTATTCTGAGGAGGTTCCTAAGGTTGCCAATAAAGCAGGTGTGCCTGTTATTTTTCCAGTATATTCTAAAAACCAAGCTAGCTTTTCATCCTCAAAAATAATTAAAAGTTTTGCAGATAGAGAAGAACATCAACAAGCTTTAGTAGCCCATGTTCTAGCTAACTATACTAATGAAAATATCTTAATTATTGGAGATAGTTCAGCAACCTCAATTAGCAACAGTGACGCAATAAGATCTGTACTATTACTGCATGATTCTATCACCGAAGCTAAAATTATTTATCCAGATCAAGGATATATTAGGAAAGATTATATTATTAATGCTTTAAAACCCGACATAGGAAACTGGGTGCTACTGGCTACTGATAACCGAGTCATTTCATCTGATGTTATTAATAGTTTAATTAGTTTACCGGTTGAGGATCCAGAAGAAGATGAAGAAGACGAAGAAGATAAAAAGGATGAAAAGGAAAGTGACGAGCCAGAAATGCAAATTTTACCTGAAGATACTGTGATTAAGGTTTTTGGAATTTTTAAATCTTCTCAATTTGATAAAATTGATAATATTAAACTAGCTAAGCTAGGATTTACATATACCAGCGATACTTTTATTGATGAAAATTCACCAGAAATTCAGTTGTTTCATAAGCAGTATTTAGAAAATAATCATGCATATCCATCATATTATGCAACAAAAGGATTTGATATTTTTTTCGATATTGGAATGCGATTGGCATCTGGGAAAACACTAAAAGAGACTTTTAAAGAAGGAACTTCTTATAGATTAGAAAGTAAGTTTGAGTATACTAGAAGTTTATTTAAGACTTCTTCTAACAAGGGAATTTATATTGTAGAGTACAATCCAGATTTAACCTTAACAAGAGTAAAGTAAGACTCAATTAAAAAATTTATAAAGCAAAAAAAAACTCCTAATTTTTCAGGAGTTTTTTTTGCTTTATAATGATTAAATTTTCTTCATCTGTTGTTTCATCATTTGCATTTGTTCTTTCAACATGCCGTGTTTGTCAAGTTTCTTTGCTTCGGCCATTAATGTTGTTGCCTCACGTTTTCTTCTTTTAGTCATAGCAATGCCCGCTAATTGCAATTTTGCCATTGCTAAATCATGATCCATAGCCAAACCTAATCTAACAGCCTTTCTTAAATACTTTTCAGCTTGCGTCATATTTGTTTGTGAAAGCATAATTCCATGCAAGTAATTGTAGTATCCTTCTTGTTTTTGTGTGAGTGCAGTACTCGGGTTCTTTATATAAGTCAACCACTTTTGTGCAGCTGGGAAATTTTGTTTTCTTAATTGTAAAAATGAGAGTAAAATAAATTCATTTTTGAAATATAATAAGATAAACATTCCTGTTAGGAATAAAATAGCAATTCCGTTGCCAATATGGACTTGCCAAAATTCTAAGACAGACCATACTATCGTTAAAAAGGCTAAAGCTAATTTTATATTTTTATGAAACATATGTTTTTTTTGTGAGTACTAAAGTACACTATTCTTTTATTTTTTATAAAACTTTCTATGTTTAAACCATGCAAATACTCCTAGTATACCTATGAAGGTTGCAGAATAAAATACCGAATTAGGAGTAATTACTTGATCGCCACTTGCATAGGAATGCAATCCAGATAAATAGAAATTTACTCCAAAGTAAGTCATCATGATGGCTCCATACGCCATAATAGACCAAAGATTAAATGTGTATCTGCTTCTTAAGGCAGGTATCAATCTCATATGCAATACAAATGCATAAACCATAATAGATACCAATGCCCATGTTTCTTTTGGATCCCATCCCCAATAACGTCCCCAGCTTTCATTAGCCCACATACCTCCTAAGAAATTACCAATGGTTAACATAATTAAACCAATAGTAATAGACATTTCATTAATGGTGGTAATTTCTTTAATATTTAGGTCCATTTTTTTCTTATTCTTTTCTGTGGTGAAAGCAGTTAAGAACAAGGCTACAATTCCTAAAATCATACCCAAAGAAAAAGGCCCATAACTAGCAACTATAATAGATACATGAACTAGTAACCACCAAGAATTTAATACTGGCACTAAATTTGCAATTTCTGGATCTAACCAGTTTTGATGGGCAAATGCTAAAATAACAGCAGTTAAGAAGGTGGTTGCCGCAATGGTTAATGACGATTTTCTTCCAAATGCCAAACCAAACAACATAGTTGCCCAAGCAACATAAATAATAGATTCATAGGCATTACTCCATGGTGCATTACCACTTATATACCATCGGCTTAGCAATCCTAAGATATGAAGACCAAAGACAAGTATTGTTATTCCTATCAGAACTTTTACAACCAAAGCGATCCATTTTTTATCATTAAAAATTTGTAGAATCACAAAAAATATTAAAAACACACTTACATATCCATAATATTTGGCAAGTTTCTTAAAAATTTGTAATTTATTGTAGGATATTTCTAGATCTATTTTTTCTTTGTTTGGATACACTTCTGCACCATATTTTTGTTGGAACTTTTTAATTCCAGCTAATAGCTTATCAGCTTCCGTATAATTATTAGTTCTTTTTGCATCCTGTAACAACCGTATGTAAACAGGTAAAGATTGTCTTACAAATAATGAATCTTTTCCAACATAGTTTGCTCTAGAGCCTTCTGGAAAAGAAACCCATTTATTATTTTCATCGTTTAATTTAGGATAAATTCTTAAAACACTTAGACTCAATGCTTGTGAGAATAGATAGATTCTCCTATCAATTTTAATGACATCTTTTTCAAATTTATTCTGAACATTCTTCTTTTGTGCCTCTAGAACGTAGTCACTGATTTTTGATTGAGTTCCCTCATAAAAATCTGCTAGAGCTGCATGTGTTGCATTTTCATCAACACCTATAATTTCACGAATTTCTGTGTTCCCTTTTTCTAAATAAATAAAGGGAACGTTAAACCAAAGTTTTGAATTTTCTATAATTGAAAGAAAAACCTGACTAGGTTCCATCCCATTAAAATCTTCATCATGAGAAACCTTTCTTACCAATTCAGAGGCAAAGGTGTGCGCTGGTTTCATTCTACCACCAACATCTTGTATAATGAGCGTGTTAAATTCATCAGCATGTTTCAAATCAACTAAGTTAGCTTTTAATACAGAATCAATTTGTTGATCAGATATTTTAGATAGATGACTTTCTTGAGCTTGAGTAATTCCAGAAACACTAATAAAAAGCCCAATAAAAAGAGTGAGGGCAGCTTTTTTACTTTTAATTTTTTTCAATGTTTTCTTCAAGGAATCAAAACGAGTTCCTGGAGCAAATAGAATAGAAATCATTCCAAAATATAATAGAGAATACCCAATATAGGTAATTAGTGTTCCCCAAAAATCATGATTAACAGACAGATGAGTTTGTTCTACTTCACCAGAAAGATCATAACTAGCTTGAAAAAACTTGTAGCCTTTGTGATCTAATATATGATTCATGTAGATTTTATAATCAAATGTTTCATCGGTATCTATTAAAGTAATTTCACTAGCAAAAGCGGCAGCACTCTCAGAACCAGGATATTTTTCTAATTGAAAATCATTTAGTTTAATTTCAAAAGGTGTTTTTAGGATTTGAGGGCCGTAATCTATTCTAAAATTCAAACCATTCAAAGAAAATGCAGTAGGCCTCTGAGGAGCATATTTACCACCATATAGTTCAATTTGTTTGGTTTCTTCATCTACAGTTATGTCTAATAATAATGCCTGTCTCTTATACACATCTGACGCTGCCGA
>CAJXRR010000054.1 GCA_913060575.1 uncultured Flavobacterium sp.
GGAAAAAGTAAATAGGTATTTATACCTGTTTTTTTGATTATGAAATCACCGTACTTAATGTAAACATTGGTAGATACATTGCAATTAACACAACAGCTACTATAGCTCCTAAAACTAATACTATAATAGGTTCTATAGTAGCACTAATCATTTTTGATTTGTATTCTATCTCCTGATTGTATTGCTCTGTTAATCGTTTAAAGATTGTTTCATTTTGATTGGTCTCTTCGGCAACTTTTATGAGTGAACTCATTTTTTTGTCAAAAATAGATAGCTGTTCAACGCTTTGATGAAAACTTTTTCCTTGTAAGATATCTTTTTCTACTTTCTCTAAAGCTATTTGTAAAGGATAATAATCAATCATCTTTCTTGTGAGTTGAATTCCATTGAGGAGCGGAATTTTAGCACTAGTAAGTAAGTTAATGGCTTGGGTAAATTGAGCAATTCTTACTTTTCTTATGAATTCTCCTATAAAAGGAACTTTTAACCAAAAGGAGGAAGATATTTTTTGATACCAAATCTTTTTTCGTGAAACTCTAAATAGAATTATAATTCCGACGACTAACAAACAACCTACCCAAAAATAGTCTTCTAACAGATCAGAAGCTTGAATAATTACTTTAGTAAGCCAAGGCAATTCTGTTTGATTTTGTTTAAAAATGTTTTCAAACATGGGAACAACAAATTTGAGCATAAATCCAATGGCTAAAAATGCAGTTAAAAGTACAATAATAGGATAGGAGAGTGCACCAATAATAGTTCTTCGTTGTTGATTTTTCCGTTGGTAAAAAATTCCTAATTCATGAAAAACCTTTTCAAGGGTTCCTGTTCTTTCTCCAATTTGTAATGAATAAAATTCATATTCTGAAAAGTGTTTATGTTGATGTAAGGCATCAGACAAGTTTTTACCAATAATTAAATCTTCTAAAATAGTCGTTAATAATTTTTTATCAGCTTGTTTGGTTTGCTCAGCCTCTATTAAAGTCAATGCATCTTTTAAAGTAAGGCCCGCTTGTAACAAAACACTTAACTCAACATAAAAAGCTTCTTTCTTTTTATTACTAAAGGAAGAGCCAAATAGCGTAATCTCTTTTTTTAAGAGGCTATTGATGTCAAAAGAGGGTTTCTCTTTTTGATTTCTTTCTATGTTCTCTAATTTAAATGCCATTTAGTTGATATAATACGACGCATCTTTCCTTTTATAAACAAACAATCCATTTTGAGTATAGGTATTTTCAAAAGTAAATTCAATGGCGTCTACGATTCCACTTTTCACTTGTATTCCCTCTAAATAGAAAATGATATTTTTTGCTTTTAAGTTAATTGAGTCTGAATTTCTTAAAATAACACGCTCTTTAATATGATATTGAACCGAATCTTTAAAACTGACAAAAAGTAATTGCTGATTTTTTTGATCGTACGTACCTTGATATTTATTTAAATCTCTATTAATGATTCTCTCCAATGAATTGATTGCTTGTTGCTTTTCAAAAACAATATTGATATTTCTAAGCTGTTTTTGAACATTGTTTAAGGCTAAAAATGAAAGTGTCACAGCAATACTAGAAATTACTAGTACCACCAGAAGTTCACTCAATGTAAAAGCAATAACTTTTTTCATTTTATTTTTCTAATAGTTTTTTCAATCTTACTTTCTGACTCTCTTTATTTACTGCTTTAAAAACAATGAAATTTAAATCTCCTTCATTCATTTTTTTTGTTTCAATAGTCCACTTATCAGCTTCAATAATATTAGGTACTTTTATTAAACCATATTCATATTGATAGACTAGCTTGTTGAGTCTACTATCAATTTTAGTAGTGCTGTTTTTTACTGTTCTTTCTAAAATATTGGTAATACTAGCCATAGCAATTCCAAAAACTATCATAATGATAATGGTAGCAATTAACGTTTCCACAAGTGAAGAAGCCTTTAATTTTAAAAGCAAATTTTTATGTCGAAATACGTTGATCATTCTATCCATTTTGCTACTTGTCTGTTTTCTGTATCAATAAAAAGCCCATTATACTTTTTAGAAATAGCTGTTGCATCTATTTGAGCATTAAATAAATGATTAATATAAACACCTCCTGATTGTTTGGCAATAAAATTATTGGTGTATACAAACCCGTTAACGGTTCCTTTCAAATCTAAATTCTTATTACAATAAACTTCTCCAGTAATTCTTGCCTTTTCATCAATCAACACCTGAGTATTATAATTACTTGCTTTGCTTTTGTTATGATATAAAATGACTCCTTTAATGGTTGATTTATTATCAATTTGTATCGCTGGAGAGTCAGACAACTCAGGTATAATATCTCCCCCTTGTTTTAAAAGTACAAGTGATGATGGATAGTTTAACTCCACATCTTGTTTGATATGAATTTTTTTATTGGCAAAAACTTGAAAACTACCTTTTACATTGGATTCTATGATGACCTCTGGTGCTATTAAAATAATATTTTCTAGTCTGGCAGTAGCTTCAATTTTAATCTTAGATTTTGAGATAATTACGATATTTCCTTGAAGGCTTAAATTTCTTAACTCCAAATCAACTTCAGATTCAAAAACCTTTGTATTTTTTGTAAAAGATTGAGCGAAATTACTTCCCTGTTTCAATCTAAAATATTCTTGATTTTCAATGGGTAATTCCCTTAAAAGTTGACGCAAATAAGCTATGTTTTGAATGGTAGGTAATTGATTGGAATTTGTAGTAATTTTTCCATAAATAAGTTCTTGCCCATAATAAGAAGTCCCTGAAATGTTTCCTGTTTTAACTCCTCTTTTAGGAAGCGTTACATCACCTGTTATTTTTGTTGTCCCTACAATTACCAAGGGCTGATTGTTTTCTTGTAGATAGATGGCTTTTCTATTTGAATTGACATTCCCTAAGAGAGCTACTTTCTGATAAGTTTCATTTCTCAAGCTTGAAGTCACTGAAGCTACATCAAAAACTCCCCAACGTTTTTTGATGACACTTGTATTTTCAAAATCATAGTCTGTAAAAGAAAGTGTAGTTTCTACATTATAAGGAATTTTATGATCTTTTAAATAGTCAAAAGCTAGATAGGTAGTATGAATGGTTTCTTTTTGTAGGTCTAACTTTAAGGCTACTTTTTTTTGTAAAAAAACCAGTGAAATAAAAGCAAACAACACAATGATAATAATCACTGAAACGACCAATACATATTGAATGGCTCCTGCTTTTATTTTGGTTTTGATGTTCATTTGGCAAGGGTGTAGTTCTTTGTTTGGTTTTGATATTTTACAGTAATATTTTTTTGTTTTGACCCTACAAGGGTCACCCCTAAAATAGTTTGTTTTAATTGAAAAATCTGATCGTTTCCATTGATAGAAATAATATAAGAATTTTTGCTCCCCTTGATAATTCCTTTAAATACGATTGCAGGAAAAACTACTGTCGCCTTAGTTGCTATTTTTTTTTTGAGTTGAGTTGGTTTTTTGTAGATTTTTCCTGTAAATGGATCTCTATAATCAGGGGTAATTATATATGAAGTTACTTTTTTGTAAGACTCAGGCTTAAATAAAACGGGACTTCCTACTTCAATCTCAGAAATATCAGGATTATATCCTTTATAGAATTGATAACCAATGCTCCCCCAAACCAAAGCAACAGCAAATAACAATAGATATGTTTTTTGATTCTTACTCATTTTAATTGACTAATAATGGATAAATTTCCTCAATTGAAGTAATTCCTTGGGATACTAAATTCAAGGCATTGCTTTGTAAGGTGTTAATCTTATTTTTAGATAAGTATTCATCCACCTCCAATTTTTTATCTTGAATTTTTTGCACCAGCTCTTTGGTGATCGGGATGATTTCGTAAATCGCTTTTCTCCCCTTATAACCCGTTTGATAACACTCAGAGCAACCTACAGCTTTATGATGTGTTTTGATTTGTTTAAGAACCGTGTATCCTTTTGGAAAGATATCTAAAGTTAACTCTTGTTCCTGTTTACAAGAATTACATAGTTTTCTTACCAATCGTTGAGCCACACTTACATTTAAGGTACTTGCAATTAAAAAAGGGGGAATTCCCATATCCACCAATCTTGAAATGGTTGCCCAAGCAGAGTTTGTATGAATGGTTGATAAGACTAAATGGCCCGTCAATGCGGCTCTAATAGCCATGTTTGCTGTTGCTACATCACGAATCTCACCGACCATAATAATATCAGGATCTTGACGTAAAAATGTTCTAAGAGTACTTGCAAAATCAAGTCCAATGTTCTCTCTTAACTGTACTTGATTCACACCCTCTAAAGTATATTCTATTGGATCCTCTATGGTTAGAATATTGGTGTCTTTTTTATTTAGAAGTTTTAGGGTTGCATATAAGGTGGTTGTTTTTCCAGAACCCGTTGGTCCAGAAATTAGAACAATTCCATTGGGCTTTTTTACAGAAGACTCATACATTTCTAATTCATCTTTTGTAAATCCTAAGTTTTCTAGTTGTACTGTAACATTGTTCTTTGATAAGATACGTAATACTAATTTTTCACCATGGAGTGTAGGTAAGGAAGAAACCCGAATGTCAAAATCTTCAGTTTCAGTCGATAGGTTGATTCTTCCATCTTGTGGCAGTCTTTTTTCAGAAATATCTAATCCAGACATGATTTTAATTCGATTGATGATCTTTGGATAATCCTCCAATAATATCATATACTTTTCAATCAATTTTCCATCAATACGAAAACGAACACGATGCTGCTTTTCAAAAGCTTCAAAATGGATGTCACTACTTCCAATTTCTTTGGCTTCAAAAATGATATTTAATAAAAAGTCTTCCGAATAACTAAGTGAAGAACTTGAAATACCTCGTTCTCTTTTACGATAGTTTTTTTGGAGATAAACTTCAATCGTTTGTTTAGATGCTTGTTCTAAAACAACTTGTTTTCCTAAAACAATCTCTAATTCCTTCATTAAATCATCCAAGGAAGAACTATCGGTTATGAAATAGACCTTACCATCTAAATCCTTATAAGGAATAACCCTGTAATGATATGCCTGTTCAGCACTTATCACTTGTAAAACCTCTGTTGATATGTTCTCTAATTGATGGTTCATATTAAAAAGCGTACAAGTTTGTAATAGTAAATAACAAATTGACTCCAATGACACATCCTAAAAATAACGCTTGCAGACCTGCTAATGGAATGAGGTTTTTTAATTTTTCTTTAAAAACAATGGAAATTACAAATGAGAATATCAATGATACTGAGAATAATACTAAAAAAGTACTCACAGGAAAACTAATTGCCATAAAGACAAAAAATAAGAGATCACCAACTCCAAATACATCAAAGAGCGGTGCTTTTAGTTTGAATTTTGAATATAAAAATAAGATAAAAATAATAGCAGAAATAACGCTAAGGTTAATTAAAGTGCTTATTAAAAATAATTCTAAGATATGATGATAACTATTTAAAAGACCGCCCAAAACAAAAAGAGTAAATAATAATAACAGCGTCACTTTACGCTCTTTTACATCTTCATAAAAGACATAAAAAAGTAACCCGATCAATAGTATTTTACCCGCTAATATCATTTACTTAATCTTTGTAAAATAAGAGTTCCTATAAGTTCGTTTCTTCCTTTTCTATAATTCATTTTCTTTTCAATTCTTACTGATGAAAATTCACCCAATCGTTGTTTTTCTAATTCGCTAGCGAATAGCATCATCTTTCTGAAATCGCCTTTAATTTCTATGGTATAACTCAACATTTTTGCCCCATCATACTCAAAAGAATGTGGTTTGTCATAAGAAATTAACTCAACTTGATGTAGCTCTTTTAGCTTTGTTATTTTTTCAACCAAGCTTTGTTCAAAAGATTGATCAATTGATACATCGTTAGATATTAAAATAGAATCTAAATGTTTGTTTTGAATTTGTAGTCTCTTAATTTTCTGTTCTGCATTGGATAACAATTCTTTGTCACTAGAGAGTTTTTCTATCTTTGACTTTAATTCAAAGGTTTTCTTAACCGATAATTGATAAGACAAGAATAGCATCAGAACAAACCCAACAACTAAAGCGATATTTTTCTTTCGTGTTTCCATGCTCTATTGTTGATTTTTCATTTGAATGACAAAATCAAAAGAAGTTTGTTTGGTTGTTCCTTTTCCATAGTTTACATACGATACTCTCTCAACCCAGTCTAAGCTCTGTAATATTTCTATCCAATCGGTAAAATCAGAATCATTTCTAGAGGTGCCTTTGATAATTATTTGATTGGTTTGAAACTGAACTTGTTTTTCTTGTTTTATAGCTCGTTGTAAAGGCTGATAATTCATAACGCTTAAAAATAGTGTCTTAGGGACTGTTTTAGCGATTTGATCTACAAACCAAATTGCTTTTGAATTACTAGCTGAAGTTATGCTTTGTACTAATTTCTTCTTTTTTGAAACCACATCATTTAGCCGAACTAATTGTGTTTTATAGGTTTCATTCAATAATAACTCGGACTCTAAATCTCCAACCTTTGTTCTATAAGAATTAAAAAAAAGAAAATTGATCAATAGCGCAATAAATAAGAACCCTAGAGCGAATTTCATTCCAAGAGTAAAAAACCTGTTTTGCTCATATTCTTTTTCTAACTTTTGTTGAAAATCTGTCTTATCTTCTCTATTGTCTTCAAAATAGTAAGAAAGAACTCCTGATAAAGCCAGCGTACTTTCATGGCGAATTTCTAAGCCATTAATTTGATAGGTCTGTTCTTTTTGAGTTTCTTTGGTAATACTTATGATCTCGTTGTTTTCGATAACAATTTCAGCATTGGAGGTGCTAAGTGTTTTATTCTCAAAAAAGGGCAGTAACGACTTCACGGCTAAGTTTCCTAGTGAAAAATTGATTACAGAAATTTTTTTATCAGTATATATTCCAATAATTTTATCGAGCACTTCTTTTCTACATATAGCGATATGAGATCGAGAGCTATCTTGAGTTACTTGATAATAAAAATCTTGAAGCGAAATGTTAGGAAATGCTGTTTTTACAACTCTTTGTTTTGATTGATTTACAAAATCAATACTTTTAGATAGAACCTGTTCATTGTTTACAATTAAAAAAATATGTTTTTGGTTCGTTAGGCTATTAAGTAAAGTTTCCTGTTTTGAAAACTTTTCTTGTTTTGAAATAACCAATTCTTTCTGCTTCTTTTTGAGCTGTAATAAATAACACACATCATTATTTGCATGCTCAATAGCACAAAAAGTATCACCATATTTTATGAACTGCTTATCCATTGCTAACGAATCACTGTAGGTTTTATAAGGATTGACAATTTTGATTTTTGTGCCGTACGAACTCGTTTACTGAAAAACCATTTAATAATTGGAATTCTAGCTAAAAAAGGAACTCCTGAGCCTGAATCGCTTTTTGAATCCACTTCCAGTCCTCCCAAAATAACCACATCCTGATCTTTTACTCGTACGGTAGAATTGAATTTCCTAGTATTGATATTTGGTGGTGCATTATCCGATATTCTAGCTACTGTACTAAAAGAAGATTGTTGCACATCAATACTTAAAGTAATACTACCATCACCTGAGACTATGGGTCTAATTTTTATGGATAAATTAGCATCAATCGGAATGAAGTTCACGAATTCTTGAGTCAAAGGATTTTCAACTCCAATAGTGTTGACAAGTGTTTGGGTATAATAGGTTGTCTGTCCGTTGGTAAGAGATGCTTCATGTCCGTTTAAAGCTGATAATTTAGGAGTTGATTTAATTTTTAAATCTCCGTTGGTCTCCAATGCCTGAATTCTTGCATAAAAATTAGGAACGACTTTTCCAATATTTAACGAACTTATACCATTAAGCCCACCTATAACTCTATTGATTGAATTCGCTCCAAGAGTTAAATTTGTTCCAGAAGAGTTTCCGGTAGAAAGATTATCACCAGTTAAAGTTCCTCCAGTATTTATTGGATTCTCACCTAAACCTAAATCTATCCCCGCAGAGACTGAATTTGATTTATTGACCTCTATCAGCATCACTTCAATCATGATAAGGGGAACCGATTTATCAATTTTTTTGATGAATTTTTTAAACTGCTCAATCTTTTGTGCAGTTCCTTTAACGATAAAGCTATTTTGCTCAACATCTATTTTTAAATCATCTAAACCCTCTATGATATCTTTTGGAAAGATACTTTTGATAGCTTCATTATCTCCATTGATGTTTCTTTGAGTGTCTGTATTTACTCCTTGATTATTTCTAGTATTATTAAACGATCTATTTTGATTTCCTTGTAATAAACCAGCTTGATTAAAATTTCCGTTTTGTGAAAAGGTGTTATTAATCTGATTATTTGAAAAGCCTCCAGCACTTTGCAGTGGTTCCATCATAAGTTGAATGGATCTATTCATCAGAGGTACTACTTCTACGCTTTCTATCGACGGATTTTCACTCTCCGCGAAAAAATACATCCCGTCTTCTAATTTATATCTGTATTTGGTATCTTCTAATATTTTATCAAGCAACCTATTGAAATTGATACTGTCTGATTTTATTGTGGCTTTCCCTAAATCTTTAATAGGTTTATTGGTTGCCATATTCACGTTTAGTTCATATCCAAGATCATCAATGATACGCTCGATAGGAGCATCTATAAAACTAACTTGTAGTATTTGATTAACAGGGTCGATTATTTTATAAGAATAACTCTCAGACATGGTAATAGATCTTCTACTACTAAGATTTTCTTTTGTAGATACTTTAAAAAGATAGAAGTTGTCTTTAGTTTTCGTTACCTCTAATTGATTTGCTAAGGCGATTTTGTCTATCGCAGCATCAAAAGGCATGTCTTTTATAAAGGATGAAATTCTAGAATTTCCAATATCTACTGAAAAAACTAAATTTTTCCCCGTTACTTCAGTTATTTTACGAAATACTTTGGCTAGACTATCATTTTGAATGTCAGCAGAAAAAAGATCACTCTCTTTATTGTAGGTGATCGGAATCTGTCTCTCAACATAGGGGAGTTTATATCTTTTAACAGATAAGATATTTCCAATCACATCAATTGTTAAACGATGTTCTTTACAAAGATTTAATAAAATATCTTTTGCAGTAGCATTTGAAAAACTCTGCGTAACTATGATTGCTTTTAAGCTTTGTTCAGTACTGATATTGATACTATTGGAAGATGCAATTGCACGTAAATAGGTCGTTAAATCTGTTGAGTTTATAGAGAGGTCAACTTTTTTAGAAAGCCCAGAGACTTTTATAGCTAAGCTGTCAAGCTTAATTCCTAATTCTTCAATTCTACTAGTATTGTCTTGCGCTCCAATTGAAAGAGTAAATAATAGCAAGGCAACAAAAAGCAATACATTTCTTTTCATTACAATTTGTTTTTTTAATTGACAGTAAAACTTACCGTCGTATACCGGGTGTCATATTCTGAATTGGATGCTTTTACTCTCCATTGATAAGTACCTGAATTTAAGTTTTGCATCACGCTATTGTCTATTACTATAGAATCTAGGATAATTTGATTTGCATTCTCAAAACCAGGAGTAGCAATTTGTATTTGGTAGCTCTCAGCATCGTCTAAGAGTTGCCAGCTAAAAGTATTGTTTCCAAGATCTAATTGAGAATTATTAAGAGGAGCCAATAAAATTACAGATTTGTCAGAGATGTCTTCTAAAAAGACAGCTTCACAGCTAAACAAGCACGCTAGTATTAGCGTATAATAGACCTTTTTCATAGGGGGATTTAATTTAAGAATAGGTTAAATGTACTAAATATTTTTATTTTTATTACTTTTGAATCAAACAAGTCTTTGTTTTAATAAAAAAGCTGAATATGAAAATCAAAAGAAAAGTGAACGCTTATAATTTACAAGAACTTTTAGTTGTTCTTGTAATCATTGGGATTTTAATATTAATTGCAATGCCAAACTTTATGGGTGTTGTAAACAAAGCTAAAAGTATTGAAGCGCAGCAGAACTTAAAAGCGATTCATAGTTTTCAAAAATCTCACTACTATTTATATAATACATATTCACCAGAGTTTAATGCAATAGATTTTATTCCTCCTAAAACTACGAATCAAGGTGGAACAGCAAATTACACCTATGAATTAATTCAAGCCAATAATAGCGGTTTTAAAGCTAGAGCTGTTTCAATAATTGATAGTGATGGAGATGGAATCAAAAGTACTTGGGAAATAGATCAAGATGGGAGACCTAAAGAAATTTTAAAGGATTAATGAAGAAAAGAGTTGTTTTTTAACTCAGTTCTTTGTCAGCTGTAGTTTTTTATTTTTTCAATTATCAAATCAACAAAAATTCATTTTTCTAAATTCTAACTTAAGTTTTTAAGATACAGAAGAGTTCCGATTTTAATTATTGACATTGTCCTTGTTCAATTTACCAAGCATTTCGGTTACTTCACCACAAATATCAGAGCAGCTTTTACTATTTCCAGTATAAGTAGCAGTAACAGTAACTCCATTAATAGTACAGCTACAAGTTAATCCAGCTAGCATCTGTTCTTGAACTTTCTTGTTTTTTTTCAAGTCAATTTTTGAGAAATCAACTTTCTTATATCTATTCCCATTTATTAGTTCACTAATTTTAACATCAACATCATTAATTATATATTCGACATTACCTTCATTAAAACCAGTGAAATATCCTTGTGATGTAAAATAATAATTACCATCAGAATTGACTACTATTGTCATTTTTAAGACTTTATTATTGACAGTATCACAGTTTTCTAATGTATCTTTACTTTGGGATTTGTTTTCGCAACTTAAAGTGATTAATAATAAGGTGAAAACAATTGTAATGTTTTTTAAATATTTCATATTATACTTTTTTGGTTATTATTAATTACTTAAATTTGATAATTACAGCTAAGGTTGTTGTATAAGCTTTTTTGAGTTGTTTATGCAATAAAGTTTATAAGGTATTAGCTTTAGCCGTTATTCTTTTCCTATATTTTCTAATTCGTATTCAGAGTAACTTGTATAGTTTTTAAAAATACCTTTACTTTTATTTACTTTAGCTAGTATTGTTCTGTCAATTCGTGATTGTAAATAAGTTGTTAATTCAAGAAACCTAGTTTCAGGAATGTGAAAAAAACCTCCAGCTTTAAAATCTTTTTTAACTTTTCCGTAAAAACTAGCATAATTAAATTTCTGGCCTTTATTTTTTAATTCAAAAGTTTTATACTCTGCATATTTATCAGCTAGATATTTTGAATATCCACACATTAATACATTTTGACCAATTGAACCATTTGGGTATTTCTGTATAATTTTCTTTCCTGACTGTGTTTTTACACTAATGTTAATAATATTATTATTCCCAACTACTGGATTATTCAATGTGCTTTTTGAAATTTTTATATTAGTATTTTCTTTCTTATTTTCAGATTTAAAGTTAGAGTTCAAAAAATGTTTTTTATTTAAAACTTCATTTTCGGTAATTACTTTTTCTCCAATATGTGAATGACAATTAGGACAAACAGAAATTAAATTTTCCAAAATTGTATTCGCAGGATTTTCGTCAATATGATGAAATTGAATTCTTCCAGCATCAGAGAAATCACAAAACGCACACTGATTTTTCGATTCTTGTAAAAGTCTAACTTTTTGTCTGTAAGTTGGGTTTTTTCTTTTTTGTGTCATTTTTCTTTTAACAAATGGTTTTTCAAATTGTGTTCTACTAAATTCAGAACACTCACTATAATGTCTACTTTTTAAATTTTTAAACTTACTATTTCCTAAACTATCAGATTTCCAAACTCCACTAGTACTAGCTTTTCCAATAGCAAATCTAAAAGCATAAGTAGTGTCAAAAAGATTGACTTCTGGACATTGATTTTCATAGGTTTTGTAATCATCTAAAAATAAGACTTCAGGAACTTCTCCCGAAAGCTCGATAGCTTTTTCCTCAAAATCATTTTTTAATAAATTATGCCTTTGTAATATTTTTACAATATTCTCATTTACTCCACCTGTGAATTCTCCAAAAAAATATAAACTATAAGCTCTTCTTGTACAATAATCTAAAATTGGACATCTTGAAGGTAGGTTCTTTTCTTGGCTTTTTTCAAAATATTCTTTCTCGTTCATTTTCTGTATTACAGCGTCTTTGTGAATGGTTTGTGGTGTTTAAGCAACTAATTTAGTAAATATAAACTGAGTAGAAAATCCGCAAGGATTTTCGTAAGTAGGCTACAAGCAGCAATTAATTATAAACTTCTTAAAATTTGTCTTTATTCTTTTATCATTTTTTTATGGTGTTCCTCATAACCTGCTACCTTAAATAATTCTGCAAAACCGTCTTTAAAATCCGTATAGTCAAATTCCTTAAAGTCATATATATTTTGTCCTAAAGAATGGGATTCTCTATTTATGTATCTGTAAAAAGCTTGAAATCTGTTTGTATTAAGTGGCTCTTGATTGAAAAAGTTATTTAAATCTTTTTTCTCTACAAAATTGAAGAAATACTCAATTACATTTCTCATACAATTTGCAATCAAAGCTGGTGGTTGATTTTCATCTTTTATAATATGCCAATAAGCTTGATAATCATTTTGAATTTCTTCATATTTCATTTTTTGGAAACTACTACCATCATTATTTTTTATAAGCCTAAATAGTTTTTGAGTTTCTTTACGTTCATCGTGTTTTGTTTCTGTAATCTCGTAAAAGAAATAAAGACTATGAGTTAATATAAATACTTGTTCGTAATTATATTTCCAAATAGTTACTTTTTCTCCTGTTTCCGCATTTTTTTTTGTTTCTTTTTTTCCAAAAAACTCTTTTTTAATCAATCTTCCAATATTGAAAATATAGATATGAGAAAGACTAGAAATAGGGTCGTCAATTACAATAATTTTCTTGTTTCCTGTTTCTGTTGCATCTTGTTTCCCTTTACACATTTCTAGAAAGTATAGGAAACTTATTATCATTTTTTCTCCTTCACTTAATGAACGAAACACTCTTTCTTTGTTTTCACCTCTTACTATCTTGTAAAGGTTTTCTTCGTGGTTTTCAATTTCAAAATCAGTAATCCCCAAGTCAATTAATCCATCATTAATACTTGCAATCGCTTTTTCAATATTAACTGTTAGTTTTTGTTGTTCCGATATGATTGACCTCTGTTCAAGAATTGTTTTATCAAAAGCTTTAATAGCTATATTAAGCAAATCTGTTTTAGTTTTTGATATGCCTTTATCTGAAAGATATGAACTTATAGTTTGGTCGTAATCCCAACGCATAATTTGCCAAAAAGTCTTTTTTATTGATGTTTTTACTGTTGCTTTTTTATCAATTTTATCGTTGTGTTCTAATATCGAAGCATTAATTTTACTTATAACATGATTGACTTCTTCTAATAATTTCGTTGAATTTTCAAGAGTTTGAGGTACACTTGGATTTTTTGTTTTTTCTTCAATCTTTTTTTTATTCGACTTAACTAATTGATTAAATGCACTAAATTTAATTTCAAAATCTTTCTTGAATGATTCAAATTTGGGATTGGCTTCAAAAATTGTTTCGTTCGGAATTAGTTGAATTGCTTGTGAATATCCTTCGAGAAAGGTTTTTATAGCGTCAATATCTGCTTCATACGAAGCGTCAAAGTAACCCTTGATGTTTTCTATTAATTCGTTTGAAATGGTTTTTTTTTGACAAAAAGGGCAATCTTCATTTTCTTCAAATGATTCTTCGGGTAAATATTTTAATCCCGATTTTACCCAATCTGAGTTTCCAAGTTTTGTGATTAGTTCAGATACACTACTATTTTCATTACCTACAATTTGTTTGTTGAAAATCTTTTCAGTTTCTATACTTGAAGATGAGAGTGTGATTTTAGGAACATAGGCATATTTTTGAGCATTTTCTCCCATAATTGCCTGAACGTCATTTTTTAAATCATCAATGCTTTTGGTTGGTTTTTCAGTTGGTTTTGTTAAACCTTGAATATGATTAAATAGATTGTCTTTTGAACCTTTATGACCTTCCAAACAAAACTCAAGAACACGGTCACCACCACTAAAATCGGTTTTTATTTTCCAAATAGTATTTTTTGCGTTTTCAAGCTTTCTATTTATTGATGTTTTTTCAGTTTCTAGTTCTTCGGTTTTTTTGATTTTTTCTTCGTCAAGCTTTACTATTTCTTTTTGTGCATTAGAAATCTTTGTAATAGCCTCTTTGTTTTCTTTTGAAAGAGTGAAAATTCCTTTTAAACTTTCAGATTCAAAAAAGTTATCTTGAATGAATGTCTGATTATAAACAAGTATTTCGTGATTCTCGTCTAAACCTACAACTGAACAATCTTTAAACTTTTCATCTTTTCTTTTTAAAAGATAATTTGATAAAGTACTTTTTCCTGTACCATTTAAACCATAAATAAGATTCAAAGCTTTGTCTGTTTCTAAAGTCGCTTGATTTTTGTAACTCGCTACTTTATTTAGGTCAATTTTGGTAATCATTTTTTTGTCAATTTTTCTTTTTCACGAGAGGTTAGTCGTATGACGCACAACTTCTTATATAGTTATAAATATATGCTTTTTTCACAAGATTTTATAGGATAATAACATATTTACCTTTTATTTTTAGTGTCCTTCAGCTTTTGTAATGTAACATCTGTCTCTTATACACATCTGACGCTGCCGACGATCTACTCTGTGTAGA
>CAJXRR010000055.1 GCA_913060575.1 uncultured Flavobacterium sp.
GCAGCGTCAGATGTGTATAAGAGACAGGTTCTATAGAGCGAACCCTCCCTAGGTTTTCTAAAATCTTCTCTTCTTTTACAACTTTTCCATTATTTAACTCACAGACAGAAACATATTGAAACTTTAAAGAACCAACTAATAATTTACCTTGTAGTTCAGGGTATCTATCACTGTTAACAAAAGCCATCCCACTTGGTGCAATAGATGGAGTCCAATGATGTAATGGATTTTCCATTCCTTCTATCTTTGTTTTATTGGTAAACTTTGAACCACTATAATTAATTCCATAACTAGCTTTTGGCCAACCATAGTTTTTTCCTGCTTTGATGATATTGATTTCGTCTCCTCCTCTTGGTCCGTGTTCGTGCGTCCAGATTTCATTTGTAAATGGATTCATTTCCATTCCTTGTGGATTTCTATGACCGTAACTATAAATTGCTTTTTTTGCTCCAGCGACATTGAAAAAAGGATTATCAGCCGGTATACTTCCATCATCATGGAGTCGATATATTTTACCACAATCTTTCATAATATCTTGTGGATTATCATCTCTATTTCCTCTATCACCTACACTAAAATATAAATAACCTTCGTTATCAAATGCAATACGAGAACCAAAATGTTGCCCTTTATTAGAATTTGGTGAAGCTTTGTATAATGTCTTTTTATTTGTTAATTTTCCATCTTTAAACACAGCTCTTGTTAAGGCAGTATTAACACCTTTTCCTTCACCTGAAGAAGAAGCATACGTAAAGTAAATGAAGTTATTATTTTCAAAATCTGGGTGCAATTCTATATCCATCAATCCACCTTGGCCATATTGTTCTACTTTAGGCAAGCCAGCAACTTCATGTTTTTTTCCATTTTTAAAATGAGTTAATTTTCCTGCTTTTTCGGTGATTAGTATTGAATTATCTGGCAGAAAAGTAAAGCCCCAAGGAATTGATAAGTTTGGAACCACAACTTCATATTTATAGAGATTGTTTGAAGTCCTTTCTATGCTTAGGAAACACATCCATAAAATTGGTATCAATAGAAGTATTATTTTTCTGGCGAATATTTTCATTTGATAGATATTAATTTTAAGTCAGTAAACCTTTTACAATATAGAAATAATATAGTAAATTTGCAGTCCGAATATTTCGGGGTGTAGCGTAGCCCGGTCATCGCGCCTCGTTTGGGACGAGGAGGTCGCAGGTTCGAATCCTGCCACCCCGACAAGTTAAAGCAAAAAAGCTCTCGTAGAAAGTTCACTTTCTTAAGAGAGTTTTTTGTTTTAGGTAAAATTGAAGCTTTGCTTTAATTTGCAACATAACATTGCAGGGTCATGATAATAATCCTGCCACCCCGACCATTAAAAGTCAAAATCTTAAATGTTTTTGGCTTTTTTATTTGAATAAAATTGAAGTTAACTTCAATAATTCAATTCAAGCACACAACTAGATAACACTTCCATTGATACATTTTAAACATGATAAAATATTTACATAAATATTGTTTATGAATTAAATAATTAATATAAATAAAAATTAATGAATTATATCTCTAACCTTTGCATTGTTAAAATTTAAAAACAATATATAAATGGTTCTTGAAAATAATTTAGATGTAATATCTAATCAAAACATCAAAAACTCTGTTGAAGAAACAAACAAGTCTTTAACATCCATAGTAATAACTTACTTTTTATGGATTTTATTTGTAAGTAATGCAGCTTACCTCATTTTTAATTTCTCAAGTTTGCCTGAATGGAATTTGGGTAATATCTTCAGAATTAATGGTTTTACAATTCTAATTTGGAGTACAGTTACTTTTTTCAGTGCTATTGTTAGCACCTATGCAAGTAGCTATCTTAAAGGATTTAGATTTCATTCACGATTTATGATGTTATGTCTAGGTTTCACATTATCTGTGATGCTTCTAGTAATGTCAAACAATGTATTACTACTGATTTTTAGCTGGCTTATTATGGGCTTTTTAATGTCTAGATTAATTGGAATTGATACCAAATGGGGAGAAGCTAGAGAAGCTTCAAAATTTACGCTAAAATACTTTTTAACAGGAACCTTCTTTTTAGCATTAGGGATTTTGTTATTAGCTTTTACTAGTGGTGAGTATACTTTAAGTGGATTAGCATCTACTGTCAATGAACTTCCACTTTATATTACAACCATCGCTGCCTTCTGTATTATCGCAGCTGCAATTGTACAATCAGCAATATACCCATTTCATCGTTGGTTATTATCTGCAATGACATCTCCTACTCCAGCTTCTGCTTTAATGCATGCTGGGTTTGTAAATGGAGCTGGAATTTTATTAGCGCTTTTTGCTACGTTATTATTTGCATCTAATACGCTAAATATTCTTTTTATTATTGGAGGATTTACGGCAATTATTGCACAGTTTGCAAAACTTCTTCAAGTGAATGTAAAGCAAAAACTAGCTTGTTCTACTATTGCTCAAATGGGTTTTATGATTATGCAATGTGGCTTAGGTTTTTTTAGCGCAGCTGTTGCTCACTTAATACTTCACGGATTTTATAAAGCGTATTTATTTCTTTCTTCAGGTGAAGAAATCGCGCAAACAAAACCTAAAAAAGTAAAGGAACTAAAAATTAATCCAATTCAAGCAATTGTAGTATTAGCATTTGGTAGTTTGGGCGCTTTTCTTTTTGCTTTATGGACTGGAAAAGGGCTAGAAATGGATAGTGGTTTGTTTTTAACATTGATCGCAGCAATTACAGTAGGGCAAGCGACTTATAATATTGTAAAAGAACAGAGCTTATCAGTAATTCAAAAGATAATCGTTCTACCCTTAATTTTTGTATCGGGGATAGGTATCTATGCTTTAATGTATAATGGTGTGACTTTCATAATGGCAGATTTACCAATGATAGCTCAACCGATGCCTTTATCTTGGGTACAAATTATCTTCGGAATAATATTTCTACTTGGATTTTTTATCATGAAATTAGGTGTTTACAGAAAAATCCCTTGGCTCTATGTAACATTAATGAACGTAACGCAGCCTTATAAAAAATCAGTTTTAATGTATAAATCAAAATCGATATGAATCAGTTTATTCTAAACAGTATTGATCAAGCATCAAAAGTAATTGGTAAAACATGGCCTCTATACACTTTTGTCGCTTCTAACCCTTTATCAGGTTACGAAAACTCATCATTTCAAGAAGCAGTAAGCTTAGCAAAAAAACATTTTAATGCCAATTCTTTTCCAGCAGCAAAATTATACAGACAAGCGTGGGAAAGAGGAGATATCGACAAAGATGTGTTGACTACTCTTCTTAAAGAAAATGAGTTATCTGAATCTCCAGAACATTATTTAAAGTTCATCGAATCACAAAAAGAATCTGAAGTAGTAAATGTAAACCATGACACAGATCGTATTATGGCTAAATGGTTGGCTGCTTTTATGGATGAAGGCTTGGCTGAATGGCATATGCCATACAAGACAGATGGATTCTACGCTGCATGGAGACATCTAGTTATATATGATTCTGAAATGGGAACAACATCGCTGAGAGAAATTCCAAAAACTAGTGAAGAGGCTTTAGAAAATATCTTAAAAGATACTCCAGAAAGTGACTACCTTCAAATTTTTACACATCATTTAGCCGCACTTCCAGGATGGACGGGTTATATTAACCACAGAAGTGAATCTAATTCTGAATGGCATGAAGATTTCCCAATCAGTTTACTAGATTATTTAGCCGCACGTCTTTGGACAACTAAAAAGCTAAATACTCCTTTATTACCTGAAGCTAATGATGAGAACTTCAATAGTCTTGTATCAAAACTTCAATATATTATATTACAAGCTTGGGAACAGAGTTGGCAAAACCAACTTGTAAAAACTCTAACTAAAGAATCTATTTCAACGAAATCTTCAACAGACAAAGAGTCTTGTGATGCACAACTAGTATTTTGTATCGACACACGTTCAGAATTAATTAGAAGACATGTAGAATCAAAAGGTAATTACGAAACCTATGGGTATGCAGGATTCTTTGGAATAGCAATGGATTACAGTAATGCTAACGACGGCATCACACGTAAGTCTTGTCCGCCAATAGTTAGCTCAGCATATACAGTTTCAGAAATTTCTCAAGAAAATAAAGAAGAAAGCTATATCAAATACCAGAAAAAAAACAATGTTTCAAAATTTACTGACTATTTTCTAAAAAGGATGAAAAACATGTTACCTTCTGCTTTTGGTTATGTTGAAGGTTCTGGTTTTTATTATGGTCTAGCTTTGATTGGGAGAACTTTATTCCCTAAAAAAGTGTATCAATTAAATCAAAGAAATGCATCTAATTTAGAAACAATTTGTCAACCTGATATGAATAAGGTAACAACAGATGATATTGTTTCGCTTAGAATTTCACTTGAAGAAAAAGTAGGAATTGTAAAGTCGGCTTTTGACTTAATGGGTTGGAAAAAATTTGCTCCACTTGTTGTATTTGCTGGCCATGGAAGTCATTCAGCAAACAATCCTTTTGGATCTAGTTTAGATTGTGGAGCTTGTGCCGCAAGTCCAGGGAGACATAATGCAAGAATGTTGGCCAAACTTGCTAATATCTCAGAGGTAAGACAAGCTTTGAAAGAAGTTCATAATGTTATAATTCCAGATAACACTGTTTTTATAGGAGCAGAACACAATACAACAACTGATGATATTGTTTTATTTGATGCTGAAGTTCCAGATTCTCACAAATTACTTGTACAAAATCTAAAATCAGATTTATTAAAAGTACAAAAGACAGCAACTCAAGATAGGCTTGGAAATCACAATAGCATATCAAAAGCTCAGAAAAAAGCAAATAATTGGGGAGAAACTAGACCAGAATGGGGCCTTGCAAAAAATGCAGGTTTTATTGTAGGACCAAGAGACTTGACAAAAAACACCAACTTAGATAGTAGATGCTTTCTCCACTCCTATGATTGGGAAATGGATACCAGTGGAAAAGCTTTAGAAGGAATAATGCAAGGTCCGATGGTAGTAACTCAATGGATTAACAACCACTATTACTTCTCTACTGTTGATAACAATATTTATGGTGGTGGCTCTAAAATTACACATAATATCACTGGAAAATTTGGAGTAGTTCAAGGTAATGGTGGGGATTTAAAAATGGGATTACCCCTACAATCATTATTTGGTTCTGATGAAGCAATGTACCATCAACCCTTAAGATTGTCTGTAATGATTCAAGCACCTTTGACTAGAGTTTCAGAAATACTAGCCAGAAATACTAACTTAAGAACTTTACTAGACAATGAATGGATATATTTAATGGTGATGGATCCAAAGGGACAAAATGAAGTTTTTCAATATAAAAAATCTTTAAATTGGGAATCAATCTCTAAGGAAAAAGCTACTAAGGCAGCTAAAAAAATCAAAGTAAATGAACCTGTTTTGTTATAATTAATATGCAAAATAAGTAAAGGTTTATAAACATTGAATTTAAATATTTTAAGAAAGCCAGAGAAAAAAATTCTCTGGCTTTTTTTTATGTAAAAACTTTAACAAATACTTTTGTTTAGTCTTTTGAATTAATCGTTAAACATTTTGTATTTTTACACCGTAATTACAAAGTCATGGCAAAAAAGAAAAACATCACAGAAAACGACATTATTTCATGGTACATGGAATATGTTTTAGATCACAACAAACAACCTTCATCAGTTTACAGCTTTGCAAAAGAGTGCAATTTTGAAGAAGCAGCTTTCTACAAATATTTCGGTTCTTTTGAAGCAGTTGAAAAAGGAATTTTCAACGCATTTTTTAATAATACATTGATCTTATTAGAAAAAAGTGAAGATTATGACAGTTTTGATGCTCGGAATAAACTGCTAAGTTTTTATTATACATTTTTCGAAAACTTAACTGCTAATAGAAGTTATGTAGTTTATGCTTTAGAAGGCAACAAAAATCAACTAAAATCTTTACAGGCTTTAACAGAACTTAAAAAATCATTTTCTGGGTATATCGAGAGTTTAAATATTGAAACACTAGATTTAAAAGAAGAAAGGTTAGAAAAATTACAGAACAGAGGTCTAAAAGAATCTGCTTGGTTTCAACTATTAGTAACGATGAAATTTTGGATGGATGATACTTCTACATCTTTTGAAAAAACAGATATTTTCATTGAAAAATCTGTAAAAGCTAGTTTTGATTTAATCGATACTACACCCTTAAAAAGCATCATCGACTTTGGTAAATTTTTATTCAAAGAGAAGATGCAATCTAAATAGAAGATCCTGAAATAAATTCAGCATACATGAAAACAATAGACAATATTCCAACATCTAAGATTCAAAGAGCAACAAAACTAGTTCAAACTGGCGCAAAAGTTGGCGTGAATTACTTGAAGTATTATGGTGATAAAATCACCAAAACAGAAGGAGAAGCAAAACAACGCTTAAATGAAAATAATGCTGAAGATATCTACGATGGTTTAAAAAAACTAAAAGGAAGTGCTTTAAAAGTTGCTCAGATGTTGAGTATGGAAAAAAGCATTTTACCACAAGCGTATGTTGAGAAATTTTCTTTAGCTCAATTTTCTGTCCCACCATTATCACCAGCCTTAGTTATAAAAACTTTTAAAAAATATTTCGGAAAACATCCCGATGAAATATATGATAAATTTAATTCAACTTCAGTAAATGCTGCTAGTATCGGTCAAGTTCATGCTGCTGAAAAGTATGGAAAAAAATTAGCTGTTAAAATTCAATATCCTGGAGTTGCAGAAAGTATTGCTTCCGATTTATCGCTGGTGAAGCCTATTGCTATTAAAATGTTTAATATTAGAGGAAAAGACTCTGATAAATATTTCAAAGAAGTGGAAGATAAATTGGTTGAAGAAACCAATTATATTTTAGAAGTTCAGCAAAGTCAAGAAATTGTTGAGAATTGCAAACACATCCCTAACTTAAAGTTTCCTAATTATTATCCTGAGATTTCCTCGGACAGAATTATTACGATGGATTGGATGAAAGGTGAACATCTTTCAGAATTTACTGCATATAACGAAGATCAAGAGCTTTCCAATAAACTAGGTCAGGCTTTATGGGATTTTTATATGCATCAATTACATAATTTAAGAAAAGTTCATGCTGATCCGCATCCTGGTAACTTTTTAGTTTCTAAAGAAGGAGATTTAATTGCTCTAGATTTTGGTTGTATGAAGGAAATTCCAGACGATTTCTATATACCATATTTTGAATTAGCCGAAGAGGAAAACTTAAAGAATCCTGTTTTCTTTACAAAGAAATTATATGAATTAGAAATTCTAAAACAAGATGATTCTCCAGAAGAGATTGAATTCTTTACAGAAATGTTTCATGAGTTGCTAAGCTTGTTTACAAAACCTTTTAATGTTGAAGTATTTGATTTTTCTGATCCAGTTTTCTTTACTAAAATTACTGAACTAGGTGAACGATATAGTAAAAGTACAGAACTAAGAAAAATGAATGGAAATAGAGGCTCTAAACATTTTATTTACATTAATAGAACGTTCTTTGGCTTATACAATCTAATGTTCGATTTAAAAGCAAAGGATGTACAAATTAATAATTTTTCAAAATTGTAATGCATTACACTAGAGAAAATATAAATACGCTAGATAAGATTACTAGAATCAATCTCATCAATTCTTGTTCTGGTTATAAATCTGCAAATCTTATAGGATCAATTTCTAAAGAAGGAGTTCCTAATGTTGCAGTATTTAGCTCTGTAACACATTTAGGATCTAATCCTCCAACACTAGGTTTTATTTTAAGGCCAACAACAGTTCCCAGAGATACCTATAAAAATATTAAGGAAACTGGCGTATTTACCATCAATCATATTTTTGAAGATATTATAGCTGACGCCCATCATAGTTCAGCAAAATATGATCAAGAAGTTTCTGAATTTGATATGACAAATTTAGAGTCTCAATATCATCAAAACTGTATTGCACCTTTTGTAAAAGGATCTCCTGTGCAGATGGAAATGAAATTTATAGAAGAATATCATATTAAATCAAACAACGTACTACATATCATTGCTGAAATCACTAACTTGTACGTAAATGATGACATTTTAGAAAAGGACGGTTTTATAGATTTATCAAGAGCAAAAGTGGCTGCAATCAATGGTTTGGATGCGTATGCCGTATCTAAATCTAACACTCGTTTTGAATACCAAAGACCTAAAATTTAAATTCAATGAAATAGTATGAGAATTCTTATTACTGGAGCAACAGGTTATATCGGAAAACGTTTAATTCCAATTTTATTAAACGAAGGGCATAATCTAATTTGTACCGTAAGAGATATTGCTAGAGTTGAACATTTATATCCACAAGAAAAAAATATTGAATATATTGAAGCTGATTTCTTAAAGGCAGACACTTTAGATTCAATTCCTTTAAATTTTGATACTGCTTTTTATTTGATTCACTCCATGACAAATTCTGCAAAAGAATTTCATGAACTAGAAGAGCGTTGTGCTCATAATTTTAAAAATGCTTTAGAAAAAACAGCAGTAAAACAAGTCATCTATTTAAGCGGAATTACAAATGACACGAAGCTTTCTAAACATCTATTGTCTAGAAAAAATGTAGAAAACACATTAGCATCGTCTCAATATGCTTTGACAACATTTAAAGCTGGAGTCATAGTAGGCTCAGGGAGTTCATCCTTTGAGATTATTCGTGATTTGGTAGAAAAGCTACCGTTTATGATTGCTCCAAAGTGGCTAAATACCAAAACACAACCGATAGGCGTAAGAGACGTATTGTCTTTCTTATTAAATTCCGTTGGTAAAACCGAATTATACAACAAGTCTTACGACATCTATGGTCCAGAAATCTTAACTTATAAAGAAATGTTATTGCAATTTGCAGAAGTGAGAGGATTGAAAAGAACGATCGTCACAGTTCCAATAATGACACCAAAACTATCCTCCTATTGGTTATATTTTGTAACATCTACCTCCTATAATTTAGCTTCTACTTTAGTGAATAGCATGGGAATAGAAATCATAGGTGAGACTTCAAACATCAACAAAATACTTGAAGTAACACCAATGAAATATAAGAAAGCTGTAAAATTAGCTTTTGTTAAAATAGAACAGAACAGTATTATTTCAAGCTGGAAAGATTCCTACATCAGTAGTGGAAATCTAAAGGATTATATCCATCGATTTATTAATGTCCCTAAATATGGATGTTTCATAGATTTTAAGCAAAGAAAAGTTACCAACAATAAAAGGACCATCAATAAAATTTGGTCTATAGGAGGTGATAATGGCTGGTACTATGGAACTTTCTTATGGAAGATTAGAGGTTTTATTGATCAGTTTTACGGTGGAACAGGTCTACGAAGAGGACGAAGAAGTCCAACAGAATTAGTCCATGGAGACGCATTAGATTTCTGGAGAGTTATTTATGCAGATAAAAAACAACAAAAGCTCCTACTCTACGCAGAAATGAAATTACCCGGAGAAGCTTGGCTAGAATTTAAAATTGAAGAAGGTATTTTATATCAAACTGCTACGTTCCGACCAAAAGGATTGGCAGGTAGATTATATTGGTATTTAGTAACACCATTTCATTGGTTTGTCTTTAATGGAATGATTAATAGAATTGTAAAATAAATTCTGTGAAGAAACAACACCTCCCAGAAAAAATTTGTTTGATTTGTGGGAAACCTTTCAGCTGGAGAAAGAAATGGGAAAAGAATTGGGAACAAGTAAAATATTGCAGTGAAAAATGCAGAAGAAACAAGAAACAACAGGGTTAGTTTGGTTTGGAAATGATTTAAGAACTCATGATAATGAAGTTCTATTCACTGCGATAGAAAAACATAAAAAAGTAATCGCTGTCTATTGTATTGACCCAAAATTATTTCAAAATAATTCATTTAATTTTAAAAAAACAGAAGTATTTAGAACTCAGTTTTTATTAGAAACACTTCAAGATTTACAAAACCAATTACTAAAAATAAACATTACTCTTCTAGTTTATATAGACAAACCAGAAAACAGAATTCAAGGCATCTGTGAATTCTATAAAATAGATACCATTTACAAACAAAAAGAATGGACTTCTGAAGAAGTAAACATTACAGAATCTGTAAAAGATAGTTTGCCTTCAAATATTAAAATAGAGGAAATATACAATCAGTTTTTGTACCATCCGGATGACATTAATATAGAGATTCAAAACATCCCTCAAGTCTTTTCAAACCTTCGAAAAAAGCTAGAAAAATATGTAGCCATTCGACCAGAGGTTCAAATACAAAAGCTAGAAGAAGACAATCTTTTGAAAGAAAAAACTCCTATCCCATCGCTCAAAGATTTAGGACATCAAGCATTTCATCAAAACTCAAAAACTGCTTTTCCTTTTAAAGGTGGTGAAACAGAAGCTTTAAATAGATTGAATGATTACTTTTTTGAAACAAAAAAACTAGGGTTTTACAAAAAAACCAGAAATGGATTGGTAGGCGTAGATTATAGTTCAAAATTTTCACCGTGGTTAGCAAATGGTAGCTTGTCAGCTAGAACAATTTATTGGAATATCAAGAAATTTGAACAAGTTGAATATAAGAACCAATCAACGTATTGGCTCATTTTTGAATTAATTTGGAGAGATTATTTCAAATACATATCCCTGAAACATGGAAATGACATTTTTAAATTAGGCGGAATTTTACATAAAGATTATGAATGGAGTTCTCATCAAAAAACAATTCAGCAATGGATTGATGGAGAAACTCAAGATGATTTTGTAAATGCCAACATGATTGAACTAAAAGAAACTGGTTGGATGAGCAATCGTGGTCGACAAAATGTGGCTTCTTATTTCGCCAAAGAATTGAAGTTAGATTGGAGAATTGGTGCAGCTTATTTTGAAGCTATGTTATTAGATTATGATGTACATAGCAACTATGGAAATTGGATGTATGTTTCTGGAGTTGGAAATGACCCAAGAGATCGGAAATTTAATACACAAGTTCAGGCAGAACGTTATGATTCAAATCATTCGTTTAGAAAATTGTGGTTACAACAAACGCTATTCTAATGAAAACACTAAGACTCATATTGGGAGATCAACTCAATCAAAATCATTCTTGGCTTCAAGAAGTAAATGACGATGTTACCTATTGTCTCTTTGAGATGCGACAAGAAACCGATTATGTTCAACACCATATTCAAAAAGTTGTTGGTTTTTTCTCTGCGATGCGAAGTTTTTCGGACGAGTTAATAGCAAAAAACCATCAAGTTATTTATTATCAAATTAATGATGAAAGAAATCAGCAAGATTTAGCTAAGAATCTCCATCAAATCATTGAAAATAATTCAATTGAACGTTTTGAATATCTGTTTCCAGATGAATACCGATTAGACAAACAACTCAAAGAATTTTGCGATGAACTTTCCATAGAAAATGAAGTATTGGATAGCGAACATTTTTATACTTCAAGAACTGAGTTGAAAGTTTTTTTTGAAGGCAAAAAGCAATATTTAATGGAAAATTTCTATCGCTACATGCGAAAGAAACATCATTTGTTAATGGAAGGAAATCAACCTGAAGGTGGCGAATGGAATTATGACAAATCGAATCGCAAGAAATGGAAACAAAACACGCTAATTCCACCTCATCAAATCTTTTTAAAAGATGTTTCTAGTCTTCTAGAAGAAATTCGAGAAGCTGGAATTAAAACAATTGGGAGAATTAATGCAAAAAGTTTCGAATATCCAACATCAAGAAAAGAAGCCTTAGAGCAATTAGATTATTTCTGTGAACATTTACTAATTCATTTTGGAGATTATCAAGATGCCATGGATACAAATGAAGTGAATTTATATCATTCTAGAATTTCATTTGCAATGAATATTAAATTGATTTCTCCTAAAGAAGTCATTGAAAAAGTTCTAGAAACCTATAGAATTTCGAAAGATGAAATTCATATTTCACAAGTAGAAGGATTTATTCGTCAAATTATTGGTTGGCGTGAATATATGAGAGGCATGTATTGGGCACTCATGCCAGCCTACAAAAATCTCAACGCTTTAAACAATCACAACAAACTTCCAAATTTCTTTTGGAATGGAGAAACAAAAATGAACTGTTTAAAAAACACCATCAATAATTCTTTAGACAACGCATATGCCCATCATATTCAACGATTGATGATTACAGGTAATTTTGCTTTGCTAATGCAAATACATCCAGATGAAGTAGATCAATGGTATTTAGGAATTTACAATGATGCTATTGAATGGGTTCAATTAACAAATACGCGAGGCATGAGTCAGTTTGCCGATGGGGGCAAAATAGCCACAAAACCTTATGTTTCTTCAGCAAATTATATAGATAAAATGAGCAATTATTGCTCTGGCTGCCATTACAACAAAAAAGAAAAAGTGACAGATAAAGCTTGTCCTTTTAATAGTCTGTATTGGAATTTCTTAGATGATAAAAGAGAAGAACTTTCTAGCAATAGAAGAATGGGAATGATGTATAATCTACTCAATAAAATACCTGCTAGTGATTTATCAAAAATCAAAGAAAAAGCGCAACATATAATAGAAAATGCTGATGAATATTAGAGAGACCATAAATATCGTTTGGTTAAAAAGAGATCTTCGTTTACATGATAATGAAGCCATAACTAATGCTATTAAAAGCGATAAAAAATTTCTAATTTTATATGCATTCGAAAATATTTTATTAAATGATGAGCATTACAACAAACGTCATTGGGATTTTATCAAGCAGTCTATAGTTGACATCAACAAAGAATTAGAAAATTACAATACGAAAGTCTTAAGTGTTCAATCAGATATCATTGGACTCTTAAATCAAATCCAGAATTTTTATAAAATTGACACTGTTTTTTCGCATCAAGAAACAGGCATTCTAATTACATATAATAGAGATAAAGATTTCACTAGATATTGTAGAAACAACAATATTAATTGGATAGAAAACATTAATAACGGAGTACAAAGAGGTATTCAAAATAGAGAGTATTGGTATGAGAATTGGGAGTTATATATGACTAAGAAATTAGAAAAATTTAACCCAAAAGAGAATCAATTATTGAGCAATGATGTAGTAAAACAAATAGAAAAAATATCACATCCGATTTCTTTAGAAACTTCAAGAGATACAAAATTTCAAAAAGGTGGAAGAACACTCGCTTGGAAATATGCCAACACTTTCTTTAATGAAAGACATAAAGAGTATATGTTTCACATCTCAAAACCAGAATTATCGAGAACTAGCTGTAGCCGAATTTCACCATATTTAGCTTGGGGAAACCTATCAGTAAGGGAAGTTTTTCAAAAAGGAGAACAAATAAAAAACACTGCAAACGGAAAACACATTGGTGCATTTTTATCTAGATTAAGGTGGCAAGCGCATTTCATTCAAAAATTTGAAATGGAACATATAATGGAAGAAGCTAGTATTAATAAAGGCTATCATAAACTAAAAAAATCAATTTCAAAAAAATATCAAGATGCCTGGAAAAGTGGACAAACAGGATTCCCTTTGGTAGACGCTTGCATGAGATGCCTCAATGAAACTGGGTATTTAAATTTTAGAATGAGAGCATTAACAGTTTCCTTTTTTACCCATATTTTATGGCAACCTTGGCAAGATGCTACCACACATTTATCTCAAATGTTTTTAGATTTTGAACCAGGAATACACTTTCCACAATTGCAAATGCAAGCAGGTGAAACTGGCATCAATAATCTAAGAATCTACAATCCGGTTAAAAACGGAATTGAACATGATGAAGATGCAGTTTTTATAAAAAAGTGGGTGCCAGAGCTAAGAAAATTAGATACTGTTTTTGCCCATGAACCTTATTTAATGACTCCTTTAGAACAACAATTACATCATTTTATTCTAGGGGAAGATTATCCTTTACCTATTGTGGATATTAAAAAAAATAGAAGAAAAGCTTCTGATGTTTTATGGAATTTAAAGAAGAATTCTAATGTCATCAAAGAAAGCAACCGTATTCTAAAGAGACACACCTTAACAAATAGAAATATTCTATTAAAACATAAAGGAAAAGACTAGTTTTTAATCAAAAAAATTAGCGATAACTACTACTTTTACAGCACATTATCTTTTATTTAATTAACATATGATAATTAAATGTTAATATTTGTTTAACGATTTTAATAAGTCGTTAAACAAAACTATATTTGAATAAATATTTAAGGAAATGATATTTACTACGACTCATACAAATAACGATGCAAAAGATCTCACTAATGATTTATTAGGACTTCCTTTTGGTTTAATTCAATCGTTAAAAATGGGAGGAATTGGATCTAAAAGAATGATTATTGAAGAAGTAAGTAGTAATATTAATGAACTCTTAAACAAGGTTTCTGACATTAATTATGGAAACATTGAATTAAGACCTAATGGAATTATTGTCATGATTAATAAAGGACTTCAAAGCTTTAGCTCTGTCTCTTATACACATCTCCGAGCCCACGAGACCGTACTAGATCTC
>CAJXRR010000056.1 GCA_913060575.1 uncultured Flavobacterium sp.
GGTTCAGTTGTTGTTCAAATGGGAAAAGCAATGTTGTTATGTACAGTAGTATCTAGCTACAAAGCAGGTACAGTAGACTTTTTACCATTAACAGTAGATTATAGAGAAAAATTTGCAGCTGCAGGACGTTATCCTGGAGGATTCTTTAAAAGAGAAGCAAGACCAAGTGATGGAGAAGTATTAACAATGCGTTTAGTAGACCGTGTTTTACGTCCATTATTTCCAAAAGATTATCATTCTGAAGTACAAGTAATGATTCAATTAATGTCTCACGATGAAGACGTTATGCCAGATGCTTTAGCAGGTTTAGCTGCATCAGCCGCTATTCAATTAAGTGACTTTCCTTTTGAATGTCCTATTTCTGAAGCACGTGTTGCAAGAGTAAATGGAGAATTTGTAATCAACCCAAGTAGAGCACAATTAGCAGATGCTGACATCGATATGATGATTGGTGCTTCTGCAGATTCAGTAATGATGGTTGAAGGAGAGATGGATGAATGTAGTGAAGAAGAAATGGCAGATGCTATTAAATTCGCACATGAATCTATTAAAATTCAGATTGAAGCTCAAGTTCGTTTAGCAGAAGCTTTCGGTAAGAAAGAAGTTCGTGAATATGAAAGAGCTGAAGAAAACAAAGAATTAGAAAAAAGAATACATGATTTAGCGTACGATAAATGTTATGCAATTGCAAAACAAGGAACATCTAAAGCTGAACGTAGTGCTGCATTTGCAGAAGTAAAAGAAGAAGTAAAAGCGTCTTTTACAGAAGAAGAAAACGAAGAATTTGGTCACCTTGTTGGTGGTTATTATAGAAAAGCTGAAAAAGAAGCTGTTAGAGAACTAACCTTAGCAGAAGGGATTCGTTTAGACGGACGTAAAACTGATGAGATTAGACCAATTTGGTCAGAAGTAGATTACTTACCATCTGTACATGGTTCTTCAATCTTTACTCGTGGAGAAACTCAAGCTTTAGCGACAGTTACTTTAGGAACTTCTAGAGATTCAAATAAAATAGATATGCCATCTTACGAAGGTGAAGAAAAATTCTATTTACATTATAACTTCCCTCCTTTTTGTACTGGTGAAGCTAGACCATTAAGAGGAACGTCTCGTAGAGAAGTTGGTCATGGTAATTTAGCTCAACGTGGTTTAAAAGGAATGATTCCAGATGATTGTCCTTATACAGTAAGAGTTGTATCTGAAGTATTAGAATCTAACGGTTCTTCTTCTATGGCAACAGTTTGTGCTGGTACAATGGCATTAATGGATGCGGGTGTTAAGCTTACAAGACCAGTTTCTGGTATTGCTATGGGGTTAATTTCTGATGGAGATCGTTACGCAGTTTTATCTGATATTTTAGGTGATGAAGATCACTTAGGAGATATGGACTTTAAAGTGACAGGAACTTCAGAAGGGATTACTGCTTGTCAAATGGATATTAAAATTAAGGGATTACCTTACGAAATTTTAGTGAATGCTCTAAAACAAGCTCGTGATGGTCGTTTACACATTTTAGATAAAATAACTGAAACGATTGCTTCTGCAAACGAAGAAGTGAAGGCTCATGCTCCTAAAATGATTAACAGAAGAATTCCGAATGAACTAATTGGTGCATTTATTGGACCAGGTGGTAAACATATTCAAGAATTACAGAAAGAAACAGAAACTACGATTGTAATTACTGAAGACGCTGTAACTGAAGAAGGAATTATTGAGATCTTAGGAACAAACCCTGAAGGAATAGAAGCAGTGATAGCTCGAATCGAGTCTATGATGTTCAAACCAGAAAAAGGTTCTGTATATGAAGTGAAAGTTATCAAGATGTTAGATTTTGGTGCAGTAGTTGAATATACTGAAGCTCCTGGAAACGAAGTTTTATTACACGTAAGTGAATTAGCTTGGGAACGAACAGACAACGTTTCTGATGTGGTTAAAATGGGAGATATTTTAGATGTAAAATACTTTGGTTTAGACCCAAGAACTAGAAAAGAAAAAGTTTCTAGAAAAGCTATTTTACCAAAACCAGAAGGTTTTGTTGAAAGACCTCCAAGAGAAAGTAGCGGACGTGATAACCGTAATGGTGGCCGTGATAACAGAGGAAGTAGAGATAATCGTGGACGCGACAATCGAAGAGATGACCGCAGAGACGATCGCAAGCCTAGAGAAGAAAAGAAAGAAGATTAATTTTTCTTACCTTATAAATAGAAAAAGCTGGAAACATATGTTTCCAGCTTTTTTTTTACAACCATCATTTTTAAAATATTCTTTGATAACTTTTAAAGTGATCAATTCATTTTGATGCTTTTTTTGTTTTCTTTGTATTTCTTAATGAAAATTCAACGTATTACATATCTATCCCTTGGATCTAACCAAGGAGAAAAGTTAAAGAACTTACAAAACGCAATCTATGAGATAGCCGATTCTGTTGGTGCTATTAGAAAAATTTCTTCAGTATATAAGACAAGTTCATGGGGATATCAAGGAGAAGACTTCTATAATATATGTATTGAGGTTTCTACTTATCTTCAACCTGAGAACTTGCTTAAAAAAACTCTTACAATAGAAAATAAATTAGGAAGAGAAAGAACAAATTCTAAAGAATATTCTGATAGAATTATTGATATTGATATTCTTTTGTTTGATGATGAAATTATATTTTCTAAGAGAGTAACCATTCCACATTCAAGAATGTTAGAAAGAAATTTTGTGCTGATTCCATTAGTTGAAATTGCAAAAAACACCATTCACCCTATTCAAAAAAAACAATTATATCATTGTTTAGAGAATTGTATCGACAACTCAGAAATAGAAAAAATTTCAGCAGAATTAAAAAGGCCTATTCCATTAACAGAGAAATATAATTATATCGCTATTGAAGGAAATATTGGCGCTGGAAAAACATCATTAGCAAATATAATGAGTGATGAATTTAATGCTAGAGTAGTCCTTGAAAGATTTGCTGACAATCCATTCTTACCCAAGTTTTACGAAGATCAAGAACGATTTGCTTTTCCTTTAGAAATGAGTTTTTTAGCTGACAGATACAAACAATTGAGCGATGATCTAGCTCAGTTTGACTTATTTAAAAATCTTATTGTTTCCGATTATTATATATTTAAATCGTTAATTTTTGCGCAAGTAACATTGCAAAAAGAAGAGTACGCTTTGTATAGAAAGATGTTTGATATCATGTATAAAGAAATCACAAAACCAGACTTATATATTTACCTATATCAAAATACGGATAGACTTCTAGAAAATATAAAAAAAAGAGGAAGAGATTACGAACAAAATATAGAAGCTAGTTATTTACAAAAAATACATGACGGATATATTAACTTTATTAAAACAGAGAAAAATTTAAATACACTAATTATTGATGTGTCTGAATTAGATTTTGTGAAAAATGAAGAAGACTACAAACAGATCTTAAATAAAATTAACATATGTTAAAGTATTTTTTATACATTTGATAACAACATAAATTCCCCCAAAAGACTAGATCAGAGCAAGCACTTACTATGAGGAGGATTATACTCACTTTATTTTTTATTCTTACGCAAATAACTTTATTTGCTCAATTCACTTCAGAAGATTATACATACAGAAGACTTACAAACCTAAAGAATAGTAACTTATGGGCTATTGGAGGTGGATTCAGTAATTTTATAATGCATGGAGATTTACGCTCTATTGGTACTGGTAATCAAGGTAATTTTTGGAATTTCGGAGGATACCTTTACGTAGATAAAATGTTTAATCCATTATTAGGGTTAGAATTTAAAGTAAACTACAATAAGATTTCTGGAGGTGCTCAGTACTTTTCTGATGTTTATGATGTCTTATATGTTGACAATACCCAAATAACAAACAATTTATTCTTTGATGGAAGAGCTTATGGAGCCGAATTAAATTTAATCTTTAGCTTTTCTAATTTATACCTACATAATTCAACCAAATGGCATGCTGCCGGATATTTTGGTATTGGTTATCATCAATATGATTCTGAACTTTTTGAAAGAAATCCAGATGGAAGCGCTACTTCTTTAGTTGATTTTGGTTTAAACCCCGCAAGAAACAGTGTTAACCAAGCAAGTTCTGTTTATATCTCGGCTCAACTAGGAATAAAGTATCGTCTAAGCAAAAGAGTTGATCTTGAATTTAGACCATCTTGGTATTTTAACTATGAAGATCATTTAGATGCAGCTATTTCTAACAAACAAGATTGGGAAACTTTCTTTGTTACACATGTAGGTGTAGCTATTAAACTTGGGAAAAGAAAAGTGTTTACAATATGGGGAGATGAAGAAGCCAAAGATTCAATTATAGACACACCAAAGCTTTTACTTGACGATGAGGATGGTGATGGAGTTATAGACCAACTAGATAAAGAACCTCGCACTCCAATAGGCGTATTAGTTTATGGAAATGGTGTTTCTATTGATAGTGATGGAGATAAAATTCCGGATTATAGAGATAGGTGTCGATTTGAGAAAGGACCAAAAAGCAATAATGGGTGTCCTATTTTAGGTGATCAGGACAAAGATGGAGTTCCAGATAGAGAAGATAAATGTTTAGATGTAAGAGGATTAGAGTTGTTTGTAGGTTGCCCTGATGAAGAATCACTGAGAATTAAACAAATGGTTGAAGTTTTGAGTTATTCTAAAAACATCTATTTTGATACCGATAGCAACAAAATTCGAAGCGCCTATTATTATACTATGCTAGATGAGGTAGCTGGAATTATGCTTAAAAATAAAAACGTTTCTTTTAGCGTTTCTGGATATACAGACGATAGAGGACCTGAACAATATAACCAAGCACTGTCTGAAAGAAGAGCTAAAGCAGCACGACTTTATTTAATTGCTAGAGGTGTTGAACCAGATCGAGTTTCTGCTAAAGGGTATGGTAAATTAAATCCTAAGTTTGACAACAAAACTGAAGAAGGAAGACAACTCAACAGACGCGTAGAAATCAACTCTGTAGGGCCTTATGAAAAGAAAACTAGAGTGGTCATCGACAAAGATTAATCCATAAGAAAAAATATAAAGACGTCTGTAAATTTTACAGGCGTTTTTTAATGAACAAATGTTCCTAACATTTCAATATCAATATCAATTTTTAGCGAATGTTGTGAATTAGACTCTCCAACAAAAGAAAAATCTAAGGATGTTTTTTCTAAAAATCTTTCTGAAATTATTGATAATATCTCAGGGTCTTCAATAATTATGTTTTCCATATTGTTTTGAAAACCTCCTAATAATATACCGTCCAAAAAAAGTTGACCTTCAGTAATAACACCTTCATAATTACTAAAAGAGCAGTTTACTTTTGTAATATCTAAATCAACGAGTCTCTTGATGTATTTATCGTAAGAAGCTATAGATGTTAAATCTAATTCTGTAATTTTTAATATAGATGTGCTTTGGTCTTCATCAATAATTCTTTCAATAAGTAAATCCTTTGAAAGGTCATTTTCAATAAAAAAGGCAACAGTATCTTCTTGATAGGCACAGGAGAAAAAAGAGGCTATAATTGCTATAGCACAAAGTACTTTAAGTGATTTCATTTGGGGGATTTTAGGGGTAAAATCCTTTAAATGTATGAAAAAAAACTTAATTTAAAATTTAACCAGCTAGATTAAAAAAATTATCCCTTTTTTAATTCTAATTTTTCAGCAAAATATTCGCAAAAATCACGCATTGTTGCACTCATCTTCTGATCATCAGTAGCACGTTCAAAACTACCTGCCATAGAAACTAAGGTTTGATGAAAAAATTGTTTCATCTCGTCAACAGGCATATCTTTTGTCCAAAGATCCATACGTAAAGTATCTTTTTGTTTATGGTCCCAAACAGACAACATAATTGCTTTGGAAGCTTCATTGTTAATTCCGCCATCTTCAGCTGTCCAGTTTATATTTTCAGGAATTTTATTCTCATCTAATTCCACTGTAAATTCAATCTTAGAAGTATGTGCTATTGCCATTATTTCCTTGGTTTGTATTTTGATTTTTTAAAGATTTCTTCTTCATCCATAGATAAAAGAGTTTGCAAAGATACATCATTCTTCTCCATAAAAGAACGAACTATTTGCCATCCTATTCGTTGTCCCATCCTTCCCGGAGACTTACTATCTTCTTTCAAATAGAATTTTGAAAAAGGGGCGTTACTGATAAATCTTTTATTCAATTTAGTATCGGTACTATAGAGTAAATTGTTTTCAATAAAGTATTTCCAAACTTGCTCTTCATTAGCTAAAGCCCAATCAAATTTTTCTTTTGAATATCCTATTTTTATTGCGTCAGATTTTAAAGGAAGATAACGATCTAAAAGATATAATTTTTTACCCTCAAAAATCATTTTGGCTAAAAAAGTTCTATTATTTGAAGGTTTCATTTTTGTTTGAATGATTTTATTGGCAACATCAACTACGATTCTTTCTTGGGTGTTGTTTTCTCTAACATATCCTGGAAAATCATTGTAAAAAGGGTGTGTCTGACCTAAATAAGCATCTAAAGAAATAAAGAGAATTTGATCAGTATAGATTATTCTGTATTCATAATCGATATTACTTAAAACTGTTATCACTTGGGGTGATTTAAAACTCTTGTGATAATATGAAATGTGTTCAAACAAGTTGGTGAGTTCTTCTTCTGTTTTAGAAAAATCTTTATAGATTTTCTGACTTTCTATATATAGTTCTTGTTCATCCTTATCATTCATCTTAGCAAACCAAATGCTATCTGCTGTTTCTGTAGGAAAAAGTGATGGATATTTCTGTTTTAACCCCTCTAATGTACTTCCATTAGCATCATAAAAATCTACCTCAAATCTACTTATCTTAAAATCTACCTCAATATTTGAAGTATCAATAATATTTTTAGATTCTTTTTGACAAGAAATCAAAAATATCAACAAGAAAAAAAATAAGAAATAATTTCGCATTTGCTTTGTATCTTAGCTATATACTATGAACGTCAAAAATACTAAAATAGTTTTCTATGCAAGTTGAAAATGTTACAGATTATATTGTAAAATGGTTAAAAGATTATGCTACAAATGCTGGTGTTAAAGGTTTTGTTGTAGGTGTTTCTGGCGGAATTGATTCTGCAGTAACTTCTACTTTATGTGCAAAAACTGGATTTCCAACTTTATGTTTAGAAATGCCTATTCATCAAGCTGAAAGTCAAGTAAACAGAGCTTTAAATCATATTTCTTGGCTGCAAAAAAGTTTTAAAAACGTATCGATGACTCAGGTGAATTTAACACCTGTTTTTGACAATTTAATTGATGTATTACCAGATATTGAAAATGAAGATGATCGTTTTATGGCATTGGCTAACACAAGAGCTAGATTACGCATGACTAGCTTGTATTATTTTGCAGGTTTAGACGGATTATTAGTAGCAGGAACTGGAAATAAAGTAGAAGATTTTGGTGTTGGTTTTTACACTAAATATGGTGATGGTGGGGTAGATTTAAGTCCAATTGCTGATTTAATGAAATCTGAAGTATATGCTATTGCACGTTTTTTAGGCGTCAATCAAGACATTCAAAAAGCAGCACCAACCGATGGTTTATGGGGAGATGATAGAACTGACGAAGATCAACTTGGAGCTAGTTATGACGAATTAGAATGGGCAATGAAAGCCCAAGAAGCTGGTAAAGAAATCGCTGATTTTACTGGAAGACAACAAGAAGTTTATAAAATATATCTTCGTTTAAATAAGGCAAATCTTCACAAAATGAATCCGATACCGGTTTGTGAGATTCCCGAAAATTTAAAATAAGAGAAGCTTACACAACTCTCATTAGCTTACTATATAGACGTTTTTTTAATTCTGTGTAGTTTTGAATCATTTCTAGATCGGTATTCTCTGGAGTTAAGCCTTCTTCCGGATTGATTAGTTGTTGAATTTTTTTATCAATTAAAATTCTTCTCAAATTTAAAATTGCATCTGTAACTAATTTTGGTAAAATCTCTTCTGATTCTGTGACAAAAATATTTTTACGCTCCCAGTTACTTAAAGAATATTTTTCATCATCCATTAAAATTGACGTCACAATAGACGATATAGCCGTATTTGGATGATTGATAAAAGCCTCCATTTCAATTTTATCTTCTTGATTTAATTGATGAATCATCTCATAGTAGATACTTTGAAAAATCTCATTCGAAAACTCAACTTCATCATCTTGAAGATTTAAATACAATTCTTTCGAAACCTGATTGGTGTATTTTTCTTTTTCAATATGAATATTACCTTCCTCATCTTCAACCTCAACAAAATCTATAAAATCGGTTTCTTGATTACCAAAGAGTAATAAAATTCTAATAATTTCTCTTTCAAGAATAAACAAAGAATCAATCTCCTTTACTTGTGCTGTCTGCTTTTTTACAACTTCAAAAGATTGCTTTTCTTTCTGTTGGTTTTTTGCAAAATCGTTAGTATTCTTAGAAATTAATTGTGCTAATTCGCTAAACAATACGCGTTCAGAAATGTCCATAATACGAGAACATTCTTGAACGTACACTTCTCTTTGAATACTATCTGGAATCTTGGATATACTGGTAACAATATCGCGAATTAAACCTGCTTTTTTTACAGGATCATTACTCGCCTCTTTCATTAAAAGCGATACTTTAAAATTGATGAAATCTTGGGCAGAAGTTTCTAAATATTCTTTTAACTCTGCATCGGAATGTTTTTTAGCAAAACTATCTGGGTCTTCTCCGTCTGGAAACGCAACCACTTTTACATTCATTCCTTGTTCAAGAATCAAATCAATTCCTCTAATAGATGCTCTAATTCCTGCTGCATCCCCATCAAAAAGTACGGTAATATTCTTGGTAAGTCTATTAACTAACCTTATTTGATCTGAAGTTAAAGCAGTTCCTGAAGATGCAACAACATTTTCTACACCAGATTGATAAAAAGAAATAACATCTGTATATCCTTCAACTAAAAAGCAATTGTCTTGTTTTGCAATTTCTTTTTTTGCGTGATAAATTCCATATAAAATTTTACTTTTATGATAGATGTCACTCTCGGGTGAATTAACGTATTTAGCGGTCTTTTTATCACTAGACAATGTTCTTCCTCCAAAACCTAGAATGCGTCCAGACATACTGTGTATAGGGAACATTACACGTCCTTTAAAACGATCAAACTGTTTGTTTTCTCTAACTATGGTGACTCCTGTACTTGCTAAGTATTTGATATCATAGCCCTTTTTTAAGGCTTCATTAGTAAAAGAATCCCAGGTATCTAAACAATATCCTAAATCAAATTTTTTAATGATATCTTCTCTGAAGCCTCTTTCTTTAAAATAAGAAAGTCCGATGGCTTTTCCTTGAGTCGAATTCATTAAAACATCATGAAAGTAATCTTTGGCAAAATTTGATACCAAGAACATACTTTCTCGTTCATTCATTTGCTCTTTTTGTTCGTCAGATTGAACGGTTTCTTCAATTTCAATATTGTATTTCTTAGCTAAAAACTTAATGGCTTCTGGATACGAATAATGTTCGTGTTCCATCAAGAATGAAACTGCATTTCCTCCTTTACCAGTACTAAAATCCTTCCAAATTTGTTTTACTGGCGACACCATAAAAGATGGAGATTTTTCGTCTGTAAATGGACTTAATCCTTTAAAGTTACTTCCCGCTTTTTTTAGTTGAACGAACTCACCAATCACCTCCTCTACTCGAGCAGTTTCAAAAACACGATCTATAGTACTTCTAGATATCATTTAGATGGGTAATGTAAAGTGAAAAACAAATATAGTAATTAGATGTTTTGAATGATTTGATATTGTCTTTAAATTAAAAAACCTCACTAATATTTACTAGTGAGGTTTCTCTTATTTTGATTAAAAATTAAGAAGCTGCTCTTAATTTTTTTAGAGTAGTTTTTGTTAATTTACTTTCGGCATAGTCTTTTGTAACTGCTAAAGTCTTTTCCTCAGAACTTGGTAATTCGAACATCGCATCAGTAAGAATAGCTTCACAAAGTGAACGCAATCCTCTTGCTCCTAATTTGTATTCAACCGCTTTACCTACAATATAATTTAAGGCTTCTTCTTCTATGGTAAATGTTACATCATCCATTGAGAAAAGCTTCTCATATTGCTTAATAATTGAGTTTTTAGGTTCGGTTAAAATAGATCTTAAAGTTTCTGAATCTAAAGGATTCATATAGCTTAAGACAGGCAAACGACCTATAATTTCAGGAATTAAACCAAATGACTTTAAATCTGAAGGAATGATATATTGCAATAAATTTTCTTCATCAATCTTATCTTCCTCTAAAGAAGCTCCAAAACCAACTGCTTGCATATTTAAACGCTTACTGATCATTTTATCGATTCCTGAAAAAGCACCACCTGCTATAAATAAAATATCTTTGGTATTGACTTCAATAAATTTCTGCTCTGGATGTTTTCTTCCTCCTTTAGGAGCAACATTAACAACCGATCCTTCTAAAAGTTTTAATAATGCTTGCTGAACTCCTTCACCAGAAACGTCTCTTGTAATTGATGGATTATCGCCCTTACGAGCAATTTTATCTATCTCATCAATGAAAACAATTCCTCTTTGTGCTTTTACAAGATCATAATCTGCGGCTTGTAATAACCTACTTAAGATACTTTCTACATCTTCACCAACGTAACCTGCTTGTGTTAAAACCGTTGCATCTACGATAGAAAAAGGCACGTTCAACATTTTTGCAATACTGCGTGCAATTAAAGTTTTTCCGGTTCCGGTTTCACCAACTAAAACAATATTGCTTTTCTCTATTTCTACCTCGTTCTCGTCGCTTACTTGCATCAATCGTTTGTAGTGATTATACACTGCAACAGACATCGCTTTTTTGGTTTCATCTTGACCAATAACATATTGATCTAAAAACGTTTTGATCTCTAGAGGCTTCTTAAGAATAAGCTCTTTAGATAGATTTCCTGTTTTAGATTCGGCAATTTCTTCTTCAACAATTCCGTGCGCTTGCTCAATACATTTATCGCAAATATGCGCATCCATTCCGGCGATTAATAAATCTGTTTCAGATTTTTTACGCCCGCAAAATGAACATTCTAAATTTTCTTCTTTTGCCATTATTTCTCTTTTTATAAAATTATAATCGTGCGATTATTTTCTTATTAAAACTTCATCAATCATACCATAAGCTTTCGCTTCATCTGCTTTCATCCAATAATCTCTATCAGAATCATCGTGTACTTTCTCTACTGTTTGTCCAGAATGTTTTGCGATAATTTCATAAAGCTCTCCTTTCAATTTCATGATTTCGCGAGCTGTAATTTCAATATCTGAAGCTTGTCCTTGAGCGCCACCTAAAGGTTGGTGAATCATCACTCTAGAATGAGGCAATGCAGAACGTTTTCCTTTTTCTCCAGCACACATTAATACCGCTCCCATAGAAGCTGCCATACCTGTGCAAATTGTTGCTACATCTGGTTTAATGAATTGCATGGTATCATAAATACCTAATCCCGCATACACTCCACCACCTGGTGAATTGATATAAATTGAAATATCTTTTGATGAATCTACACTTTCTAAGAATAATAATTGAGCTTGAATAATATTTGCTACTTGATCATTTATTCCTGTTCCAAGAAAGATAATTCTATCCATCATTAATCTTGAAAAAACGTCCATTGCTACTGCATTTAATTGACGTTCTTCAATAATATTTGGAGTCATATTAGTAATTAGCTGATTGTAATATGTACTGCTAATACCTTGATGTTTGGTTGCGTATTTTTCAAATTCTCTTCCGTAATCCATTGATCTGTTTTTAAAAAATTATAATGGTAAAGATACTAACTATTGATGAATAATTTTGGTTCCATTTAAAGCTAAAAAAACTCCTATTTTTCAAGAGGAGTTTTTTTTTAATAGTAATGTAATCTATTTGTAAACCTCTTTAATAAAATCTTCGTAGTTCACTTTTTTGGTTTTAAAAGTCATGTTTTCTTTATAAAAAGTCATTAACTTTTGGCTAACCAATTGATCTTGTAATCTTTTTGCTTCTTCTTGATTTCCTAAGATTCTATTAGCGATATCCTCTAATTCAGTATCTTCTGGATTCATATTTCCAAACTGTGCCATTTGACTTCTAATAAATCCTTTTGCATACTCTTTTAGCTCTTCATAATCCAATTTAATATCGTTTTCTTTCACGATTTTTTCTTGGATTAATTGATAACGTAAACCTTTTTCAGATTTGTTATATTCTTCAGCAGCTTCTTCGGCAGTTAATTCTTTTTCACCTGCAGTTGCTAACCATTTTTGCAAGAATTCTGCTGGTAAATCAAATTTTGTATTGTCTATTAAATTCTCTGTAACGGCGTTTAATAATTGTTGATCTGCTTGTTGTTGAAATTGTTTTTCAGCATCTTCTTTAATCTTGTCTCTTAATTCAGTAACCGTTTTTACGCTACCATCTGTAAACAATTTGTCGAACAATTCTTGATCTAATTCTGCTAATTCGATTTCTGTCGTTTCTTCTATTGTGAAAGAAACATTAATATCTAATCCGTGAATATCATCATGTGAAAGGCCTAAGGCTCCCATTAATTTATGATCATCAGAGAATAAACCTTTTGTTTTTAATTCTACAATATCTCCAATTTTATTTCCTACAAACTTTTTTAAGTTTGATTTCCCTTTTAAATCTGAAAGATTGATGGTTGTTTTATTTTCAATCTCTTTTTCTTCACTAGTAAAAGTACCTGTTACATTGGTGTTTTCAGAAATGACATCTACTGCTGAAATTTTTCCGTAACGAGATTGTAAATTTTCTACTTCTTTATCAATTAAAGCAGCATCAGCTGTGATATTATATTGAGTAACTTTCTTTTTAGGTGATAAGTTAACTTCAAATTGAGGAGCTAATCCTAATTCAAACTCAAAAGAAAAAGTTTCAGCATCCCAAGAAAAATCTTCTTGAACTCTAGGCAAAGGATTTCCTAAGATGTCTAATTTTTCTTCTGTTAAAAATTTATTTAACGATTCTTGTAAAAGCTTATTTACTTCATCAATCATGATAGATTTACCATATTGCTTTTTTACCATTCCCATTGGCACATGACCTTTTCTAAATCCTGGAATGTCTGCTTTTTTACGATAATCTACTAAAATCTGGTCTACTTTAGCTTGATAATCATCAGCAACGATATCTACTTTTACAACTGCATTTAATGCGTCTACATTTTCTTTTATAATATTCATTGTAGTCTCTTTATTCTTAAAAAATTGAGTGCAAAATTACGCCTTTTTCTTAATTCTAACAAAGTTTAAATGGTTCAATTTCAGTTAACTTGAAGTAGATGTAAACTGATTATTTTATTTCTGAGAAGCTTCGGTGGCTTTTCTCTCTAGTTCTGCTTGAAACTCTTCCATTACTGGTTTTACGGTACTGTCTGGAATGTCTGAAACTTTAATATACATCAATCCATCAATCGCATTGTTAAACTTTGGATCTACATTAAAAGCAACTAATCTAGCATTTTGTTTTACGTATTTCTTAATTAAAACAGGAATTCTAAGTGCTCCAGGCTCTATTTCATCAATGATTTTATCAAACTTCTGCATGTCTGCTTTGGTAGCATCAAATACAAAGTCTTTATCGGCATCTTTTAGTTTTACTTTGAATTCTTTTTTAGGCTGAATGTATTGTGCGATATACGGGTCATAGTAATGAGATTTCATAAACTCAATCATCAATGATTTAGAAAAATCAGAAAACTGATTACTAATACTTACACCTCCCATTAAATACTTATGTTCTGGATAACGAAGAGTAACATGCACAATTCCTTTCCAAAGCAAGAAAAGTGGCATTGGTTTTTGTTGATATTCTTTAATGATAAAAGCTCTACCCATTTCTATGGTTTGCTCCATCATTCCATATAATTCAGGTTCTACTCTAAATAATGAATGTATGTAGAAACCTTCTATCCCATATTTTTTATAAATATCTTTTCCTAAGCCCATTCTATAAGCACCTGCTAAAACATTAGCATCTTGATCCCATAAAAACATATGGTGATAATACTTATCAAACTTATCGATATCAATTTCTTTGTTAGTTCCTTCACCAACATCTCTAAAAGTAATTTCTCGTAATCTTCCTATTTCATGTAAAAGGTTTGGGATTTCTTTTGAAGAGGCGAAAAAAACTTCATAATTTTTACTTTCTAACAATCTATTTCCGTTTTTTCTTAAAGAATCAACTTCTTTAATAAAACTTTGTACATTCTTTTGAGA